>NZ_QHLO01000003.1:0-301428 GCF_003185945.1 Auritidibacter sp. NML120636
GCAACACCACGGATAGACACCACCCGGTTACGCTCGAACAAAGCATCGAACTCCCCCACGCACTACCCCTTCGCTCCATACGAGAAAAGAAGCTTCCCGTTTTGAGAAGAATCTTTCGAAAAGACCCGTTACATTTATTTATAGGTCCTTCTAGGGTATTTCTTAGGTCTATCCAAGGAGCTGGTCGCTGGCTCTGGTATGGCTGTGTTGCCCTGTCATTTCATGGTCCGGGGGGTGTTGCCGCCAGAGGTCCAGGACGCGCGTTGACTTCTCATAGGGATGCGGCCCAAGCAGTGTGTTGAGGTCTGTTCGTCACGTGGGTGCAAGCATCGGGTGTCATGATCACAGCGGCGTTGCTACCAGCAGTGAGGAAGACTGCCATGACAACAACCTACGATGTGATCCTGGGGCTAGACGTTGGTAAAAGCGCACATGACGGATGCGCTCTGACAACCACCGGCGAGAAACTCTACGACCGGGAATTACCGCAAGACGAAACCGCATTGCGAGACGTCATCGTTCAGCTCCAAGGGCACGGTTCAGTGCTGGTGGTGGTCGATCAGCCTAACACCATTGGTGCCTTACCGATCGCGGTGGCCCGAGACTGTGGCGCCACCGTGGCATACTTGCCGGGCTTGGCGATGCGCAAGACTGCTGATCTGTATCCCGGCCGGTCCAAAACTTGATGCCCGGGACGCGTTCATCATTGCTGATACTGCCAGAACCATGCCCCATACGCTACGAGCCGTGGATCGGGAATCTGATCTGTTCTCGGCGTTGAAAGTGCTGGCTGGGTTTGATAATGACCTGGCTCGGGAATGTACCCCAGCCATCAACCGACTACGATCGTTGCTGGTGCACATTTACCCGTCACTGGAACGAGTCTTCACCGGCACCGTCCTCACACGGCCCATTGTCCTGGAGTTGTTGATTCGGTATCACGGACCCCACGGCCTGCAGGCTGCTGACAAATCTGGGGTAAAACGCTGGGCGAAAAATCATGCCCGCAAAGACCCCTCCGCGTTGATCGACCAGATCTTCACGGCCCTAGCTGAGCAAACGGTCACCGTGCCTGGAACAGCTACCGTGGAACTGATCATTCCCAGGATGGCCGCCCAGATCAAAGAGCTCAAAGCTCAACGCGCTCTGGTGGCCACCGAGGTGGAAGCGATGGTCGATGCTCACCCTCTTACCCAGGTCTTGATTCCTATGCCAGGAGTCGGAATCAAGACCACCGCCACGATCCTGCTCACTGCAGCAGACTTCAGCTCCTTCCCCACCCCAGATCACCTGGCCACCTACGCCGGCATTGCTCCCGTAACGCGTCGCTCTGAGACCTCGATCCGAGGTGAGTCCCCGGCCCGTTCTAGCAATAAACAACTCAACAACGCCTTATTCCGATCCGCATGGATGGACTCCTGCCACGATCCGGTATCGAAGGCCTACTACGACAAAAAACGCGCCGAAGGCAAACGCCACAACCAAGCCGTCATCGCCCTCGCCCGACGCCGATCCGACGTCCTGTTCGCCATGCTCAGAGACGGCACGTTCTACGAATCTCGCCCAGCACAACTTGTTCCAGCAGCTTGACGAAAACGATAGAAGCACCCCCCGTCGACGGTACTGAGCAAGCTCCGTCGATGCCAGGTTTCGAAGATTCCGAGTTAGACAACTACAATGCCGACCAGCTTGATGAGCCCGGCGACGACTACTCAAACGACAGCATCGTGAGCTAACCCCTCATCCCCAGTGTGGGGGACGTTGCTCCAGCATCCACCGGTCGCGTTCAGACAACTGAGCGTGGCCGGTGGATTTTTTAACGCGCGGAGTGGACACCGGGTGCGCCTGATCTGCGCGGCGTGTTACCTCCGCCGTGAGGTGCTGATCACCGTCGGGGTCAGGTTGACCTGTCGGCCCCACATCCACTCGACGGTGTCCACGCCGACGCGGTTGCGGGCGGTGCTGAGATGGCTCGTGCGGAGTCATCACGGGTCACTGTTCCGTCACATCGTTGGTGTCGGGCTCTTTGCGGTGGGAGCGACTACTGCGCCGGGTGCGTTGTGTCTGCTGATCCATCGTGCCCGGTTGCAGACCGATAAGATCACCCAGTCGGTCCACAGTTTTTTGCGGTTCGGCAAAAGAATCGATACTCCACACCGATACTGGCCGCCAGCCCGCTCGCTGAGCAGCCAGCGGGCGAAGTCGCGATCGCTCACGTACCGAAAGGTGCTGATAGTGGCTACTACCGTCGGTGGTGACCGCCAGGGGGACCGTGTAGTCCTCCCCACCGGGAGTAGGCCGGTAGATTTCTGGATCCGGGTTCCAGATCAGCAACTCCGCATGTAAAGCACCATCGGTGATCACCCGGGCGCCCCGGGCGAGGAGTTCCTCAGCGATCGGTTGCACCAGGGGGTCGGTGGTCGATTTCGTGACGCCGCCAGCCACAGCCTCGGTGTCTGTCCGTGGGGCAGAAATGAGTTCTATCATCTCCCAGAAGTAGCCGGCCCCAGCGGATAAACGAGCGGGGTCGACCTCTTGGGGGTGAATGCAGCTGAGCACCCGAAACGACTCGCGGGCACGGGTTGCCAGTCTCGCGTAGTACTCCACGCCGTGTTGTTCGGACAGTGGCCCAAAGTGGTGTACCACGGTGCCGTGGGAGGTGCGTCCATAACCCAGGGAGAAGATCACGGTGTCGCGCACCATTGACCCCGCCCGCTCCAGTGGTGCGACCACGAAGGGTTCGCCGTGGGGGGCAGTCTCGGCATTGAAGAAGCTGGTGGCCCAGCGGTGATCAGCGAGGTTGACGCGTATTGCTTCGGCCACCCTGCGGGCGTGCAACGGTGTGGTGGTCAACACCGCCACCGAGCGATGGGGGAACGTCTGGAACTGTTCAAAGACCAAATCGACCACACGATTGACTTCAGCAGTGGTGGACTCCACTCCATCGTCGCCGTAGCCCGGGGTACCGGGCGCGGTGAGGTATTCGACCTCGGCCCCTCGGGAGGTATAGGCCCCGGTGATTTCCGCGGCGGTGGCCATTTTGTCCAGTTGTCCGTCATAGAGTTGGGTCCCGAGTAATCGGACCAGCGCCTGGGAGACACCACGGTGCATGGTCGACAGCGCGGTGGTCGGCAACACTCGGCGCAGGGCCACGCACACCGATTCGGTCACGGCTGGTTCGCTACCGGTGGTGGGTTCCACGCAGACGTGGAACGGCTGGGGCCGTTCGGAGACCGGGTCTCCGAAGGCAACCACCTGTTGAGCCCGGGCCATCGCGCCCAGACCCGTGGGCAAAGCCAAGGAACCAGCATCCAGGATCAACACGGCATCGAAGTGCAGTTTCTGCGGGGCTTGCGCCAAAGCCATCGGCGAGGACATCCATACCGGGATCAAGGGCTGCAGGAGCTCGGGATCAATGTCAGCGAGGTTCTCTAGTGTGGTCTCGCCCTCTTTGAGCATGGTCCGTAGCGTCGAAGCGGCAGTCTCGTGAGTGTCGCAGACCTCGTTCCAGCGCTGGGCCAGCGTCCAGTTCAACGAGGAGGCGCCCAAGTCCAGATGCGTCCCATCGGCAAGACGGTACTCGGCTTCTAGTGTGTTCAGCTCGTCGCCGTCCATCACAGTCAGGGTCTCGTCGGAGGACAGCATCGCTTCCAGCACGGACTGCCACCAGGCCATCTCGAGTTCAGCGACCACGTTGTCTGCGGTGACTTCCCGTTCGGAGAAGTCGCGAAGTAGCTCACCGAGCCCGTGTTCAGTCAGCTGATCGACGACCAGGGTCCGTTCGGGCAGTGTCTGCAACGTTTCAGCGTCGTCGACCAGACGTTGGACGACGTCGGAGAGGTCGTTGATCGACAGACGCGCCAGTTCTTCGGCCCGCACCGCCGGTGTGGCTAACCGCTCTTGGAGCTGGGAAATATTGTCGGTCAGCACCGACAGCTCCCGTTCGAGGGTGTCTAGTCCGGTGGGGATTTTAGGATGGCGTTTGGAGGTGGAGTACTGATTCCACGCGGTGAGTTGTTCTTGGACTTTCTCCAGAGCGTCGTGTAAATCGGGCACCGACACGCCGGGCCGCACGTACTCTTTAGCCACACGACGAAGTTTCGACCGCGTCATCGCCGACATCTCGATCTCGTGATCGCGTCGCCAGGATCCTGACCCTGTGGCAGCAATCAGATCGGTCACCGGCCGATCGAAAATATCGGGGGTGAAGTGGTCCAGGGAGCCGCGCACACTTTGCAGCAGGGAAACTTGGTCGTTCCACTCATTGATGTTCGTCCCGGTCCGCAGGTGGGCATCCTCAGTGGCCTGGACCATCAGCTTTCGAACTCGCGGGAGGTGGTCGTTAATGTCTTCGGCCAGCTGGTAGGCAGCTTCGGCTTCTTGCACGTTGCGTAACCGCGCACCATACCACGGGGATTCGGTGGCGGCCCGTGAGAAGGCACCCAGTCTGGCCGCCGAGGTGAGCTTTTCAGCAATATCGTCCCGTGCGACGGTGGAATCCAGCACCGAACGTTTCAAGCGCACCGAAGTGCATGGTGGCGGGTCCAAGGCGGTGAGCTCAGCCAGGGCGCGCATGGCCTGGTAAGGCGAGCAATTCCACCGCTCGCGCACCCGGTGGAGGCTCTCGGCATGAGCAACCAGCTGATCACGACGTTGCACCAGGGTTTGGTTCACCCGCTGGGTGGCCGGCTCTTTGGCAGCTTCGACACGTAGTAACGCCTGGATCATTTCTTCACGCAACTGAGCGGAAGTATGGGTTGCACTGACGTGGAAGAGCATGCTGGCTAGTCCCACCGCGTCGGCACGACGGTAGAGCTCGTTGAGTGTCGTGGTGCGTTCAGCCACCATCAACACCCGGCGACCATCAGCGGCCAAGGCTGCTGCAGCGGCCAGCGCGGTCTGTGTTTCGCCGGTTCCCGGAGGAGCGGTTACCACCACGGAATGTCCGGAGCGGATCAGGTCCACGGCGGTTTGTTGTGAGGGGTCGAGGTCGAAGACGAGTGGCTCATCGGCGGGGTCGCGCTGGTCCAACGGGGTGAGGTCCACCGCCTCCAGACTCGATTCTTCGGGTTCGACGAGTTCGGTCGCGAATTCGGTGCCGGCTTGCGCACGGTAGAGGTCGCGGAGCACGGGGTGATCAAATCCGGTGATCGCCGAAACCGATTCGTCGGTGAGATCAGCGAAAGTCGAGAGCAGAATACGGTGTTCGACCACCAGACCTCGAACCTCAGAGCTATACTCGCGCATCAGCTCCAGTGCGGGCAGAGGCTCGAGCTTATTGGTGGCGTAGGCGGCACGACGGAACTGCTCTGGGTCAAGTTCTACACCGTAGACCGAGTGGAAGTACCGGGCCAGGGCCGGGTTGAGGATAGCTTGTCCGGTGAGCTGGACGTCAAAGTCTTCGCGTCCATTGCGCTGGCTCAAGCGCACAGGAGCCAGTAACACAGGCGCTGACATCTGGTGAGATGCCCCGCCATCGCTGATCCGCCAGGTCGCAATGCCGGCGGCGACGAAGCCGACGTTGATCCCACGATCTTCAGCGAGTTCGTCGATCTTGGAGATCATGGCGGTGGCGGTAGCTCGAGCCGAGTTTTGTCCGGGTTGATCCCGCATCAGCGTGGAGAGGCGGGTGCGACGTTTGGTCAGAAACTGTGTCAGCCCCGAGGGGTGGGAGTGGGTGATTTCCAGGGAGTTTGCCGTGGTCGGGGCAAACCGCAACATGGTGTCAGACTCTTGCCCGGTCGTGATCTGGTGTAGCCATTGGCCGAAGCTGATCTCGGGATCGTCGAAACCGGCTGTGCTCGGTGCGGAATCATCGGCAATGAAGTCGAGATCGGTGCTGTCCAGTTCCTGGTTTTCGGCGCCACCGAGCTCTGTGTCGTCATCACGACGAGTGGGATCCGTTTCGTTCACAGCAGCCTCGTCCTTCCTGATCGATAGTCCTCGCTGAAACTATCCAACCGCACATTGGGCGAGATCGGGCGGTGAACCACCGAGATGGTCCCAGATTTTCTCACGGGGATCGCTTTATTACTCCCATTCGATGGTTCCCGGGGGCTTGGATGTCACATCCAACACAACCCGGTTGATCTCATCGACCTCATTGGTAATGCGATTGGAGATCTTGGAGAGCACGTCGTAGGGCACCTTCGCCCAGTCAGCGGTCATCGCATCATCGGAAACCACCGGGCGTAGTACGATCGGGTGACCATAAGTTCTGGCATCACCCTGCACACCCACGGAGCGAACATCAGCCAACAGCACGACCGGGCACTGCCAGATCTCCCGATCCAACCCGGCTGCGGTCAGCTCGGCACGCACAATTGCGTCGGCGGCCCGCAGGGTGTCGAGACGTTCTTTGGTGACTTCGCCGATAATACGGATACCCAGGCCGGGGCCAGGGAAGGGCTGACGCCAGACAATCTCATCAGGCAGGCCCAGTTCAGTTCCCACGGCGCGGACCTCGTCTTTGAACAGGGCTCGCAGTGGCTCGACGAGTTCAAATTCAATATCGTCCGGCAACCCGCCCACGTTGTGGTGGGACTTGATCACAGCGGTCCCGTCTCCCCCACCGGATTCGACGATGTCGGGGTACACGGTTCCCTGGACCAGGAACTTCACTGGGGGCAGATCCTGATCAGCGGTTTCTGCCACAATCTCGGCTTGTGCCCGTTCGAAGGTGCGGATGAATTTTTCGCCGATGATCTTGCGCTTGGCTTCGGGGTCACTCACACCGGATAACGCCTGCAGGAAGTCTTCTTCGGCGTCCAACATCACCAGACGGGCTCCCCCGGAAGCGGCTCCAAAAGCACGTTCGATTTCGACTGATTCGTCGTGGCGCATCAGTCCGTGGTTGACATAGACGCAGGTGAGCCGGTCACCAATGGCGCGTTGCACTAGCGCGGCGGCCACCGCGGAGTCCACCCCGCCGGAAAGGCCACAGATGGCTCGAGCGTCACCGACCTGATCCTTGATCAGTTGCACCTGCTCGTCAATAACACTGCTGGTGGTCCATTCCGGACGCAATCCGGCACCGTGGTAGAGAAAGTTCGTGATGGTGTCCTGACCGAAGGGAGTATGTTTCACCTCGGGATGCCACTGGACGCCGAAAATCTTCTTTTCGGTGTTCTCGAAAGCGGCCACACTGGCATGCGGAGTCGAGGCAATGACGGTAAACCCTTCGGGGGCTTGCGACACCGCGTCGGAGTGCGACATCCACACCGTCTGGTCGGCGGGCTGACCCGCCAGCAGTACCGAGTCTGTCGCTAGGCTGGTCAGCGGTGTGGAGCCGTATTCGCGCCGTTCGGTCCGCGCCACCGTACCACCCAACGCCTGGGTAATGGCCTGGAATCCATAGCAGAGGCCTAGCACCGGGATGCCGGCTTCCAGCAGGTCCGGGTCAATTCCGGGAGCGCCGTCTTCGTAGGCCGAGGATGGTCCGCCCGAGAGGATAAGCGCGGCGGGTTTGCGCGCCACAATGTCTTGGACCGGGGTGGAGTGCGCGACCACTTCGGAGTAGACATGAGCCTCACGGACACGCCGGGCAATCAACTGGGCGTATTGAGCTCCAAAGTCCACCACCAACACGGTGGGGAAATCAGCGGCAATGTCTGGGTTATCTGCGCGGGATGGATCAGTCACGTTCTCAGTCTAACTGAGCCGCACCGGGGCGCTGCGCCGTTTTTCGGGACCGGATCTTGTAGACCACGTAGGCGATCAATGCCAGCAGGAGCAACCCGATCACCAGGTATTGGAACCAACCGGCGGCCTGTTCCAGCAGGTACCAGTTCTCCCCGAGCAGAAATCCACCGTAGACAAAGATGGTGTTCCAGATCGCTGATCCGGTCAGGGTCAAGAGCCCAAACTTCCACCAGTTCATGCGCTCAACTCCCGCCGGTAGCGAGATCAGTGAGCGGAAGATCGGCACCATACGACCGAGGAACACGGTCCAATAACCGTGTTTGTTGAACCAGTTTATGGTGGCGTCGATCTCCCTGCGCTCCACGAGCGGCAATTTCGTCAACAGATTCACGGTGCGCTGGTGCCCCAGCCAGGCACCCAGCCCGTAGAGACAGTATGCGCCCAGGACTGATCCAACGGTCGCGAACAGCACCGCGGAGGCCCAGGTGAACTGCGCCTGGTCGGAGGCGGCGCTAAATCCGGCCAGGGGCAGGATCACTTCGGAGGGAATCGGCGGGAAGAGGTTTTCGATCAGCACCAACAGCCCGACACCGGTGGGGCCTAAGGCGTTCATAACCGCCACGGCCCAATCGCCGATCAGGCCAAAAGCAGAGTCGGCGGAGTTGGCCTGGGTGGCCATCAACTCCTGGAGCATGATGGTGTCTCCGATCGTTAGTACCGGCGCACTCCTTCGGGGTGTTCGGCAAGTTCTTGGTGGGTCCGTTGAGCTATTTTATGCTCGGTGTAGAAACTCAAAAATGGCACCACGCCACCGCCGGCCATCGCCAACAGCGTCCAGCCGGACCAGCGCATCAGCGCCCACAGTCGGAAACAACCCACCAAATACACCACGTACATCCATCCGTGGACGATGAGTACTAGCAACGACAGGTTTACTCCGCCCAGCACGGAGTCCGGGGGGTGTAGTCCCAGCGTGTTATCCGCACCATCGAAGGTGGTGCCACCGGCGAAAAGCTCGAGGTCGAAACCGTATTTCAGGATCATTTCGACTACCAGCGCCAGGAGCAAAATACCGGTCAGATAAGCGCAGATCCGGTAAAAGGTCAGGGCTCCACGAATCTGTTTGTGGGTGCCGCCAAAACGGCGTTTGCCCACCGACTCAGGGCGGGGTGGCGCAGCCGGCAGATCCTCTTCGGTGATCTGGTCGGGGTCGGGCAGGGTGTTGGGGTCGATGGGAGGTTGTCTATCAGTCACGATCTGTCACGGTGCCTTCGTTGGGTCGAGCTCACTGGTCGGCGGGTGGTTCAGGGTCATGCCCATAGTAATTTCGATAGGCTACCACCGCCGCGGCCTTTTCGGCGCGGGCTTGTTCGCGTCGTTTTTCGAGTTCTTTGCGTCGCCAATGCTGTTCCCACAGCCGGTCGAGTTCTGCCTCGCGTTGGTCTTTCAGGTAGTCATCGCGCACGAATCGCCACCACAGATACAGCGCGAAAGCCGCAAAAATCACCCACTCGATCGCGTAGAAGACGTTGAGCCACACCACGTCGGTTTCCTGCTCCGGGGCGGAGACACGGACAGCTTCCAGGCCATCGGATGTGCTGGACGAGCCGGGGGCCTGAACGGTGTGCACCGTCCCTTCGGTGTCCTCGAATTCTTCGACGACAACATAGCCGGCATAGAGCGGCTCATCCCAGATATTGGTCAGCTCGGCGGTAGCCAGGGTCGAGACGGTTACCGGGGTGGTGGACAGATCAGAGCCGGTATCCGGCCCATCGGCAGGAAGGAGTCTTCCGGTCATGGTCACGGTCTGGCTCGGTTCGATGCCACTAGCCTCAGTAAACAGGCGTTCTGCAACGCTGAGGTCCGTGGGGTTCTGCTCGGTGGCCTCAAAATCCAGCGGTTCTTCGCGCCAGCCCCACACCACCGGAATACTCACGTTACGATCGGTGCCGGTCACCGTGGCACGCGAGACGATCCAATATCCGGTCTGGCCGTCGTGCACGCGGTGAGCAACTTGGACGGTGTGCTCGGGCTCAACAGTGCCGGTGAAGTACACCATCTGGTCAGCCTGAGTGGAAACCATAGCGGTAAATGGTTCGAAGAATTCGGTCATCTCCACCGGGTTTTCGGTTTGTTCCGGTGGCGGGGCAGGGTTGGAGACTGCTTGGCGGGCTTGCCAGACCGACAGGGCCATGAACACCGCCGAAACCAGGATCGCGACCGCTAGGAAACCCAGCCACCGAGGCTTCAGCGCGGTACGGAGCATCAGACCTCGCTTTATCGGGGGTAGCTACAGCAGATGGGAAGGGGTTAGACCTGGGCGATCTGAACTTCGACTTTCTGGAATTCTTTCAGTTCGGTATATCCGGTCGAAGCCATGGCACGCCGGAGTGCGCCCATCAGGTTGGCGGTGCCGTTGGTGTGATCGGTAGGTCCCAATAATACTTCACGCAACGGGGCGACGGTGCCCACATGGGTGCGATCGCCACGGGGGAAGACCGGATGGGCGGCTTCCAGGCCCCAGTGCCATCCCGCTCCAGGAGCTTCTTCGGCTCGGGCCAGGGCGGCGCCGAGCATCACCGCGTCAGCGCCCATACCCAGAGATTTCACGATGTCTCCCGAGTTTCCGAGACCGCCATCGGCGATCACGTGCACGTAGCGTCCACCAGATTCATCCATGTAGTCGCGACGGGCCTCAGCAATATCGGCAATGGCGGTGGCCATCGGCACCCGGATGCCTAAGGCACGACGGGTGGTGGAGGACGCGCCACCACCGAATCCGACCAGCACCCCGGCAGCACCGGTGCGCATCAGGTGAAGAGCGGGTGTGTACCCGGCGGCACCACCGACAATCACCGGAACGTCCAGCTCGTAAATGAACTGTTTCAGATCCAGGGGCTCGGAGGTTTCGGAGACATGCTGTGCCGAAACGGTGGTACCACGAATGACGAACATGTCCACCCCGGCGTCCAGCACGGTGCGGTAGAACTCTTGGGTGCGCTGAGGCGTGAGCGCCCCGGCGACCACGACTCCGGCGTCGCGAATCTCGGCCAGCCGGGCGGTGATCAGGTCGGGCTGGATCGGGGCCGCGTAGAGCTGCTGGAGGCGTGCGGTGTTCTCTGGGGAGAACGCTGCAACTTGCAGGTGGGCGATCTCTTCCAGAATCGGTTCCGGGTTTTCATAGCGGGTCCAGAGGCCTTCGAGGTTGAGCACGCCCATGCCTCCGAGCTTGCCCAGCTCGATCGCAGTGGCCGGAGACATAACCGAGTCCATCGGGGCTCCGATGACTGGCATGGAGAACTTGAAGGCATCGATCTGCCAGTCCAGCGACACATCTTCGGGGTCGCGGGTCCGGCGGGCCGGAACAATATTGACCGCGTCCAGCGGGTAGGATGCTCGGCCTCGTTTGCCGAGACCGATCTCAATCTCGTGACTCACTAGTTGGCTCCAGATTTAGCGGTTGTGGTAGTTGGGGCCTTCCACGGTCATCATAATGTCGTGGGGGTGGGACTCTTTGAGCCCAGCAGGGGTGATCCGCACGAAGCGGCCGTCGCGCTTCAAGGCAGGAATGTCGGCGGCGCCAGTGTAGAACATGGTTTGGCGCAGACCGCCCACCAACTGGTGCAACACGGCACTGACCGGACCGCGGTAGGGCACCTGTCCCTCAATGCCTTCGGGGATCAGCTTCTCTTCGCTGGGCACATCGGCCTGGAAGTAGCGGTCCTTGGAGTAGGAACGGTGACCATCACGGGTTTGCATCGCACCCAGCGATCCCATGCCGCGGTAGGCCTTAAACTGTTTGCCCTGGTAAAACACCAGGTCGCCAGGAGATTCTGCGGTGCCAGCCAACAACGACCCCAGCATCACCGAATCGGCGCCGGCGACCAGCGCCTTGCCGATGTCACCGGAGTATCGCAGACCGCCATCGGCGATCAACGGCACGCCGGCAGGGATGGTCGCTTTGGCGGATTCGTAGATGGCAGTCACCTGGGGCACGCCGACACCGGCCACCACACGGGTGGTGCAAATAGAGCCGGGGCCCACCCCGACCTTGACCGCATCGGCTCCGGCATCAACCAGAGCTTTCGCGCCGGCGTAGGTGGCGGCCTGTCCGCCGATAACATCAATATGCCCCGCGGCAGGTTCCTTCTTCAGTCGGGAAACCATGTCCAGCACGCCGTGGGTGTGACCGTTGGCGGTATCGACCACGAGTGCGTCGACTCCGGCGTCTACCAAGGTCATAGCACGGTCCCAGCCGTCGCCGAAAAACCCGACCGCAGCCCCGACCAGCAGGCGCCCTTCGTGGTCTTTGGAGGCCAGCGGGTATTCCTCGGCCTTGTCGAAGTCCTTGACCGTGATCAGCCCCTGGAGGTGGTTGCGATCATCGACCAGCGGGAGCTTTTCGATCCGGTTTTCAGACAACAACCGGATGGTTTCTTCACGAGTAATGCCGACGTGGGCGGTCACCAGTGGCATCTTCGTCATGGCCTCGGCCACCGTGATGGTGTCGAACTGTCCTCGGGGCACAAACCGAGTGTCACGGTTGGTGATGATCCCGACTAACGTGTTGTCTTCTTCTACAACCGGCAAGCCGGAAACCCGGTAGCGGCCACAGAGTTCGTCCCACTGGCTCAGAGTGGCTTGCGGAGAAATCGTGACCGGGTCGGTAATCATTCCGGACTCATTGCGCTTGACCTTATCGACTTCCGAGGCTTGGTCTGCGATGGACAGATTGCGGTGAATCACTCCCATACCACCCATGCGGGCCATGGCGATCGCCAGACGGGACTCGGTGACGGTGTCCATGGCCGCTGAGATGATCGGGACGTTGATGTTGATCCGTTTGGTGAGCCGGGTGGCGACATCGGCGTCAGCGGGAATGACTTCAGTGGCATTCGGTAACAGCAACACATCATCGTAGGTCAGCCCCACAAACCCGAAGGGGTCGGCGGCTTCGGTGACTGGCTGTTGTGACGGTCCAGAGGTGTTGTTGTTCACGATGGTCGCCTTTCACGAGATGATGCAGGAACAGCACCAAGTATTCGATCAGAACACAGGTTGGTTCTCAGTCTATTCCTCTGGGGTTACGGCGTCACGGTCGGTGACCGACGATGACCGACCTCGGCACGGGGTATTGGGGCCTGATATGGAGCCGCTGGCAATGGCTACTCACCGAAGGGGTCCGCAGGTAGGGTGTGAACTAGATGAAAAGGGGTTTCTCGTGACGGCACCATTGAAATTTTTTCACAGTTCACTGCTGAATCATGCGCCCAAACGGGTTTGGGACTGGTATTCCAGCCCGGGGGCTCTGACTCGGTTGACTCCACAGTGGTTGACCACGGTGGTAGAGCCTCCCACCAACGGCCTGCAACCTGGCTCGCGAACTCACCTGGTGCACGGGGCACCGTGGGTCGATGCGGTGGTCTCAATGGTGCCGGGGCTGCAGCATCTCACGCCGGTGGGTACCAGCTGGGTGGCGGAACACACCACGTTAGAGCCGGGAGTATCCTTCACGGACGAGATGGTGTCCGGACCCTTAGCATCCTGGGAACACATCCACCGGTTTGTGCCCAGTGGCACCGAGGAGACTCTGGTCTGCGATGAAATCACCTACGAGTTTCCCGGTGATCTCCGGGAGGTGCTGCGACTGCGCGAGGAATTTGAAGAGCAACTGGAACGCGTTTTCCGCCACCGCTCCCGGGTCGTGGCCGGCGACCTGAATTTCCACACCGATCTCGCGTTGAGCACGCCGTTGACTATCGTGATCGCCGGCGCCTCGGGTCTGGTGGGTACCCAGTTGGTGGCCCTGCTAACCGCCGCTGGTCACCGGGTCATTCGGTTACAGCGCCGTCGTGGTGAATCGCGTCGGCTCGATGAGGACCGGTTCAGTTGGGATCCTGCTCGGCATCAGCTGGACTCGGAGGTGCTCGAGGACGCGGATGCGGTCATTAATCTCGCCGGTGCATCGATCGTGGGCGTGATGACCGAAAAGCATCGCAACGCGATCTTTGCCTCCCGGGTGCAGACCAACTCCACGCTGGTCGCGGCCATGAAACGTACCACTCGTGCTCCAGCCAGTTTTATTACGGCTTCGGCCTCGGGGTTCTATGGTCACGACGCCTCCCCGCTGTCTCTGGTGGCTGAGCCGATTACCGAAGATCATCCCAGCGGTGACGATTTCTTAGCGGCTGTGTGCCGTCAGGTTGAAGGCATTGCCCGTGAGGCCGAAGATCTGGGGATCCGCACCGTGGCGATGCGCACCGGCCTCGTACTCTCAGCTCGTGGCGGTTTACTGGCCACGCAATTGCCCCTGTATTTTGCCGGCGCGGGAGGCCCGTTGGGTCCGGGAACCATGTGGATGCCCTGGATCGGGCTCGATGATCTGATCCAGCTGTATGTTTGGGCGGTGACGCACGATAGCATCACTGGCCCCCTCAATGCAGTCGCCCCGGCGCCTGTCCAGCAACGCGAATTCGCCGAGGTCCTCGGCGAGGTGATCACCCGGCCCACACGCCTACCCACCCCCGGGTGGGCGCCGGCGCTGGTGTTGGGGCGACAAGGCAACCGTGAATTAGCAATGGCCTCGGCGCGGTTGAGTGCCGAGAAGGCGTTAGCTTCTGGCTACCGGTTCCGCGCCGAGACCATCGATGAGGCGATTCGACAGATTTTTGGGCGTTAGCCCTCCGTCACCTCGACGTCGAATTCCTCGGCGTAGGCCTGAGCATCCAACAGAGGACCATTTTCGGTGACCTCCACGCTGAACAGCCAACCCTTACCGTAGGGGTCCTGATTCACCAACTCGGGGTCGTCCACGACCTCCTCATTGATGGCAGCCACGGTCCCGCTCACTGGAGAGTACAGATCAGACACCGATTTGGTGGACTCGAGCTCACCGCAGACCTCACCGGCGGTGACCTCATCACCAACCTGTGGCAGGTCCACGAACACAATGTCGCCGAGCTGTTCGGTCGCGAACTCGGTGACACCGACTTTCACCGGGCTGGACTCATCGATCCACTCGTGTTCGGCGGAATATTTCAGGGTTGACAGGATTGCGGGCATCGCAGGTGTCCTTTACTTTGTGGTGGGTTGATGGAAGCTGTTTCTGGAAGCTACTGAGACGATATACCGGGTCACCGGTTACGCTGGTAGAAGGGCAGGGGCACCACGGTGAACTCGTGCTGTTTACCGCGAATGTCCACAGTGAGCACTGTACCTGGTTCCGGGGCCGGTGCCTGGATATAGGCCAGTGCGATCGGATATCCCAGGGTAGTCGACAGCTGACCGGAGCTCACTTCTCCGATGGGCTGTCCCTGCTCGTCCAGCAGGTGCGCCCCTTCGCGGGCAGCGCGTCGACCGGTTCCTTGCAAGCCAATCAGCACTCGGACCGGGGTCGCCTCGTTCTCCCGGTCGGCATCTACCGCGGCACGCCCCGGGAAGTCTTCGGTCTTTTTGGCCGAGACCACGCCCAGCGACCCGGCTTCCGCCGGAGTAGTGTGCTCGGTCAGCTCGTGACCGTAGAGTGGCATCCCGGCTTCCAGGCGCAACGAGTCGCGACACGCCAGCCCACAGGGTAGTAGTTGCTCATCAGCTGCCCGAAGTTTCTCCCACAGGCTCACCGCCTGGGTGGCATCCAAGAACAGTTCAAAGCCATCTTCCCCGGTGTAGCCGGTTCGGGCCACCACCAGTTCGCCCAGGTTGTCAATCTCCCAGCGAGCGCAACGATAATATCCCAGCTCGGTTACGACGCTGGCGGCGTGTTCATCGATCAAGTCGGTGAGCACGCTGGCGACGATCTGTTCTGCGGCCGGGCCCTGCACAGCAATGATTGCGGTGTGCTCGGTGGTATCGACGAGTTCAGCTGGCTGCGCTAGCCCCTGGTTGACGCCAGCGATCTGGTCGCGGACCGGGTCCACGTTCGCGGCGTTGGGGACCACCATGAAACGGTCCTCGCCCAGCCGGTAGACGATCATGTCGTCCACAATGCCACCGGATTCGGTCAGAGCCAGGGTGTATTTGGCCCGGCCGATAGCCATCGGGGCGAAGTTTCCAGCTAGCGAGCTATTGAGCAACTCCACAGCGCTGGGACCGGAGATCAGCAGGTTACCCATATGCGACAGATCAAAGATACCGGCATGAGTGCGCACCGCTTGATGCTCCACACGCTCGGAGTCATAACGCAGTGGCATGTCCCAACCGGCGAAATCGGTGAACTTGGCACCGGTTTGCTGGTGCGTCTCGTACAGTGCACTCGTTTTTAGCTGTTCAGTCATGGCTTTACTCCCCCTGCTGTTGGTCGTCGCCGGATACCTCAAAGGCTTCAATGGGCGGGCAGGAACACACCAGGTTGCGGTCACCGGCCGCACCATCGATGCGTCCCACCGGCGCGAAGTACTTACCACGACGCAACTCGGGAACCGGGAAGGCGGCTTGTTCGACCGAGTAGGCCCGATCCCAGCTGGAGCTGATCACAGCATCCTGGGTGTGCGGTGCCCGACGGAGCACCGAATCCTCGGCGGCCACCTTGCCGTCAATGACTTCCTGAATCTCTTCACGCATGGCATGCATCGCCGCCAGAAAACGCTCGATCTCGTCCAGCGACTCGGACTCGGTCGGCTCGATCATCAGTGTGCCCGGAACCGGGAAAGCCTGGGTCGGGGCATGGATGCCGAAGTCGATCAAGCGCTTAGCCAGGTCTTCGACAGTAATCCCGGAGTCCTTGGTGAGCTCGCGGACGTCGATGATACATTCGTGCGCGACCAGGTTGTTGTCTCCGGTGAACAGGATCGGAAAGTCCTCGTGGATCCGACGTGCCAAGTAGTTGGCGTTGAGGATGGCAGTCTGCGATGAGGCCTTAAGTCCTTCAGCACCGGTCATCGCAATATAGGCCCAGGAGATGGGCAACACGCCGGCGGAACCGAAGATGGTGGCCACCACGGGATTGCCACCGCGGGCTGTCAGATCGTGGGCACCGTCGTCTGCCAGCGGGTCACCGGGCAAGAAATCCACCAGGTGCTCCCCCACCCCGATGGGCCCCACACCGGGGCCACCACCACCGTGCGGGATACAAAAGGTCTTGTGCAGGTTCAGGTGGGAAACATCGCCACCAAATTGGCCGGGCTTGGCCAGCCCCATCAGCGCGTTGAGGTTGGCGCCGTCAAGGTAGACCTGACCGCCGGCGTCGTGGATCTTCGCGCACACCGCGCGCACCTGGGTTTCATACACGCCGTGGGTGGAGGGGTAGGTGATCATGATCGCAGCGACCTGATCCCCGGACTTCTCCAGGATGCTGTCCAGATCTTCCATGTCGATCGAGCCATCGGGGGCGGTTTTGACCACCTTGACGGTCAGTCCGGCCAACACTGCTGAGGCAGCGTTGGTGCCGTGGGCCGAGGCCGGAATCAAGCACAGACGACGCTGTTGATCACCCTGAGCGATGTGGTAGTTGCGGATCGCCATCAGACCAGCGTATTCACCCTGCGAGCCAGCGTTGGGCTGGACCGAGACGGCAGCGTATCCGGTGATCTCCGCCAGCCAGTCTTCCAGTTCTGCAATGAGCTCGCGCCAGCCGGCGGCCTGATCGGCCGGAACGTAAGGGTGAATGCTGGCAAATTCGGGCCAGGTGATAGATTCCATTTCCGTAGCGGCGTTGAGCTTCATGGTGCACGATCCCAATGGGATCATGGTCCGGTCCAGCGCCAGGTCTTTATCCGCCAAGCTGCGCAGGTAGCGCATCATCTGTGTTTCGGAGTGGATGGTGTTGAAGGTCGGGTGGGTCAGGTAGTCGCTGGTACGCACGAGGGAAGAATCCACCACATCGGCGATCTCGTAGGAAACTTCGTCCAGCTCGCGTGTAGCGCTGGCCGGAAGCTCGGCGCCAAAAGCCTTGGCAACCGCTTCCAGGTGCGCAATGGTGGTGGTCTCATCCACGGACACACCCACGCGGGTCGCATCCACGTGGCGCAAGTTGATATCGGCGTCCAGGGCCTGGCTGATGACCTGCTCGGCTTGGGCTTCGGAGCCGGTGTCGACCACGAGAGTGTCAAAATAGCTGGTGGTGGCCAGGTTTAGTCCGGCCGAGGTAAGGGCCTCGCCGAGCACGCGGGCCTTGGCATGCACCTCGGAGGCAATCTTCCGCAACCCGGCCGGGCCATGGTAGACGGCGTACATGGAGGCAGTGACCGCCAGCAGTGCCTGCGCGGTGCAGATATTGGAGGTCGCCCGGTCGCGTCGAATGTGCTGTTCGCGGGTTTGTAGGGCCAAACGGTAGGCCGGGGTTCCGGCGTCATCAGTGGAAACACCCACCAGACGGCCCGGCAAGGAACGCTCCAGCCCGGCACGAGCCGCCATATAAGCCGCGTGCGGACCACCGTAGAACAGGGGCACACCGAACCGCTGGGTGTTACCCACCGCAATGTCAGCGCCTTGCTCACCGGGAGGGGTAATCAGGGTCAAGGCCAGCAAGTCAGCGATGACCGTCACGAATCCGCCGGCTTCTTTGGCGGTGGCAATCACCTCGGACTGGTCACGGACCCCACCGTTATTGCCGGGTTGCTGCAGGATGATGCCACACAGGCCTTCTTCCGGCAGATTGTCGGTGACGTTGTCAGGGTTGGAGAGGTCACGAATGTCGATCTCCAGGTCCACCATGGTAGCCCGAGAGGTCACTACCGAGAGGGTCTGCGGGAAGATGTTTTCGTCGACCAGGATGATGCCTTTGGATTTCTTCCGATTGGCACGGCGCATCATCAGCATCGCTTCGGCGGCGGCGGAAGCTTCATCCAGCAGGGAGGCGTTGGCCAACTCCAACCCGGTCAGGTCCATCACCATGGTTTGGAAGTTCAACAATGCTTCCAACCGGCCTTGGGAGATTTCGGCCTGGTAGGGAGTGTAGGCGGTGTACCAGGTCGGATTCTCCACCACGTTGCGACGAATGACTGCCGGGGTGAAGGTGTTGTAGAAACCTTGCCCGATCATCTGGGTTTTCACCTGGTTTTTACCGGCCATCTCCCGCAGGCGATCCTGCGCCTGTTCTTCGCTGAGCGGGGCGGGCAGGTTCAGCGGCTCGGTAATCCGAATGTCTTCGGGAACGGCGGCGTCGACTAGATCCTCAACGGAGGCATAGCCGACTGTGTCGAGCATGGTCTGGACATCTTGTGCGGTGGGTCCGAGATGACGGGTGATAAATGAGCTCATCGGAGTACCTCTCATTGTGCTGTCGGTGGCCCACGACCGGTAGTCGTGTCCCCGCTCTGTTCAAGACCTGAGAGTTTTAGCCGCACTCGGTCGGGACCGGGTCCGGTTTTGCACCGTCGGTGAGACCTGAGTGACTCAGGGCTACTTTCCAGAGTTGCCTAACACAAGCGATTCTGTGACCTGAGAGATTCTTGGGGGTGTTACTCCTTCGGTACCTCCTCCGGTGTTGCCACCGAATGAGATTCTCCCGCCTGCGCTCAACGGCATCACCGTCAGTTTACGTGATCTGGGAATCACTGCTCAACACATCACCATTCTGACGGGCACACTCACGACACGCCGGAAAAAACACGTGTGGCCCCGCCAATTCAGGCGGGGCCACACTGAAGATGTCAGGACGCATCAGCACGGTCAGCGCCGGTGATTAGTCCTCGTCTTCGTCTTCGTCGGTCTTGTCGGCGACCAGGGTTTCAGTGGTCAGCACCAGACCAGCAATGGAGGCTGCGTTCTGCAAAGCTGAACGGGTCACCTTCACCGGGTCGATGATGCCCTGCTCCAACAGGTTGCCGAATTCGCCGGTCTTGGCGTTAAAGCCCTCGTTGGCTTCCAGCTCAGCGACCTGAGAGATAATGACGTAGCCGTCCTCGCCGGCGTTCTCAGCAATCCAGCGCAACGGCTGCACCAGAGCGCGACGAACCACACCGACGCCGGCGGCCCGGTCGCCGGTGAGCTGGTCCAGCTCGGCGTTGTCATCCAGAGCCTTCAGTGCGTTGATCAGCGCGGTACCACCGCCGGCGACAATGCCTTCTTCCAGGGCGGCACGGGTCGAGGAGACAGCGTCTTCAATCCGAGCCTTACGCTCCTTGACCTCGACCTCAGTGGCTGCACCAACCTTAATCACACCGACACCGCCGGCGAGCTTAGCCAAGCGTTCCTGGAGCTTCTCGCGATCCCAGTCGGAATCGGTGGCATCGATTTCGGACTTGATCTGAGCCACGCGCGCTTCCACGTCAGCATCGGAGCCAGCACCTTCCACGATGGTGGTGTTGTCCTTGGTCACAGTCACTCGACGGGCGCTACCCAGGACTTCCAGGCCAACCTGGTCCAGCTTCATACCGAGATCTTCGGAGACCACCTGACCACCGGTGAGGATCGCGATATCCTGCAACATGGCCTTGCGACGATCACCGAAGCCCGGAGCCTTCACGGCCACAGCATTGAGTGTCCCGCGGATCTTGTTGACCACCAGGGTGGATAGTGCCTCACCGTCGACGTCTTCGGCGATGATCATCAACGGCTTCTTCTCGTTGAGGACCTTCTCCAACAGGGGCAGGAATTCCTGGACGTTGGAAATCTTGGACTGGGTGATCAGGATATAGGGGTTCTCCAGTACCGCTTCCTGACGGTCAGTATCGGTGACCATGTAGGGCGAGAGGTAGCCCTTATCGAACTGCATACCTTCGGTGATATCCAGATCGGTCGAGGTGGTGGAGGATTCTTCGATGGTGATCACACCGTCAGTGCCCACTGCATCGAAAGCGCGAGCCAGCAGTTCACCGACTTCGTCGTCGCCAGCGGAAATAGCCGCCACCTGAGCCAGGTTCTTGTCGGTGACGTCCTTGGCGTTGTCCAGCAGACGCTGTTCCACAACAGCCACGGCCTGCTCGATGCCCTTCTTGACTTCGTTCGGGGCAGCGCCGGCAGCCACCAAGCGCATACCCTCATTGACGAGAGCCTGAGCCAGCACAGTGGCGGTGGTGGTACCGTCACCAGCGATGTCTTGAGTTTTGGTGGCAACTTCTTTAGCCAGCTGGGCGCCCATGTTTTCGTAGGAGTCTTCCAGCTCGACTTCGCGAGCGATCGAGACACCATCGTTAGTAATGTTCGGGGCGCCGAATGCCTTGTCGAGCACGACGTTGCGACCCTTGGGCCCCAAAGTGACCTTCACAGTGTCGGCCAGACGATCGATACCGGCCTGCAGTGCACGGCGAGCATCGTCATTGAACAGTAGCTTCTTGGCCATCTGTTCTCCTTCCGGTTATTTCAGGACAGTCTTTTCACTCAATCTGTTCTGTCAGTGAATGATCAGCGACTGAGCAGACTTACTTGGTGACAACAGCCAGCACGTCACGTGCGGAGAGCACCAGGTACTCTTCGCCGTTGTACTTAACCTCAGTGCCACCGAACTTGGAGAACAGCACGACGTCGCCTTCGTTGACGTCGACGGAGACGCGCTCGCCACTATCGGTGATACGACCGGGACCAACGGCCACGACGGTGCCTTCCTGTGGCTTCTCCTGTGCGGTATCGGGAATGACCAAACCGGAAGCGGTGGTCTGCTCGGCTTCCAGCGGCTGGACGACAATGCGGTCCTCAAGGGGCTTGATGGAAACTGCCATAATCAAACTCTCCTGTAGTTCTTTGTCACGTTTTTCGTGAACTGAATCAAGGTTTTTGCGCCGGGCGAGCCAACCGTCGTCGCGGGTGCCGGATGGCGTCTGGCATTTAGCACCTTCACTGTTCGAGTGCTAACTCGACTCTATTCTGTGATTAGCACTCGGTCAAGATGAGTGCCAGCCTGTTCTGCTCAGAGAGGAGCAGGCGGTAACGTGAACATCGTGCCAACACACCAACCCACTGCTGAAAACGCCGAAACCTGGGCGCAACTGCTCTCTCCGGCCGGTCGCGCTCTGCTCGATAAGCTCACCACCGAGACGAGTTATCACCGTGAAGATCCCCTGCAGTTAGCGACGCAACTGCGCCGGGACGGCGTGGACTCCACGCTCGCTGCCGCAGTGCTCACCCAGCTGAAGTTGCGCGAAAAAGCCCACGCAAAGTTCGGCGAGTTCGCCCAGCACATGTTCTTCACCACTGATGGGTTACAGCAGGCCACCCGCCTGGGCGTGGCGGCCCACCATGCCCGCCGTTTTCAGGCCCACGGCATCCAGCACGTGATTGATCTCGGATGTGGGATCGGCGGCGATGCCATGGCTTTTGCGGCGATCGATTTGCAGGTCACCGCGGTGGAGGTCGACGACATCACCGCGGCGGTGGCCACCTTGAATTTGACGCCGTTCCCGCACGCTGAGGTGATCGCCGCCGAGGTCGAGACCTGGGTCGCCGATCATGCCGAGCAGCTTTCGGGAGCCGGGCTGTGGTTGGACCCGGCCCGACGTGAAGTCTCCACCGCCGAATCCGCCCACCGGATTTTCGATCCGGAGTCTTTCTCTCCCCCCTTGTCCTTTGTCGAACGGCTCGCTGATGCCGGACACGCCGTCGGGGTCAAGCTCGGTCCCGGTCTCGCCCATGACTCCATTCCCACCACCGCCGAGGCCCAGTGGGTCTCGGATCACGGGTCGGTAGTGGAGGTAGCCCTGTGGTTCAATGATCTTGCCCGTCCCCGGGTGCGCCGAGCCGCCTTGGTGACGACCGCCCACGGTAGTGCTGAGTTCACCTCGGATCGGGAGTTCGGTGACGATCCCAAGGTAGAGGTCCGTCCTACTCCCAGTGTGGGTGGCTATCTCTACGAACCCGATGGCGCGGTGATCCGTTCGGGGCTGATCCGCGAGTTGATGGCTCGGGAGTTTGGGGCCACCGCGCAAGACTCTCCCAGCTGGTTGCTCGATCAGCACATCGCTTATTTCTGTTCCGATCACCTGGTCGACAGCGACTTTGCGACCGCTTATCGGGTTGTGGAGGTTCTGCCCTATCATCTGAAAAAGCTCAGGGCCTGGATCGCCGAACACGGGATCTCTCGCCTTGATATTAAAAAGCGTGGAGTGGACGTCACCCCTGAGCAGCTTCGTCGGATGCTGATGGCAGGTACGGCGAAAACTCGCAAGAAAACCAAGGCCGGTGGCCATCAGGCGACCTTTGTCCTGACCCGGATCGGTAACTCTCGAGTGGCGCTCGTCGTCGAACCGGCCGAGCAGTCCTGACCGCACCCCCGCCGAAAACTGGTCCTAGAAGTAGACCGCCACCGGGCCGTCGTGATCGTCGATAATACGGACCGTGGTGCCGAAAATCTCGGTGAGTACCTCGGGTTGCATAATCTCTGCGGTGGGGCCGGCATGAGAAATCTGGCCGTTTTTCATCGCGACAATATGATCGGCGTACCGGCCGGCAAAGTTGATGTCGTGGAGCACGATCACCACGGTGCGACCCAGGGCATCGCAGGCTCGGCGCAGTTGGTGCATCATGTGCACCGAGTGGGACATATCCAGGTTGTTCAGCGGCTCATCGAGTAAGAGGTAGTCGGTTTCTTGGGCCATCACCATCGCCACATAGGCGCGTTGGCGCTGACCGCCCGACAGCTCATCGAGGTACCGGTCCTGGAGGGTGACCAGATTGAGAAATTCCAACGCCTCATTGATGGCGCGTTCGTCGTCGACGGTGAGTCGCCCTTTCGAGTGAGGGTAACGACCAAAACCGACGAGTTGGCGGACGGTAAGACGGGTGATGAAATGATTCTCCTGACGCAGGATGGCCAGCGTTGTGGCGATTTGAGCCGAGGGCACCTTGTGCACGTCCTGACCGGCGACGGTAATCCAGCCGGTATCAGGTTGCTGAAGCCGTCCGATCATGGTCAATAGCGTGGACTTACCGGCACCATTGGGGCCTACCAACGCGGTGACTTGCCCGGCTGGGATTGCTAAGTCGATGGGGCCGATCTCAGCGTCTTCTGAGTATTTTTTGGCGATATTGCTGATCTGAATCACAGTCGCCCCTTTCTCATGATCACGACCAGGAACACCAAGCCACCGATCATTTCAATGATCACGGTCACCGCCCCTTGAGCATAAAAGATATTGCGCAACACGAAGTACGCTCCGGTTAACACCACATAGCCGAGCAATATGGCCACCGGGAAGATGCGCTTGTGATCGTAGGTGTCGGTGAAGCTATAGGCCATCGCGGCGATCAAGAACCCCAGGAAGGTCATCGGCCCCACCAACGAGGTGGTCACCGCCATCAGGATCGAGACCAGCAGCAGGGTTTTCATCACCTCGTGTCGGTGGACCAGCCCCAGGCTTTCAGCCACCGGTTTGCCGAGGCTGAGGACGTTGAGCCGGTTGGCTCGGCGTAAGAGCAGAAACGCGACGACGATGACAAGTGGGATGACGACCGGTAAGAAGTCGGTGTTGGCGTTGGCGAGATTGCCGAAGGTGCGTGCCGAGAGCACATCGAATTCATTGGGGTCCAGCATCCGTTGCATAAAGGCCGACAGGGAGCTCAGCCCGCCACCGATCACGACACCAACCAGCAGCATGATGTGCACGTTGGAAAATCGGCCGGAGAGTAGCCAGCCGTAGAGCAGTGAGGCGAGTCCGACCATCAGCACCATTTGGAGGATAAAGGGCACCAGGCCCCGGCCGATCGCTGCACCGGCGATACCGAAGAAAAACACTAAGGCGGTTTGGATCGCCACATAGAGGGATTCGAACCCCAGGATCGAGGGGGTCACGATCCGGTTGGCGGTGGCTGTCTGGAAGGAGACGGTGGCCATCGCGTGGCAGGTGGCGACCAGCATCATCACCACGATGGTCGACAACCGCGATTCGACAATCAGCCAGAACCCCTTGTGCCCGAACGGGACCGGAATACCGTAGGTGAGCATTCCCATCGTCGTCAGCAGGGATAACACGATCAGTGAGGCCACCAGGATGAAGTAACGCTTGCGGTGCCGTGCGGTGACAAAGGACCCGGTTTTCGCCCGATGTCGTTGCGGGGCCTGCGGAGTTTTAAACACGCGTGCGCCTCCTGACCAGCAGGTAGACGAACACGGTCGCTCCCAGGACACCCAGGATCATCGAGACAGGAATCTCGAACGGCATGATGATGGTGCGACCAATGATGTCGCAGACGGTCACCACACAGATGCCGACCAGACACACCCACGGCAGGTTTGAGCGCAGGTTATCTCCACGGAACAACGAGACGATATTGGGCACGATCAGGCCCAAAAACGGTAACGCTCCGACGATCACGGTGACCACACCAGTGGTCACGGCCACCAGAGCAATACCGGTAAAGAGCACCAGCCGGTAGTTCAAACCGACGTTGGTGGCAACTTCTTCACCGAGTCCGGCCACGGTGAAGCGGTCGGCTGTCAGAAAGATCAGCACCAATACGATCGCGACAATCCACAGTAGCTCGTAGCGTCCTCGCACGATCGAGGTGAAGGATCCGGCAAACCAGATGCCCAGGTTCTGCAACATGTCGTATTGCAACGCGATGAAGGTGGAGAAGGATCCCACCACAGCACCGAGCATGATGCCAACGATGGGCACAATGAGTGATGATTTCAGCGCCACGCGCCGCAGGAAGAGGAAGAAGACGATGGTACCGATAAAGGCAAAGAGGATCGCTCCGACCATACGCATCATCAGGGTCGGTTCGGGTAGTAGCAGCCAGGTGAGCATCAACCCCAGACCGGCCCACTCAATGGTTCCGGTGGTGGAGGGCTCAACGAACCGGTTTTGAGTCATCAGTTGCATGACCAGTCCGGCCACCGACATGGCGGCACCGGCCAGGATCAGTGCCAGGGTGCGTGGCAGCCGGGTAATGAAAAACATCTGCCGTCCACCCTCTTGGCTCAGGTCGTAGACGCCGATGAACAATGATGCGATCACCAGCCCGAGGGTGACCAGAACGCCGAGGGCTAAGGGCCACATGGTGTGCCAGATTGACCGGTGAGCTGTGGGGCCACTGGTTGGTGGTGTAGATGTCTCGGAACGGGACGGGGCCCTGTTCCGGGAGATCGTCTCTGACATGTCTCCTCACTTCGGCCACGAAATGGCCTGCCCCATCGGTGCGACGGGACAGGCCACCTGCTCGGCCAGGTCGGGATTAGTTTTCAGCCCCACCAGCGTCTTCAAAGGCCTCAGACATCTGGTTGAACAGCTCGGTATAGTGCTGAATGTCTTCGGCAGTGTAGAAATCAGGGCTCATGTAGATGACCTGATCTTCTTTCACCGCGGTGACGTCAGCCAAGGCTTCGGACTCTTCAATGAGTTCTTCAGCCGAGGAATACCCCTCTTCGTCACGGGCGCTGGTACCTGCGTCGCGGTCCAGAACAATCAGCCAGTCGGGGTTGGCTTGGGCGATGGTTTCCACGGAAATGTCGTCACCTTGGTGGTTAGCGGAACCGTCTTGGTCCAGAGCTGGAGTCAGCCCGATGATGTCATAGACCGGGCCCACGGCCCGACCGGTGGTCGGAGCTGAGTAGTTGATGTCCCCACCGGAGGTGATCAGCCCGGCTACGGTCCAGTCCTCATCGTAGGCGGCTTGTGCATTGTCGATGGCCACGTCGAAGTCATCGACAATCTGCTCGGCGTCCTGCTCACGCCCGAAGATCTCGCCCAGCAAAGTGGTCAGCTCCCGATACTGGTCAGCGACGTCACGGAAGCCTTCTTGTTCCTGACCTTCGCGGTCAACGGGGGAGGAGACAATGTTGGTGTCCACCATGGTTGCATCGGGAGCAGCTTCCTGCATGGCTTCAGTGTGCTGATCGAAACGTTGACCGTTCAAAATCAGATCCGGTGCGGCAGCGGTGACCTGTTCGAAGTCCGGTTCACGGTGGTTTCCGATATTGAGGATGTCCTCGTTCTCGCGGTAGGGCTTCAGGGTCTCGGTATCGGGCATCAGATCCACCGGTGCTGCCGAGAGCTCAATATCCCAGTCAGCCAGGGTCCCAAAGATCCGGTTATCAGTGGCCACAATGGATTCAGGGTTTTCGGGCAACTCCACCGTGTTGCCACCCATGTCGGTGACCTCGGTAGCAGTAGCACTACCGTCCTGTTCCGAATTGCCACCGTTATCGTTGGCCGACTCGGTGCCACCACAGGCGGTTAATCCCAGGGTTGCGGCGGTCACGAAGGCCATGACGCCCAGACGAGTGCGAGTCTTATTCTGCATTCTTGAACTCCAATTGAGTATTTGGTGAGTGTTCGCAAGCCTCAGGGTGGGACCCTTTCAAAAGGCTGGGCTTACCTAACTTCATTTACGCTACTAGAGCATTGCCAATTCGTCCACCGTTACCTGCCAGATATTCGCCATTCACTCATCGTTATCTCAGCGCCATCGAGCCATTTCGCCAGAAAAACCGCAGGCTTTCTTTTCGTCCGCACCTGTCGTGTGGCATAAAACACTCTCGCCGGGTGGCTGTGGAGGGAATGACATGGAGCTACCGAGCGTGGTTGGTGGGCAGAATATGTCGAACGATGTCAGCCCGGCATGTCGCACCAGGCCACAACTGGGATACCGGCTGATGCACTGGCTAAAATCATCGGTATTGTTACCGCTCGGGAAAGGCTCAAGTACCGCTGATGCATCTACCCTTCGCACCGTCTGAACCCGCAACACTGGGAATTGAGTGGGAGTTGGGGCTGGTTGATCGCCAGACCGGAGTGCTACAACCTCTGAGCGATCGGATCGTTGACCGGGTGGTGGCACCCTCTGAGCAACGACCCTATTTGGTCTCCGGTGAGTTTATGCTCAACACCATTGAGCTCATCACTGGTGTGTGCCGTACCGTTGACCAGGGATTAGACCAGCTGGCTGCCGCTGGGCGAGAAGCTCTCAAGCACGCTCAGGCCGAGAACCTGCTGTTGTATTCGCAGGGCACTCACCCCTTCGCGTCGCCACGACAGGAAACGGTGGCTCCTCAGCAGCGTTATCAGCGGATGCTAGACCGCACCCAGTGGTGGGGCCAGCAGATGGTGATCTACGGGGTCCATGTGCATGTTGGGTTACCGAGTACTGATGCGGCGATGCCGGCGATCAACCAGCTGATTAACTACTACCCACACTTATTGGCATTGTCAGCCTCCAGCCCGTATTGGGAATCTCAAGATACCGGATATGTCTCCCAACGGACCTTGATTTTCCAACAGCTACCAACCTCAGGACTTCCTTTCCAGTTTGAGCAGTGGTCCGGGTTCGAGTCGGTGGTCAGCGATCTGATCAAAATCGGGATGGTCGACGATGTCACCGAGTGCCGGTGGGACGTTCGCCCGGTGCCCCGTTTGGGCACCGTGGAAATGCGGATCTGCGACGGGGTCTCGACGCTGAAAGAGATCGGTGCGTTGGCAGCGTTGACCCAGTGTTTGGTGGCTGAAGTGATCACCCCTGAGTCAGACCGGTACGCCCCGGTGGAGATTATGGCACCCTGGTTTGTTCAGGAGAATAAATGGCGGGCTGCCCGGTACGGGCTGGATGCGATCGTGATTATCAATGCCGCCGGGGATGAACAGCTGGTCACCGAACACCTCATGGAGACCATCAACCGGTTGGAGCCTGTTGCCCATCGGCTGGGTTGTCACACGCAGCTAGGCTGGGTGGAGGATTTGATTCGATCCGGGGGCCCGGCGGCGCAACAACGCCAGATTGCTCAGCGAGGAGACCCGGGGCGCGCCCCGGATGTTGCGGATCTAGCCCACGTGGTGTTGGATGCGGCCGGTCGCACCGAGCATTCACTGCTCAACTGGGGTTAGACGCTAATCTGGTCGACTGGTTGGCTCGGGTTGGCGGAGAAGTCCAGACCGGAGGGAGCCACCCCGGCCGAGACGAGATGCGCACCCAGGGCTGCCACCATGGCGCCGTTATCGGTGCAGAGCCCAACCGGCGGGATGGTCAGCGAGATACCGGCTTGCTCGCACCGCTGGGCCAAGAGGTCGCGCAATCGCGAATTGGCGGCTACTCCCCCGCCCAGAAGCACGTGGTCGATGCCGTGCTCTTGACAAGCCAGGACCGCTTTCGAGGTGATCACGTCTACGACGGCTTCCTGAAAAGAGGCGGCGATATCGGCCACCGGCACCTGGTCTCCGCGAGCGCGGAACTGCTCCACAGCCCGAGAAACCGCGGTTTTTAGTCCGGAGAAGGACCAATCGTAGCGGTGCGGGCCAGGCTCTTCGGCGCTACCGACGAATTTAGGGGCGGTCAAGCCACGTGGGAACCGAAACGCGGTGGGATCGCCTTCTGCAGCAAGTCGGTCGATGACTGGCCCACCGGGGTATCCGGTGCCTAGTAGCCGGGAGACCTTATCGTAGGCCTCACCGGCGGCGTCGTCGATGGTACTACCCAGCAGCTCGACGTTGTGGGCCAAGGAGGTGACCTGCAGAATTTCGGTGTGACCACCGGAGACCAGTAACGCTCCCAGGGCCTCCGAGTCCTCGGAGCCGAAACGACTGTGGCGTGCTGGCACGTCGTCGGTGTGGGCTTGATGGAGAAAGCCGACCCCGATGTGGGCCACCAGATGGTTGATTCCATATAGTGGCTTACGATAAGCCACCGCCAGCGCTTTAGCCCCGGCGACACCGACCATCAACGCTCCGGCAAGTCCGGGTCCGGCGGTGACTGCGATGGCGTCCACGTCCTCGGGGCTCACCTGGGCTTCCTCGAGGGCCGCATGGAAGACGGGCAGGAATTCGGTGACGTGGGCACGGGCGGCGATCTCGGGGATCACCCCGCCGAAGGCAACGTGTTCGTCCATCGAGGAGGCCACCTGGTGGGCCAGCAATTCTCGACCGCGCACAATGCCCACACCGGTTTCATCACACGAGGATTCGATGCCGAGCACCAGCGGTGCCCGTTCGGTCGGCATGGTCACAGGATGTGTCGGGAAGGTCATGAACGCGCTTTCGGGTCGTCGTGGGTCGGGGTGTTGGGCAGTATTTTACGCATCACCAAGGCATCGACTCCGGGCGGGTAGTAGTGCGGGCGGGTTGAAATGTGCTCAAATCCCAACTGTTGGTAGAGCTGTTGAGCGCCGGGGTTATCGGCACGTACCTCTAAGAGCAGGTCGGTGGCGCCACGTTGCTGGGATTCGTCAAGCATCCACTGCATCAGGGCGGTCCCGATACCCTGGCGACGAACGGATTCTGCTACCGCGATGGTTTGGATATCGGCCAGGGGTAGCACACACATCAACCCCGCGTAACCGACGACCTGCTCTGTTGGTTCGCCGGTGGTGACCGCAACCCGATAGGCTCGGGTCCCGCCTTGCTCCGGTGGGGTGGTGGCGGCCAGTTCGTCGTGGAAGAAGGAGGCCGGCCAGGCATCCAGAGGGAACAGTTCTCGTTCCAGCGCATGCACGGCGGGGATGTCCTCGGCTGTCATCTGACGCAGTCGGTAGGCAATAGTCATCGGGATCACCCGTGGCGCATTGCGGCCGGGATGTGGGCGTCGTGACCGCGCAGGTACATCGGTGTAACCGGTTCGAGCCCACGGCCACGGCGGAGTGCCCGGATGCCGTAGTGCCCCAGGAATTCTGCCAGCGGCTGAGCCCGGTCCCATCCGGGTACGGCGTGCAGAGCGTCAGGGTACAGCCCGGCTCCGGCGCCGACAACCGGCAACCGGGTGACGTCTTCGGCGGAGGTGACAAAGGGGCCGTGCAGGCGCTGGGATTGTCCCCCGATCAGCTCGTAGTGGGCCCAGTACACCTCGTGTCGGCGGGCATCGGTGGCGACCACCAGTTCTTCGTACCCCTCACGCCACAGTGGTGCCACAGCCTGTTCGGCGAGCGCATCCAAGCTCATCACCCCATAGCAGGGAATGCCCCAGCTATCAGCCAGGGTGGCGGCGGTGAGCACACCGACGCGCAGTCCGGTGAAGGGGCCGGGGCCCACCCCAGCGAAGACCGCCTGAAGGTCCTGGACCCCCAGGCTGGCTTCCTCGAGCACTTCCGCCACATAGCCAGCCAAAACTTCGGAGTGGCTCCGTGTGTCCTCGGTGTGCCGGGTGGCGATGGTGTCGTGCCCGGTGACGATCGCTACCGAGGCTCCGGCAGCGCAATCAACAGCGAGATAGTACATACGGGAGTATCCCACCTTAGGGTTGGTCGGGGCCAGTCGATTCCTCGAAGACGACGGCTGGGTGATCAGGAATCAGCTCGGCAAGGTGAAAACGGCTGTGGTGGTCGCAGACAACGATCCGGCGAGATTCGTCGTGGTCGTCTGCGTCGGAAAAGTCGGTCACCATCGGTGCAGTGGGATCCGGGGTCCCACAGCGCTGAAAGTCTAGTTCGAGCCAGCCGGTAGTGGCGAACAGGGCCTCTGCGAGGCCACGGCCCCATTCGATGACGGTTACGGACTGCTCGAGATCGGTGTCGAGGTCGAGGCTGGCGAGCTCGTCGGCGCCCGAGATCCGGTAGGCATCCACATGGACCAAGTCTGGCAGTCCGGGGTGCTGGTTGCGGTGGTGGTGGGCGATGACGAACGTCGGGGATTTCACCGGGTCGGTGATCTTCAGCCCGGTAGCCAGGGCCTGGGTGAAGGTGGTTTTGCCGGCACCGAGGTCTCCGGTGAGCACCAGCCCGTCACCGCCACGCAAGTGCGTGGCCAGATGATGGGCTACCGCGGTGGTTCCGGTTCGATTAGCCACGGTGATGACCAAGGAGTCCTGGGACTTGGTGCTCTCAGCCATCGATGCCCTCCGATACGTGGGGGTAGATGTGTTGCCGGGGTACCCGCTGGGAAATGCGGCTGACGATCTCGTAGTTGATCGTTCCGGCAGACTGTGCCCAGTGGGCCGCGGAAAGGCCCGAGCGTTCCCCGAAGAGTTCCACCTCAGCACCGACGGGTGCAGTAACGGTGTCTTCGGGGCTGATATGCAAGTCCACGACGAATTGATCCATGGCCACGCGCCCGCAACTGCGGTAGATTGTCCCGTCGATCCACACCGGGGCTTCCCGAGCGATCCGCGGGATGCCGTCGGCATAGCCCAGGGGGATCAAGGCCAGCCGGGTTGGCGCGCTGGTGTGATAGAGGTACCCGTAGGAGACCCCTTGGCCTTTCGGCACCGGTTTATTGTTGGCCACGCGGGTGCGTAAGGACATCACCGGGCGTAGTCCGAGGTCTTCGGCGCAGCGGTCGGCGAAGGGGCTGAGCCCGTAGATCGCGACTCCGGCGCGCACCAGATCCAGGTGGGTGTCGGGGCGGGACAGGATAGCCGGAGAGTTGGCGATATTGCGCAGGTCGATGGTCAGCCCATGGGTGCGGGCCCGCTCAACGGCCCAGTGGAAGACACGGAGCTGTTCGTCCACGTCTTCTTCTCGTTCGGGTTCATCGGCTACCGCCAGGTGGGAAAACACCCCGACGGTGCGGATGAGTCCTTGTTGTTGGTACCGTGCGGCGGTTTTGACCAGGTCTTCCCACTGTTCGGGAACGCAACCGTTGCGACCCAGCCCCGTGTCGATTTTCAGGTGAATTTTCGCGGGGGTGCCCATCTGTTCGGCCACCGAGGCGATATGGGGTAGCTCCCAGCCGGAGACGCCCAAATCGATATTGTGTTCCACCGCCTGGGCGAAGTCCGTGCCGGGTGCGTGCAACCAGGCCAGGGTGGGGGAGGTAATGCCAGCGGCCCGTAGCTGGAGTGCTTCTTCGACCAGGACCACGCCCAGCCAGCTGGCACCGGCCTCGAGTACCGTGCGGGCAACGGGGATCAGCCCGTGACCGTAGGCGTCAGCTTTGACGACGGCCATCAATTGGGCCGGGGCGACCCAGTCTTTGATGACGCGAATATTGTGGGCGAGGTTGGCGTGATTGATCACGGCGATCCGGTGCCCGTCTGGGGCCTCTGGGATGAACTCAGCAGAAGACATAACGACTCCATTATTCCACCACCGCTACGGCGACGGTACCGAATGTGTGGGATTTAGCCTCGTGAGGCGAGTACGGCTCGAACGGCCGGGGCTAGGTCCGAGGCGGAGACTGGTCCGGCGTGGCGTGCGCTCACGGCCGCGGCCCCGTGGAGGTGGATGGCAGCCAGCACATGGTGCAGCACCTGGTGTTCGGTGACAGGCGAGTTCGTGCGTGTCCACGCCGTGGCCAAACTGACAGCGATCAGCCCCGCCAAGGTGTCGCCGGTGCCGGCTGTGGCGAGGTCGGCGCTTTGGGCCGGGTGGAGTCCTCGCTGACCCGATGGGGTGGCCACGACGGTATCGGCGGCTTTCAGCACCACGTAGCAACCGGTTGCCTGCGCCAACGCGGTGGCCCAGGCCAGCGCGTCTTTGTCTCCACCGATCGTTGCCGGAACTGCCTCAGTGCCCACGAATCTCTGGCTCAGTCGCGACATTTCCCCGAGGTGCGGGGTCAGCACGGTGGGTGCGGTCCGCGAGCTGGTGCCTCCGAGACGGAGTCGGTCGAGCCACCCCTGGTCCACCAGGTCTAATCCGGTGGCATCAATGACCACCGGTAGGTCGTGTTCCACAGCATGGTCGAGCCCCTCGTCGAGCCGTTGCCGGCTGGTTGAGGTGTCGTCGAGCCCGGGGCCGATCACCAGGCTGGTGACCTGGGGCACCGGTGCGGCGGTGACCACGGTTTCCGGGCGATCGCCGAGTACGAGCGGTCGTAGGCTCGGCACGGTTTCTGGGTCGGCGATCAGGTTTACCATGCCGATTCCGCAACTGGCCACAGCTCGGCTACACAGCAGGGACGCGCCCGAATAGGCTTCGGATCCGGCAATGATTCCAACGACACCGCGGGAATATTTGTAGTCGGTAGCCCGTGGGGGTGGAAAACACGTTGTGACGTCGTGGGGGTCCGGGCACCACACCGTGGGTTGGTAGGATAGGTGCTCCTGCAACCCGATATCAACAGTGTGCACACGACCGGCGTGCTGGTGCCCTGCCGAGAGCAACAGTCCAGTTTTGGTGGCCCCAAAAGTGACCGTGGCGGTAGCGGTCAGCGTGTCTCCGTCCAGCTGTCCGGTATCGGCGTTGATCCCGGAGGGGATGTCACAGGCGATAACTGTGGTCTCCGGACGGGGTCGATCGATACCTCTCTGGGCCAGCACGGCGCTCATCGAAAAAGGACCGGAAGCGCCAGTGCCCAAGACCCCATCGATCACCACGTCGGTGCGCTGGCCCAAGGCGGTGACGAACCGGCCCCCTGCTCGGTGGAACGCGCTCACCGCGTCCTGCGCGTTCTGCTCCGGATTGCCGAGCACCGCAATGGCCTCGACCGAGACCCCACGCTCGGCCAGCATCGACAGCGCCCAGAGGGTGTCAGCACCGTTCTTTCCTTTGCCGATCAGCCCCACAACCCGGCTCCCATAAACCGCACCGTGAGCAGTCTCCGCCAGGTAGGCCAGTACGTGGTGCGCGAGTCCCCAGGCCGCACGGCGCATTAAAAGCGCCGAGGCGCCACGGGCAATTAGGGGCGCCTCGGCCTTTCGGACACTGGTTCCAAAGTAGAGCTTTTTCACGAGAGACCTTAACCTTCAGCGACCACCATGGCTGCCGCCCAGCCACCGTCGTGAGACAGGGACAGGTGCCAGCGACGCACGCCCTTCGCTTCAGCAATATCGGCGATCGTTTCGGTCACCACCACGTAGGGTTGCCCGGATGCTTCGGCGCCGATGGTGCAGTGTTGCCAGTTCATGCCACCCGGGGCGGCCAACGCTTTGGCAACGGCTTCTTTGGCGGCAAAGCGGGCGGCCAGGGATTGCAGATTGAGCTCACGTTCGGGCGGGGTGAACAACCGTTCCTTAAGTTTCGGGGCTTTGCGAAGTTGCCCCGCAAAGCGGTTGATATCCACCATGTCTATCCCGATACCGATGATCATGTGCTCAGTCTACCGTTCCCTGTTGTTCGTCCTGGTGTTACTGTCTGCTGGCACCCCAGAGGAGCGTTATTCCACGGTGACCGCTTTGGCAAGGTTGCGTGGCTGGTCCACGTCATAGCCCTTGGCAGCTGAGAGTTCCATGGCGAAGATCTGCAACGGCACCACGGTCAACAGTGGCATCAGTAGCGGCATGGTCTCCGGCACGTAGAAGACCTGCTCGGCGAATTCCTTGACCTTCTCGTCTCCTTCGGCTGCCACGACCACGGTGGCTGCACCGCGAGCGCGAACTTCCTGAATGTTGGAGACCACTTTGGCGTGCAATGAGTGTCGGTCCCGCGGAGAGGGCACCACCACAAACACCGGTTGGCCCTGATCGATCAACGCGATGGGGCCATGCTTGAGCTCACCGGCGGCAAAACCTTCAGCATGGATATAGGCCAGCTCTTTGAGTTTCAAGGCACCCTCGAGAGCCACCGGGTAGCCCACGTTGCGACCCAAGAACAACACCGAGTTGTTCTGCTGCATCTGTTGCGCCAAGTCTTTGACCGCCGCAGCGTTTTCCAGCACCTTGTGAATCTTTGCCGGGATTTCGGCCAGTTCGGCCAAAATATCCTTGATCTGCTGGCTGAAAAGTTGCTTCTGTAACTGAGCCAGGTAGAGCCCCAGCAGGTATGCTGCGGTGATCTGGGCCAAGAAGGCCTTGGTGGAGGCCACCGCGATTTCCGGGCCCGCATGAGTATAGAGCACCGCGTCCGACTCGCGCGGAATGGTCGCTCCGTTGGTATTACAAATCGAGACGGTGCGCGCGCCCTGCTCGGAGGCATAACGGACCGCCATGAGCGTATCCATGGTTTCACCGGACTGAGAGATCGACACCACCAGGGTGGAGGGATCGATGATCGGATCACGATAGCGGAATTCGTGCGAGAGCTCGACTTCCACCGGGATCCGTACCCAGCGTTCAATGGCGTATTTAGCCACCATTCCTGCGTACGCGGAGGTTCCGGCGGCCAAGATCACAATTTTGGAGATGGCCTTGAGTTCTTCTTCATCAATGCGCAGTTCGTCCAGGGTCAGCCGACCGCTCGCATCGTGACGTCCCAACAGCGTATCCGCCACTGCGGTGGGCTGTTCGTGGATTTCCTTTTCCATGAAGGTCTCGTAGCCACCCTTTTCAGCAGCCGAGACGTCCCAGTCAACGGTGAAGGGTTTGCCTTCGGCCGGCTGGCCCTCGAAGGAAATGATCTCCACTGAATCGGCGCTGATGGTTACGATCTGGTCTTGATCCAGTTCAATGGCGTTGCGGGTCTCATCGATGAAGCCGGCAACGTCAGAGCCCAGGTAGTTGGCGTCATCGCCCAGACCAACCACCAACGGCGAGTTGCGACGCGAGGCCACCACGTGATCCGGATGCTCGGCGTGCACAGCCAGTAGCGTGAAGGCCCCTTCGAGCCGGTTGACGGTCAGCCGCATGGCCTCGGTGAGGTCCTGGTGCGCCTCGGTGCGGTAGAGGTGGCCCATCAACACCGCGGCCACTTCGGTGTCGGTTTCAGAGATGAAACTGTAGCCATCGGCCACCAGCTCATCTTTCAGGGCCGCAAAGTTTTCCACGATCCCGTTGTGGATCAGAGCGAGTCGGCCCTGATCGGCCAGGTGGGGGTGAGCGTTTTCGTCCGAGGGCACACCGTGAGTTGCCCAGCGGGTGTGTCCGATACCGACCTGCGCTTCGGGCACAGGGTGCTCGGCGATGTTGTCCAGAAGGTTCTGGAGTTTGCCTTCTTTTTTGCGCATTTCCACGTGGCTTGGTTCCTCCGTGGCAATGACCGCAATACCCGCGGAATCATAGCCACGGTATTCAAGTCGTTTCAGGCCGGTCGTCAACACGTCCACCGCGTTGCGCTGTGTCACGGAGACTGGCTGTCCTGCGTATCCAACAATTCCACACATGGATTCAACAATAGCCGGTGATGGACCACTTCCAGACCATTGAGTATCGTTGTCGCCGGAATTGAGCTACCTGTCACCCGATGCGCACCACTGATGTCACTCACAGCACGGTGTTTACCGTCGTGGTCCATAATAGAGCGGTGACTGATTCTCAATACTCCACACCCTCGGTGCCCAAAGTTTTTGGTGCCCGGCAGACCCCGGTGTCGCCGGTGACTGCCAGCAACCCCCGGGTCGGTTCGCCACCGATGGAAGAGCAAAATCACTACTCGCCGTTTATTGAACTGGACCGTCCAGCCTGGGCCCGGCTCGCCCATGAGCTAGAACAGCCCTTTGATGAGTCCGACGTGGAACGTTTGCGGGGACTGGGAGAGCAACTCTCTCTACAGGAGGTCGCCGAAGTATATCTGCCCTTGTCTCGGTTGTTATCGATTTACGTCGATTCCTCGTCGAAACTGCGCCAAGCCTCCAATGAATTCCTCGGAGAGTCCACCCGACGCACCCCCTACGTCATCGGAGTCGCCGGCTCGGTAGCAGTCGGAAAATCGACCACGGCTCGCGTACTCCAGGAGATGTTACGTCGCTGGCCCAATACCCCGCGTGTGGAACTGGTCACCACAGACGGTTTCCTGTACCCGAATGCAGAGTTAGAGCGTCGCAATCTGCTGGGTCGCAAAGGCTTCCCGGAATCCTACGACCGACGTCGCCTGCTGCGGTTCGTCTCCGATGTGAAAGCCGGTAAACCCGAAGTGCGGGCTCCGATGTACTCGCATTTGACCTACGACATTCTGCCCGACCAACAAGTGGTGGTCCGTCGTCCGGACGTGTTAATTATGGAGGGGCTGAACGTGTTGGCCCCACCCACCGTTCGAGCTGATGGCACCGCAGGGTTAAGTGTCTCTGACTTCTTCGATTTCTCGATCTATGTTGATGCCCGGACCACGTTCATCAAGCGCTGGTACACCGAGCGTTTCATGGACCTGCGCAAATCGGCTTTCACCGACCCCCGCTCCTATTTCCACCGCTATTCCACGCTGTCGGATGCTGAAGCCGAGCGTACGGCATCCGATATTTGGGATCGGATCAATGGCCCGAATTTGAAGGTCAATGTACTACCCACACGCGGGCGTGCCAGACTAGTGTTAACCAAGGACGAGCATCACCGCGTCAAGCGGGTTTTAATGCGGAAAGTTTAACGAAGCGTTCGATGGCTCCACCACGCACACAGCTCAGCGCCTATCGGGCGGTGGCCTCTGCTGTCATCGTCGTGCTGGCGCTGACTTCGTGCGCCTTAGCCGAACCGAGAACCTCGGCCACCCACCGGATGGAACACCGGGTACAGCACCCGCACGAGCACCCGCGGGTGGAGTTTGTGATCGACTCACCGCTTATGGTCTTTCCCGCCACAGGACCCCCGTCGTCTCGCGAGCCCCTCTTACAGGCCCGGAGCGCTCCAACTCGCCAGGAATCGGTGCTGGAATCCTCGCCACGTCCGGCGCGTCAACACTCGATTCTGCACAGTTCGCCCCGGCCCTTGCGACAACAGTCCATTGTCGAGCCATCCGCTGTCCCGACCGCGCCGGGTCCGAGCGCCGGTACCGCCTCAGAGTCGAGCCCAACATCGCCGAGTCGCCCGGAGCCCACCGAGACCACGACTGTCGAAGAACTCGACCATCAGGACCCCGCCTCCATCCACGTCATGGTCAATAAGCACCACCCGCTGGAACCAATAGACTACGCGCCCGAGGACCTGGTGTCCGTTCAGGGCACCGGCACCTCACAGACTGTCACCTTACGCCAGGAGGCTGCCACCGCACTGGAAGAGCTCATGGAAGTAGCCACAGACGATGAGGTCACATTCTCCTTACTGTCGGGCTACCGGTCCTATGAACGACAAAACCAGCTCCACCGGCAGTATGTGGCCAGTCATGGTACCGATCAGGCCGAGCACTTCTCTGCCCGTCCCGGCTACTCCGAACACCAGACGGGGCTGGCCGTGGATGTGGCCGGAGAGAATCATCACTGTGTGCTGTCGGCCTGCTTTGGCGAGACCGTCGAGGGCCAATGGCTCGTTGACCACGCCGCCGAGCACGGCTGGGTGATCCGTTATCCGCAGGATTCCGCCGAGCTAACCGGGTATGCCTATGAGCCCTGGCACCTGCGATACGTCGGGAAAGAACAGGCTGAAGCAATTGTCGATGCCGGGGGCATTGCCGAAACAGCGTGGGGCTTTGAGGCTGCCACAACATATCCGGAAGAGTCACACTAGTCACACGGTTCTCTACGTCCTACGATGAATGTCATGCTCCAAGGATTCAAAGACTTCATGATGAAGGGCAATGTCATTGACCTGGCCGTGGCCGTGATTATTGGTGCGGCATTCAGCCAGGTCGTGACCGCGCTGACTGACTCGGTCCTGATGCCGTTGATTTCAGCGCTGGTGGGATCACCGAACTTCGACTCTTTCGCGGTACTGGAACTGAACGGCAACGAGATCCGCTTCGGCGTCTTACTCACCGCGGCCGTGAACTTCCTGCTGATCGCCGCCGCGGTTTACTTCGTGATCGTGCTACCGATGAATAAGATGATCGAAGCTCGCAACCGTCGACTCGGCATCGAACCCGAAGAGGACGCCGTGGCCGAAGACGTTCAGCTACTGACCGATATCCGCGATTTGCTAACCGCCCAGGCCAAGGCCCAGGGTACCGATCAGCTCGCAGATCACTCCCGCGACGAATCCTCTGGACGCCACGCCGAATAGATTTCTCCCACCATCAACAGCTCAGCGCCGGCCAAGTGCCCGGCGCTGAGCCCTTTAACCGGAACCATCCAAACACGGTGCCCAGTTCAGCGTGGCCTGTTCGCAATCCGGTGCAGTAATCAACGTCCAGCTCAACAAGACTAGGCCGGTAGCCAGCACCACAATCCCGATGAACAGCACCCACTGCCACCGCAACAGGTGTTGGGCTGGTTGTGGCATCACGTCCCCGGCGTCAACGTTGTCCTGTTGCGACGGGTCGACGAGATGTTCTGATGCCATGATGTTCGAGATCCTTGACAGGAGATTTACAGAGCGAGCTGTGTGGCGACCTCTTGGGCCAGATACTCAGCTTCCCGCTCAGCCTGCGCCTGATCAGCGGCTTCGACCATGACGCGAACCACCGGCTCGGTACCAGAAGGACGCAAGAGCACCCGCCCGGTTTCGCCTAGTCGGGATTCCGCCTCGGCCACTGCCTGCTGTACTGCGGGATGATCTTTCACTGCGGTTTTGTCTACGTTATTGACGTTGATGAGCACCTGGGGGAGCTTCGTCATCACGGTGGCTAATTCGGCCAGCGACGATCCGGTTCCAGCAACGCGGGCAGCGAGCTGGAGACCAGTCAAGACGCCGTCGCCGGTGGTGGCGAAGTCCGAGAAGATCACGTGGCCGGACTGTTCGCCACCCAGGGAGTATCCGCCTTGGTCCATGGCTTCCAGCACGTAGCGGTCGCCCACCTTGGTTTCCACGACGTTGATGCCCTGGTCTTGCATGGCCAGCTTCAGGCCGAGGTTCGACATCACGGTGACCACGAGCGTGTCGTCTGCGAGCTGGCCGGCTTCTTTGAGCGCTGTAGCCATGATGCCCATGATCTGATCACCATCAACTACATGGCCCTGGGCATCAACGGCCAGGCAACGGTCAGCATCCCCGTCATGCGCGATCCCGAGATCGGCCCCGCGGTCCACGACAGCCTCTTGGAGACGTTCCAAGTGGGTTGAGCCGTAGCCAGCATTGATATTCAGGCCGTCGGGGGCCGCCCCGATGACCACCACATCGGCGCCGGCGTTAGCGAAGGCCTGCGGAGAACAACCGGCGGCGGCACCGTGGGCGGCATCGATCACGACCCGCAACCCGTCCATCCGGTTGGGAAGACTTTTCAGCAGGTGAAGCACGTAGCGGTCTTCTGCGTCGGCGAACACCCGCACCCGCCCGACCTCAGCTCCGGTGGGGCGTTGTGGTGGCTGTGACATTTGCTCCTGGATAGCGTCTTCCTGTGCGTCGGAGAGTTTCAGGCCACCGCGCGCCAAGAATTTGATGCCGTTGTCTGGGGCAGGGTTGTGAGAAGCCGAAATCATCACACCGAAATCGGCGTTGATATCGCCAATCAGGAAAGCTGCCGCCGGGGTGGGAAGCACCCCAGCATCGTAGACGTCGACGCCGGAAGCGGCGAGACCAGCCAAGACCGCGGCGTTGATGAATTCCCCGGAGATTCGTGGGTCTCGGGCCACCACGGCCAGAGGACGACGGCCGTCGGTGGTGTGATGACCTAGAACCACCGCCGCGGCCTGCGCGAGCTGTACAGACAGTTCGACGGTCAGTTCTTCATTGGCTTTGCCTCGAACGCCGTCGGTTCCAAACAATCGAGTCATTCCACTTAGTGTAATCGCGAAAGGTAAATGCTCGAGATTCACCACGCACGTGGGATCGTTTCCTGGTTTTTGCCGGCCTGTGATTTCGTATCACACGGTGAGAAAACAGTCGCCACCGCACCGCGACGGGTTCTTGCTGGGGTGCCTTGGACACAGCATCGGAGGACCAAAGCACGTATGCTGGATCACATCACCACTATTCACACAGAAGAGGTAACGATGATGCGCAAACTCAGCGCCCTGCGGGCACTGGTGATTGCAATGCTGTGTCTCATACCGGCATTGCTCGCTGGATCGTCTGGTGCCTGGGCCGATGCCGAAGAAGTACCGCCCGGGGATTCAGGAGACAATCAGGTCGCCGGTGACGACGCTGGTGAACTGTACGTGATCGGGACGGATACGACCTTCGCTCCCTTTGAATTCCGGGATCCGTCCGGCGAATTGGTCGGTATTGACATCGATATTATGACCGCGATTGCCGAGAATCAGGGCTTCCAAGTCGAGTTCCGTTCGATGGGCTTTAACGCGGCCCTGCAGGCGTTGAGCTCCAATCAGGTCGACGGTGTGATCGCTGGTATGGGGATCACCGACGAACGCCAGGAAGTCTATGACTTCTCCGACCCATACTTCACCGGCGAGCTGACCATCGCCGCCAACGAAGGCAGTGGCATCACCGGCTGGGAAGACCTGGAAGGGGAGACGGTTGCGGTCAAGACCGGGTCCCTATCCGAAGAGTGGGCCCAAGAAATGCAAGAGGACTACGATTTCGAGCTGAATTCGCTGGACCAGACCACCTCCTTAGTCGAATCAGTCAAAGCCGGCCACGATGCCGCGCTGGTTGATGACTTACCGATTATTGCCTACGGAATTCAGCAGGGCTCGGGTTTGGAACTGGTCTCTGATCCCGAGCCGGCCGGCGATTACGGTTTCGCTGTCAATAAAGGCGAGAACCAAGAATTGCTGACCATGTTTAACGAGGGCTTGCAAGAAATTCAGGCCTCGGGTGAGTACGACGAGATCCTTGACCGTTATCTGGGGGAAGATGCCGAGGGACCAGATAATTCGACATTCATCGGCCTGTTGCAGACCTCCCTGCCGGCCCTGATGATTGGTCTGGGAAACACCCTGGCGATTACCGGCATTTCCTTTGCCATGGCGATGGTGCTCGGTCTGGTCTTCGGTTTCTTGAAGGTCTCCTCCAATATCGTGTTGCGCGGTATTGCCACCACCTATGTCAATCTCTTCCGGGGCACTCCGGTTCTGGTCTGGGCGTTTTTCTTCTACTTCGGTCTCCCCCAGCTCATTCAAACAGAAGTCAATATTTGGGTGGCCGGTGCCCTGACGCTGTCTCTAAACGCCGGTGCTTATATCGCCGAAATTGTTCGCGGGGGTATTCAGTCGGTTGACTCCGGTCAGCAAGAGGCGGCTCGGTCACTTGCCCTAACGTCCGGACAGTCTATGCGCTACGTGGTCTTGCCACAGGCCTTCAAGATCATGACCCCGTCACTGATCAACCAGCTGGTGATTATGATCAAAGACTCCTCGTTGCTGTTGGCTATCGGTTTCGGTGAGTTGCTCTATCAGGCGCAGCAGATCTACGCTGCCAACTTCCGCGTGACCGAAGTGCTGGCCATTGCCGGTCTGATCTACTTCATCGCCATCTATCTGCTGACCAAGCTCGCCAACTTTGTCGATAAGAAGGTGAATCACTGATGAGCCACACATCATCGAATCCCCACACCTCGACCATCCCCCTGGTGGTCGATGATTCGTCCAACATCATCCGGCTCGAGAACCTCCACAAGTCTTTTGACAAGAATCATGTCCTCAAAGGTATTGATGCCACGATCAAAGTTGGCGAGGTGGTCTGCATTATCGGCCCGTCGGGGTCCGGTAAATCCACGTTATTGCGCTGTCTGAACCGGTTGGAAACTCCCAGCGACGGCGCTGTTTGGGTGGGAGGCTACAACCTGGCTGATCCCAAGGTGGACATCAACGAGGTTCGTAAACATGTCGGGATGGTGTTCCAGCACTTCAATCTCTTCCCCAATATGAACGTCCTGGACAACATCACCTTGGCCCCGCGCAAGGTGAAGAATAAAGCCGCCCAGGATGCCAGTGACCAGGCGATGGCCTTGTTGAAGCGGGTCAACCTGGAGGATAAGGTTGAAGCCAAAACATCGTCCCTGTCGGGTGGCCAAAAACAACGTGTGGCGATCGCACGCGCGTTGGCGATGAACCCCGAGGTCATGCTCTTTGACGAAGCAACCTCAGCATTGGATCCTGAGACGGTCGGTGAGGTTTTGCAAGTCATCCGGGATCTGGCCGGCGGAGGCATGACCATGGTGCTGGTCACGCATGAGATGGGTTTCGCTCGCGAAGTTGCCGACACCGTACTATTCATGGACGATGGCCAACTTGTCGAGCGCGGGTCGCCTGCCGAGGTCTTTGAAAACCCGCAGTCTGCACGGCTACAAGACTTCCTTTCCAAGGTGCTCTAAGCCCGGACCAGCGGCGTTTTTTAGAGAACCCTACAAGCCAACGGGGACCTCGCCATCATGGCGAGGTCCCCGTGTGGTGTGCTGGCTGAATGCGCCAGTACAAAAAGGAGTTTAGCGCTTGGAGTACTGCGGGGCCTTACGGGCCTTCTTCAGACCGGCCTTCTTCCGCTCAACAGCGCGCGCATCGCGAGTTAAGAATCCGGCCTTCTTCAGGGCAGGACGGTTGTTGTCGCGATCGATGTCGTTCAGCGCACGAGCGACGCCCAAGCGGACTGCACCGGCCTGGCCGGAAGGGCCACCGCCACGCACAATAGCGATCACGTCGTAGGCGCCGTCAACGTTGAGAAGCTTCAGCGGGTCGTTGACTTCCTGCTGGTGGAGTTTATTCGGGAAGTAGGTGTCGAGCTCGCGGCCGTTGACTTTCCACTCACCGGTGCCCGGAACCAGACGCACGCGGGCGATGGCCCGCTTCCGGCGACCCACGGCGGAACCGGACTGAGTCAGGGCAGGACGCTCAGCAACAGTGGCACCTGCATCGACAGATTCGGTTGATTCGGAGGTGTAGCTAGTCAGCTCCACTTCCTCGGTGGACTCATTCTCATTCAGAGTCATGGTTCTCCTTAGAAAGAATTAATGGGGCTGACCCTACTGGGCCACCTGGTTCAAGGTGTACTCAACGGGCTGCTGGGCAGCGTGCGGGTGCTCGGAGCCGCGGTAGACCTTCAGCTTCGACATGAACTTGTCGTTGAGCTTGTTCTTCGGCAACATGCCACGAACAGCCTTCTCGACGGCCTGGACCGGGTCTTTCTCCAACAGCTCAGCGTAGGAGGTGGAGGTCAAACCACCCGGGAAGCCGGAGTGACGGTAAGCGCTCTTCTGCTCCAGCTTGTGCCCGGTCAGGGTCACCTTGTCTGCATTGATAATGATGACAAAATCGCCCATATCCATGTGGGGGGCGAAACTTGGCTTGTGCTTGCCGCGCAGTAGCGGAGCCACCTGGCTAGCAAGACGCCCCAGCACCACATCGGTGGCGTCAATAACGTGCCATTGACGATCGATGTCGTCTGGCGTTGGTGTAAACGTACGCACTATTCTTGCCTTCGTTAATTCGGTATCGGTCTGCAACATTCGACGAGTTCTTGGGCGTGAGACCAAGTTGACTCGACTGTATCTTGTGGGTGCTTCCGGTACACCAGGTGAGGGCTGGCGTGAAGCCGGGTCGATATTTCCCAGCGCGATGAGACTTTGCAACGATGCAACGACGTCAGTCTGATCAGCGTACAGTCTGGGATGACTCGCACAACAGCAACCTAGTTTAGCGCGAGTCTACCCCTAACACCAAATATGGGGCATGTGGGCTGTGACGAAACTAGCGTTCTGTGTCGCGTTTGGCTCGAGTCTGTTCGGCTCGCGAGGCCAGGTCTTCATCGTTAGGGTAGTCAACACCACTGAGGATAAGTCCCTCAGCGGGAGCCAACCGCACCTGCGAGTCGCGAACCTTGGCCGCTAAACGGTGCGCCAGCCACCCCGGGTCCTTCGACCCCTCCCCCACCTGAATCAGTGCTCCCATCAGCGCCCGCACCATGTTGTGGCAGAAGGCGTCTGCGACCAGCTCCGCGGTAATGATGCCACTGTCGTCGCGGGTTATACGAATGTCGTGGACCGTGCGGATCGTGGTGGCGTCGGGTTTAGGTTTGCAGAAGCTGAGGAAATCATGTAGTCCCAAAACCGTGTTGGCTTCGGCCTGCATGAGGCTCACGTTGAGTTCACGACGTAACCAACAGGTGAAATGCCGTTCGAGAGGTCGGAAGTTCTCTACACGGTCGGCTATCCGGTACCGATAACGGCGCTGGGTGGGCGAGAATCGAGCATCGAAACCTTCTGGAGCCCGCTCGGCAGTATAAATGTGGATCGCTCCGCCCAGGTGTTTGAGAGTCCCGTTCAGGCGTCGCACCAAGCTTTCGCCAGGATCCAGTGCAGACTTACCGCGGGCAAGCCCCCACCATTCGTCCTGAGTCAGGTCGAACTGAAACACTTGGGCTTCTGCGTGCACGCCGGCGTCAGTTCGACCGGCAACCACTGTCCTTATCTCGCGACGAATAAGTGTGTGTAGCCCCTGTTCGATCTCACCTTGCACCGTGGTGAGTCCTGGTTGACGGGCCCAACCGTGAAAGGCGCCTCCGTCATAACCACAACGGACTTTAACCCGCACCGAACGGCTAGTACGAGCTGATTTATTCGCGGGCCTTGGTTGCACAAAAACGTTCTGGGCCCCGGGGGGTGCCTTCTCGTCGTCCATCACATCTAGTGTAGGCACTGAGACGAAAAGGCGGTGTGAACCCTGCTCATTCGTGTAGGGCTCACACCGCCTTGGTGTCAGGCACGTGCCTGGTGAGGTGTTGACAGCAGATTATTTCTGCTCTTCGTCAGTCTCTTTGGCCTCGTCTGCTGTTGGAGCGTCAGCTTCATCAGTGGATTCAGTCTCTGTCTCGGCAGGAGTTTCAGCTTCGGCCATTTCGGCTTCTTGCGACTCGTCGACAATATCGTCGGCAATCGGCTGCTGTTGTTCAGCCTGTTCGTCCTGCTCGTCGGCAGCTGCCACCTCAGCAGCGTGCTTGGCTGCGTTTTCGGCATCCTGAACCACAGCCTGTTTGGGCGAAACCGGCTCCATGACCAGTTCGATTACCGCCATCGGGGCGTTATCGCCGGAGCGAGTACCGATCTTGGTGATGCGAGTGTAGCCGCCTTCGCGGTTCTCCATAGCTGGGCCAATGACGGTGAACAGTTCGTGCACGATGGACTTGTTGGTGCGAGAACGACCAGCAATCATGGACTGCACCTTACGGCGGGCGGGCAAGTCACCGCGCTTCGCGAAGGTGATCAGACGCTCGGCGTAAGGTTGCACTCGCTTAGCCTTGGCCAAGGTGGTCTTGATGGACTTGTGCTCGAAAAGGCTCGCCGACAGGTTGGCCAGCATAGCCCGCTGATGAGCAGGGCCGCTGCCCAGGCGCGGACCTTTAGTTGGGGTTGGCATGGTTTTCTCCTTGGGATATTCCCGCACGCGTGGCGGAAGCCACCGCCACAGGAATCACTTATTCGGGTTCGGGTGTCTTCTCAGTAACCAGTACGGAACGGATTTAGTACTGGTCGTAGGACTGGAAGTCACCGTTGTACTCTTCGCCGCCGTTGTACTCCTGGGAGTCGGTAGCCAGAGGATCGAAGCTTGCCGGTCCAGAGTCCTTCAAGGACAGGCCCAGCTCAGCAAGCTTCTCTTTCACTTCGTCAATGGACTTCGCACCGAAGTTCCGGATATCCATCAGGTCGGTCTCAGAACGAGCCACCAGCTCACCGACGGTATGGATCCCTTCACGCTTCAGGCAGTTGTAAGACCGCACGGTCATCTCCAACTCCTCGATGGGAAGGGCCATATCGGCAGCGACGGTATCATCGGCCGGCGAAGGGCCAACCTCAATACCTTCGGCGGCAACGTTGAGCTCACGGGCCAAACCGAACAGCTCCACCAGCGTGGAACCGGCCGAAGCCAGCGCGTCGCGCGGAGCAATGGATTCCTTGGTCTCCACATCCAGTACCAACTTGTCAAAGTCGGTGCGCTGCTCAACACGCGTGGCTTCGACTTTGAAGGTGACCTTCAGGACCGGAGAGTAGATGGAGTCGACTGGAATTCGTCCGATTTCAGCGTCCGGGGTCTTGTTCTGAGTAGCGGTAACGTAGCCACGACCGCGCTCAATGGTCAGCTCCATATCGAACTTCCCCTTCTCATTCAGGGTCGCGATATGCAGTTCGGGGTTGTGGATCTCAACGCCTGCCGGCGCAGTGATATCAGCGGCAGTTACCTCGCCGGGACCCTGCTTGCGCAGGTAAGCCACGACCGGCTCATCGTTTTCCGAGGAAACCGAGAGCTGCTTGATGTTGAGGATAATTTCGGTGACGTCTTCGTTCACACCGTTGACGGTAGAAAACTCGTGAAGCACGCCATCGATGCGGATGCTGGTCACGGACGCACCGGGTATGGATGACAGCAGGGTCCGCCGTAGCGAGTTACCCAGTGTATAACCAAAACCAGGCTCCAAGGGTTCAATAACGAACCGCGAGCGTTGAGTTGATACGGGTTCTTCAGTCAACGTGGGGCGCTGTGCAATGAGCACTGACATTTCCTTTCAGCGAGGCGTCCGCCATATGACGCTCGCAGGTATGGGGAAACGAGGGAGATAATGATGTTTTGCTGTAAACCAGTAGGCCTCTTCCGGCGCATGGCCCGCGGAATTAGCTTACTGATCCACAGTTGGTGTGCTCAACGGTTTAGACGCGACGACGCTTTGCCGGGCGGGCACCGTTGTGGGCGACAGGAGTGACGTCTTGGATCGATCCGACTTCCAGTCCTGCTGCCTGCAGCGAACGAATCGCAGTCTCCCGTCCAGAGCCGGGGCCCTTGACGAAGACGTCGACCTTCCGCATGCCGTGCTCTTGAGCGCGCTTCGCAGCTTGCTCAGCAGCGGTCTGAGCTGCGAAAGGAGTGGACTTACGGGAGCCCTTAAAGCCCATCTCTCCAGCTGACGACCAGGAAACCACAGCACCGGTGGTGTCAGTAATGGAAACGATGGTGTTGTTGAAAGTGCTCTTGATGTGGGCTTGGCCCTGGGCGATATTCTTCTTCGAGCGACGACTCTTACGTACGGTCGCTCCGCGTCCCTTCGGGGGCATGTTTCTCTCTCCTACGAAAAGCTATTGAGGTGATTAGACAGTAAAGCTCTGGGATTGATGGCCCAGGAGACTACTTCTTCTTACCAGCGACGGTCTTCTTCGGGCCCTTACGGGTACGTGCATTAGTCTTCGTGCGCTGACCGTGGACCGGCAGGCCACGACGGTGGCGCAAGCCCTGGTAGCTACCAATCTCCACTTTGCGACGAATATCAGCGGCGACCTCACGGCGGAGGTCACCCTCAACCCGATAGTTTCCTTCGATGTAATCGCGCAACTCCACCAATTCAGCGTCGGTGAGATCCTTGACGCGGGTATCGGGAGAAATCCCGGTCGCCTCAAGGGTCTGCTGCGAGCGGGTACGACCCACCCCGTAGATGTAGGTGAGAGCGATGACCACACGCTTCTCGCGCGGGATATCAACGCCTGCTAGACGTGCCATATGGCCGTTCTCCTTGTTCTGTCGAGCAAAGGTCTGCAACGGTACGTCCTGAACCGTGATGATGGTCTCTATCATCTGCTAACCCTAAGAATCGACGATCTCAGAACAAGATCGATCAATACTGTTGTCAGCCAGTTCAGTCTCCGGCCTTTGCTGTGTCCGGAGGTTGAGACACATGAATAGTTCATGTGCTCTGCACCGCTGTCGGCTCCTGGATGAGCCTTCGTTCTCAGCGCCTATTGGAAGGGCACCCCGCGGGGTGTTAGCCCTGACGCTGTTTATGGCGTGGGTTACTGCAGATCACCATAACGTTGCCATGGCGGCGAATAACCTTGCAGTTATCGCAGATCCGCTTCACGCTTGGCTGAACCTTCATGGTTCCTCCTTGAGCGTTGTGCTAGTTCTTCTATTTTTATTTGTAGCGGTACACAATACGACCCCGGTCCAGGTCGTACGGGCTAAGCTCGACTACCACTCGGTCTTCGGGAAGAATCCGAATGTAGTGTTGCCGCATCTTGCCTGAAATCGTCGCAAGCACAACGTGCTCGTTCTGAAGGCGGACGCGGAACATTGCATTGGGCAACGCTTCGGTCACGGTGCCCTCGACTTCGATGACGCCTTCCTTCTTAGCCATGTCCTCCACAATCGCTTGGCCCACGCAGTCTTCCTGAAACAGGTATACAAAGGCTACGTGGGGACGAATACTTGATGCGCTGTTCGTGATCTGTGATCTGGCGACACGCCAATCCACTGAAGACAAAAACAGCCAACAAATTATGTTATCTCAGACAGGCACATTTTTCCAGCCCGATCCGCCGTGGGACGGCTTACGATGCCGTGGAAGGCAAGGGAACTGGTGTCACACCCAACGGTTGGAGTTCGCTGGCTCCCCCGTCTTCGGCGGTCAGTACCCAAATTCCGTCCTGATGACGGGCAACCGAGTGCTCCCACTGGCTGGCGCGCGATCCGTCGTTGGTGACCACGGTCCAGTCGTCGTCCAACACGGTCGTGTCGATACCGCCACGAACGAGCATGGGTTCGATCGCGAGGCAAAGCCCGGGTTTGATGCGTTGCCCTCGCATTCCGGAGTCGTAATTGAACACGTCGGGGGCTTGGTGCATGGCCGTGCCGATGCCGTGCCCGACGTATTCTTCCAAAATCCCCAGGTGCGAGCCTGGCTGGGCCCGCACGTAGGTTTCGATGGCCTCGCCGATCTCTCCGACATATTTGGCCGAGGCAAAAGCAGCAATGCCACGCCACATCGCTTTGCGGGTAATCTCAGAAAGTCGCTGGTCTTCCGGGTCAACCCCGGTGTTGTTCTCATCGGCTACGATCACGGTCCGAGCCGAATCGGAATGCCACCCATTCAGAATGCAACCGCCATCAATTTTCAGCACGTCACCAGATTGCAAGGGTGTTGCGTTCGGAATCCCATGGACCACCTGGTCATTGACAGAGGCGCATATGGAGTTCGGGTATCCGTAATATCCCAGAAAATTTGAGGTCGCTCCTGCTTCGGTGATGGTCTCAGAGAAAATCTCGTCGAGTTCCAGTGTGGTGGTGCCGGGTTTCGCGGTCGCAGCGACCGCGTCCAGGGCTCGAGACAGGATAAGTCCTGACTGGTGCATCACTGCCATCTCATTGGCGGTCTTCAGTTCAATTTTGCGACGGCTCATGGTCGCCTCCTGACGGTGCTCGCAAAGGTATTCTTACGGTGTGCGCTCAAAAATCAACAACGCCGGCCGAGAATGCTCGGCCGACGCTGTGATGATGTGGTGGCGACTGCGTGATTACTGGTCTTTCCTCGGACGAATCACGGGAAGTGTCCCGGTGCGTGCACGAATGTTGTACACGGCTTGCAACAACCGCTCGGTGACGTCATCGATCATGCCGGTGCCGTCCACGCGGGCAACAATACCGTCCTTGAGGTAGGCATCAACCAGGTCCGCAGTTTCTCGGTGGTAGAGCTCCAGGCGGTGTTTGATGACCTCTTCGGTGTCATCGCTACGGCCTTCGGTCTCGGCGCGGGCCAGCAGGCGTTGCACAAGTTCGTCGTCGGGCACTTCCAGAACCAGAACGGCAGTAAGGGTTTTACCCTGGTTGTCCAGGATGTTGTTCAGGGCCTCAACCTGTCCGGCGGTGCGAGGATATCCGTCCAAGAGGAAACCTTCGGTAGCATCCGACTGGGCCAGACGATCCTCCACCATGCGGTTTGTGACGTCATCGGGTACGAAGTCACCGTTATCCATATACTGCTTGGCCTCACGCCCCAGTTCGGTGAGTTCCTTGACGTTATAACGGAAGATATCGCCGGTGGAAATCGCTGGAATTCCGAGCTTATCGGCGATCAGGGCCGCCTGCGTGCCTTTACCCGACCCTGGAGGGCCCATCATCAAGATTTGAGACATGTGTGATACCTCAGTCCTATCTACTCTGCTCTACACAAGGATCAGACCACTAACGCAGGAGTCCTTCGTAGTTGTGTTGTTCCATCTGGGCATTGATTTGCTTGATGGTCGTCAGAGCAACGCCCACCATAATCAAGATCGACGTACCGCCGAACGGGAAGTTCTGATTCGCACCGATCAGAACAAAGGCTACCAGCGGAATCATGGCGATAACACCAAGGTACAAGGAACCCACGAACGTGATACGAGAAATCACGTATTCCAGATACTGCACGGTGGGCCGGCCCGCCCGGACGCCTGGAATGAATCCGCCGTAGCGTTTCATATTGTCCGAAATGTCCTGCGGATTGAACGTGATGGTCACGTAAAAATATGTGAACCCAATCGTGAGCAAGAAGAAAATCAGCATGTAGACCGGGTGCGACTGCGTGCCGAAATACTCCTGCAACCAGACCACCCATTCTTTGGGTTCTTCTTGACTACCGGGAGCTGGCTGGTTGAACTGGATCAAGATCTGCGGAAGCATCAGGATTGAAGAAGCGAAGATCACCGGAATGACACCGGCCATATTGACCTTGATCGGAATGTAGGTCGAGGTACCGCCGACGGTGCGACGACCAATCTGACGCTTGGCGTATTGGACCGGTACGCGACGTTGCGAATCCTCGACGAACACGATGGCCATAATGGTCAACAATCCCACGACCATCACGATCGCAAAAGTCTGCCAACCCTGGGTGGTCCAGATCTGGCCGAGTCCGGCCGGGAAGCCAGCTGCGATCGAGATGAAGATCATCAGCGACATACCGTTACCCACACCGCGTTCGGTGATCTGCTCCCCCATCCACATCAGCACCACGGCACCAGCGGTGAGGATCAGCACCAACAACAGGATGGAAGGGATGCTGCTATCGGTGAGCAGCGGGAGGTTGCAGTTCAGCAGTGCACCCGAGGAAGCCAAGGTAGACAGCGTGGTCGCATTCAGTAGCGCCAGTGCAATGGTCAGGTAGCGGGTGTACTGTGTGAGCTTGGCTTGTCCTTCGGCGCCTTCCTTATGGAGGCGCTCGAACCGTGGGATCACGACGCGCAACAGTTGGGTGATAATCGCGGCGGTAATGTAGGGCATGATGCCCAGCGCGAAGATGGAGACCTGGAGCATCGCGCCACCGGAGAACATGTTCACGAACGAGTACAGGCCACCTTCGGTTTCACCGCTGGCCAGACACATTTGCACGTTGTCGTAGTTCACTCCCGGTGCAGGGATAAAAGAACCGATCCGGTAGATCACAATGACACCGAGCGTGAATAGGATCTTGGTCCGCAGATCCGGGGTCTTAAAGACCCGTGCAATCGCGCTGAACAAGCGTCCTCCTGAAGGGGTAATGGTCGAGGTGGCCGAAGCCGTTCGTAGTCTGCGTGGGTGGGCCATAACCCGCGCATCTGCGGGTGTGGTGATGACACACCGTAGAGATTCTAGCGTTAAATGCCTCGGTCCTCGATTCGTTGCAAGACCTCCTGCACAGAATCGAGGACCGATTGGCCTGAATCGGAGTGTTTCGCCTTAGCGAGCCGTGGTTGACCCTCCAGCGGCGTTGATCTTTTCAACAGCCGACTTGGAGAATGCATCGGCGGTGATGTTCAGAGCCACGGAGATCTCTCCGGTACCCAGGATTTTCACCGGCTGGTTCTTGCGCACCAAGCCACGCTCCACCAGAGAATCGACGGTGACCTCGCCACCGTCGGGGAAGTGCTGAGCGAGCTTGTCCAGGTTGACGACCTGGTACTCGGTGCGGAATGGGTTTTTGAATCCGCGCAGTTTCGGAAGGCGCATGTGCAACGGAAGCTGACCACCTTCGAAACCTGCAGGGACCTGGTAACGAGCCTTGGTGCCCTTAGTACCGCGGGTAGCGGTCTTGCCACCCTTACCGCCTTCACCGCGTCCGTAACGCAGCTTGGTCTTCTTCGAACCGGCAGCTGGACGCAGGTCATGCAGCTTGACGATGTCTGGGCCGTTCTGGCCTTCGTTGGTGTCAGCCATTATTGACCTCCTCCACTGTGACGAGGTGGCGCACGGTATTAATCATGCCCACCGTGGACTCATCGGCTGTACGGGTCACAGTGTGACCAATTCGCTTCAGACCGAGCGAACGCACAGTCTCACGATGCTTGGGTTTACGGCCCACGGTTGAACGGATCTGGGTAATCGCCAGAGTCGCATCCGAGGCCGTGATGTTCTTTGGAGTTGAACCGTTGTTCGTTGCCATGATCAGGCACCTGCCCTTTCTTCGGCCTTCTTGGCGCGATCTTCCTGCATGGTGCGAAGCATGGCGTGCGGAGCGACCTCATCGACAGGTTTACCGCGACGGGCAGCAACTTCCTCGGGTCCTTCCAACTGCTTGAGCGCATCGATCGTGCCTCGCACAATGTTGATGGCGTTCACTGAACCCATCGACTTGGAAAGCACATCGTGGATCCCTGCGCACTCCAGCACAGCACGCACCGGACCACCAGCGATCACACCGGTACCGGGGGAAGCAGGACGCAACAGCACAACGCCGGCAGCGTCTTCACCCTGCACGATGTGAGGAATGGTTGTCCCGATACGCGGAACGCGGAAGAAGCTCTTCTTGGCCTCTTCAACACCCTTGGCGATAGCGGCCGGAACTTCCTTGGCCTTACCGTAACCAACGCCAACCAGACCGTCGCCGTCACCGACGACAACCAGAGCGGTGAAGGAGAACCGACGTCCGCCCTTGACCACCTTGGATACGCGGTTGATGGTCACCACGCGCTCGAGGAACTCGTCGCGGTTGTCGTTGCCACGGGAGTTGTTACGGCGGGAGCCGCGTTCGTTCTTGGCAGCGCGGTCACGACGGCCTCGACCGCCGCGCTCACCACGACCACCAGTGCGTTCGGTGTTCTGGCTAACCGAACCTGATGAGGTCTCAGACACGGCGTCTTCGTTAGCTTCAGTCACCTGATTGTCCTTTTCGTTGGTGTTTTCGCTCACAGTTTCAGCCCCCCTTCGCGTGCTCCTTCAGCTACTGCCGCGACGCGACCGTGGTAACGGTTACCGCCACGGTCGAAGACGACCGCTTCAATGCCGGCTGCTTTGGCGCGCTCAGCGACGAGCTCGCCAACCTTACGCGACTTCTCGACCTTCTCAGCGTCCAAGCTCCGAAGATCGGCTTCCATAGTGGAAGCTGAAACCAGGGTGAGTCCCTTCGTGTCGTCGACCACCTGCACGAAGACGTGTCGGGCTGAACGGTTGACGACCAAGCGAGGACGTGCCGAGGTTCCGGAGATATGCTTGCGAACACGCTGGTGGCGGCGAGCCCGAGCAGCGTATTTGCCCTTGCCTTTGACAGTGACGTTCGACATCACTTACCTGCCTTTCCGGCCTTACGACGGACCTGCTCGCCCAAATACCGGATGCCCTTGCCCTTATAAGGCTCGGTTCTACGAAGTTTCCGGATATTGGCTGCGGTTTCGCCGACCAGCTGCTTGTCGATCCCGGAGACAGTCACCTTGTTGCCGTCAACTTTGAAGTCGATGCCCTTCGGCGCGTCTACGGAAATGGTGTGGGAGAAGCCCAGGGAAAATTCCAGACCCTGTCCCTTGGCCAGCACGCGGTAACCGGTACCAATGATCTCCAACGTCTTGGAGTAGCCTTCGGTGACACCCACGATCATGTTATTGATCATGGTCCGGCTCAAACCGTGCAACGAACGCGATTCGCGCTCATCGTCGGGACGGCTGACAGTAATAGTGTTTTCTTCCAAATCAACGGTGATAGGCGATGCAACGGTGAAGCTCAGCTCACCCTTAGGTCCTTTCACATCGACCTGCGAGCCATTGACCTTCACATCAACGCCGGAAGGCACGGTGATCGGAAGACGTCCAATACGTGACATTTTCTCTACCTTTCGTCCGTGTTCCGTTACCACACGTAGGCGAGGACTTCCCCACCTACACCTTTGGAAGCCGCCTGACGGTCTGTGAGCAGACCGGAGGAGGTTGACAGGATCGCAATCCCCAAACCGCCCAACACACGAGGCAGGTTGGTGGACTTGGCATAAACGCGCAGACCGGGCTTAGAAATACGGCGCAGGCCAGCAATAGCGTGCTCGCGCTGCGGGCCGAACTTCAGCTGGATGGTCAGGGTTTTGCCAACACGGGCCTCTTCTTCGGCCCAGTCATCGATGTAGCCTTCGTTTTTCAAGATCTCGGCCAGGCGGGTCTTCAGTTTCGAAGACGGCATGGATACCGAGTCATGTGAGGCCGAATTTGCGTTGCGCAGACGGGTCAACATGTCTGCGACAGGATCGGTCATAGTCATGTGGGCTTCACGCCCTTTCTCGCTGTGGTTTCCCGGACCGGTACACCGGATGGGACCTGTAGCGTAGATAGATTACTGGTCTTTCTTGAATGGGAAGCCCAGAGCGCGCAACAGCGCACGGCCTTCGTCATCGGTCGTTGCGGTGGTCACGACGGTGATGTCCATACCGCGTACGCGGTCGATATTGTCCTGATCGATCTCGTGGAACACGGTCTGCTCGGCCAGGCCGAACGTGTAGTTACCGTTACCATCGAACTGCTTGGAGGACAGACCACGGAAGTCACGAATACGTGGCAGAGCAAACGAGACCAAACGGTCCAGGAATTCCCACATGCGGTCGCCGCGCATGGTCACATGGGCGCCGATGGGCATACCTTCACGCAACTTAAACTGCGCGATGGACTTCTTGGCCTTGGAAACCTGTGGCTTCTGACCAGTGATGGCGGCCAGATCCTTGATGGCACCTTCGATGACCTTCGAGTCACGAGCTGCTTCACCAACACCCATGTTCACCACAACTTTGGTCAGGCCCGGGACCTGCATCACGTTGCTGTAGTTAAACTGGTCCTGCAGCGACTTCTTGATCTCGTTCTGGTATGTGGCCTTCAGACGCGGGGTGACCTTGGGGGCTGCGGCCGTATCGGTGCTAACCTCAGTCATCACAGCTCCTTTCCAGAGGCCTTGGCGTAACGGACCTTGACGGTCTTGGTTTCGCCGTTCTTCTCGACTTCTTCAAAGCGGTAGCCAACGCGGGTCGGCTTGCCAGACTCGGGGTCTACGATGGCAACATTCGAAATGTGCATCGGGGCTTCGACCACCTGGATACCACCTTCGGTAGCGCCCTGGGGTCCCTGACCGGCACGGACGTGCTTAGTCACGCGGTTGACACCTTCAACGAGCACGCGCTCATCTTTGGGGAACACGCGCAGGACTTTGCCCTGCTTGCCCTTGTCCTTGCCTGCAATAACCTGCACGAGGTCGTCTTTCTTGATCTTGGCCATGGGACTAGATCACCTCCGGTGCCAGTGACACGATACGCATGAACTTCTTGTCACGAAGTTCGCGACCGACCGGGCCGAAAATACGAGTGCCACGGGGTTCCTGGTCACCCTTGAGAATTACAGCTGCGTTCTCATCGAAGCTGATGTAGGAACCGTCAGCGCGGCGTACCGATTTCTTGGCACGGACTACCACGGCTTTGACGACATCTCCAGCCTTGACGTTGCCACCGGGGATAGCGTCTTTTACGGTTGCGACGATCACGTCGCCGATGGATGCATAGCGGCGTCCAGATCCTCCGAGAATACGGATAGCCAGGATTTCCTTGGCGCCCGTATTGTCGGCGACCTTAAGCCGCGACTCCTGCTGAATCACTTGATTACTCCTGTCGTCGTGCTGGTTCTCCCCCGAAGACCGGGTGAGCCTAGCCGAACGGTGAACTGATAGCTTTCGCCTTCTGCTTTCCCTCACCCTGAGAGGCTCGTGGCGTCGAACAACGAGCAATCTCGACGTTGTTCAGACCGCTCGAGAACACTCATTCACGTCATCCACGTGCAGGGCAAGGCCGAGGCATTTTCGGCGAAAGTTCTGTGGTTCTTGGCACGTGAGATGGATGGTCTCACCATCAAGAGCACACAGACTCTTCATCTTACACGCCATACTGGCGCTATTTCAATCTAATGGCATGGTGGTGCGGGTGTTAGTTCGCTCTCTGTCGATTGGCGTCGTCCTGAGAAAAGCACGTGACAAAGTCTCAGTTAACGACACAGGCCCACCACAAAAGTGGTGGGCCTGTGTTACTCAGTGCGCCTGGGATTACTGAGCGCGCTCAACAATCTCAGCCAGCCGCCAGCGCTTGCTCTTAGACAACGGGCGGGTCTCCATCAAGTCGACGCGGTCACCCACACCTGCGGTGTTCTCCTCATCGTGAGCCTTCACACGCTTGGTGGTGCGAACGATCTTGCCATACAGTGCGTGCTTTTTGTGGGACTCGATCTCCACGACGATGGTCTTATCCATCTTGTCGGAAACCACGATTCCACGAAGAGTCTTCCGGTAGTTACGCTCCGGAGCGGCTTCGGTGGCGGCGGTGTTCGTTGATTCGGTCACTTGTCCTCCTCCTCAGCCTTCTTCTTGGACTTCTTGGTTTTCTTCTTGGATTCTTTGACGTCATCAGCCGGAACGTCGACATTCTCGCGAATACCGAGTTCACGCTCGCGCAGGATGGTGTAGATCCGTGCGATATCGCGCTTGACGACCTTGATACGACCGGTGTTTTCGATCTGACCGGTGGCGGCTTGGAAACGCAGGTTGAACAGTTCAGCCTTTGCTTTCTGCAGCTCTTCGGTCAGGCGGGCGTTATCGAAGCCATCGAGAGCTTCAATGTTGAGTTCCTTGGAACCAACTGCCATGATCACTCACCACCTTCACGACGAACGATACGTGCCTTCATCGGCAACTTGTGGATGGCCAAAGTCAACGCTTCACGGGCGACCTCTTCGGAAACACCGGAAAGTTCGAACATCACTCGTCCGGGCTTGACGTTTGCAACCCAGTACTCAGGCGAACCCTTACCGGAACCCATACGGACTTCGGCAGGCTTCTTGGTCAACGGACGGTCCGGGAAAATATTGATCCAGACCTTACCACCACGCTTAATGTGGCGGGTCATGGCAATACGAGCTGCCTCGATCTGGCGGTTGGTGACGTAGGAGTGGGTCAGAGCTTGGACACCAAACTCACCGAAGGTCACTTCGGTTCCACCCTTAGCCATACCACGACGACCGGGACGGTGCTGCTTGCGGTACTTCACACGACGTGGGATCAACATTAGGCGTTGCCTCCTTCAGTTGCGCCGGTCTGTGCCTTGGCGTCCTGTCCCCCGCCGCGACGACGACGCTGGTTGTTGCGGCCACGGCCGCCACCGCGTCCACCACGACCGGACGGCTTGGCAGCCTCGACTGCAGCCAGTTCCTTATCGGTCAAGTCACCCTTGTAGATCCAGACCTTCACACCAATGCGACCGAAGGTGGTCTTCGCTTCGAATTTGCCGAAGTCGATGTTGGCGCGCAGGGTGTGCAGAGGCACGCGACCTTCACGGTAGAACTCCGAACGAGACATTTCAGCCCCGCCCAGACGGCCCGAGCACTGGATACGGATACCCTTGGCGCCCGCACGCATTGCGGACTGGATGCTACGACGCATCGCGCGACGGAAAGCCACACGGGCGGCCAGCTGCTCAGCGACACCCTGTGCCACGAGCTGGGCGTCCATTTCGGGGTTCTTGACTTCCAGAATGTTGAGCTGGATCTGCTTGCCGGTCAGCTTTTCCAGCGACCGACGAATACGATCGGCTTCTGCACCCCGGCGACCGATGACGATACCCGGGCGCGCGGTGTGGACGTCCACACGAACGCGATCGCGAGTGCGTTCGATCTCCACCTTGGCGATGCCAGCACGCTCCATACCATCGGACAGAAGTTCACGAATGCGAACGTCTTCTTTCACGAAGTCGGCGTAGCGCTGGCCTTCCTGGTTGGAGTCAGCGAACCAACGGGAGACGTGATCGGTGGTGATACCGAGGCGGAATCCATTGGGATTAATTTTCTGACCCATTTAGTTGGTCCCACCCTTCTCTTCTTCGGTCGCAACGACCACGGTGACGTGGCTGGTGCGTTTTCTGATCTGGAAAGCGCGTCCCTGGGCACGAGGCTGGTAGCGCTTCATGGTCGGTCCTTCATCTACGAAAGCTTCGGAGATGAACAGTTCGTCTTCTTTGAAGGACAGACCTTCACGGTCTGCTTTCTGACGGGCATTGTCCACCGCGGAGGCAACAACCTTATACACCGGATCCGAAGCACCCTGCTGAGCGAACTTCAGAATAGCCAGCGCTTCAGTCGCTTGCTTACCACGAACAAGGTCGACAACGCGCCGGGCCTTCATTGGCGTCACGCGCAAGTAGCGCGCACTTGCCTTGGCTTCCATTGCTTATCCTCTTTCGAATCTTGCAGGGCCCGCCTTAGCGGCGGCCCTTCTGGTCGTCCTTGGAGTGGCCGCGGAAGGTTCGAGTTGGTGCGAACTCTCCGAGCTTGTGTCCCACCATGGCTTCGGTGATGAACACCGGAACGTGCTTCCGACCGTCGTGGACAGCGATGGTGTGACCAATCATGTCCGGAACGATCATGGAACGACGGGACCAGGTGCGGATAACGTTCTTATTGGTCTTTTCGTTCTCAGCAAGAACCTTCAGGTAGAGATGCTGATCAACGTAAGGACCCTTTTTCAGGCTGCGTGGCATTGAGAGATCAGCTCCTTATCGTGATTTCTTGCCGGTACGACGACGACGAACAATGAGTTTGTCGCTTTCCTTATTCGGGCGGCGGGTGCGGCCTTCCTTCTGACCGGACGGGCTCACAGGGTGACGACCACCGGAGGTACGACCTTCACCACCACCGTGCGGGTGGTCGACCGGGTTCATCACAACGCCGCGAACAGTCGGGCGGACGCCCTTCCAGCGCATGCGACCGGCCTTACCCCAGGAGATGTTGATCTGCTCAGCGTTGCCGACTTCACCGATAGTGGCGCGGCAACGAACGTCAACGTTGCGAATTTCACCGGAGGGCAGACGCAACTGGGCGTACTTGCCCTCGCGAGCCACCAGCTGGGTGGAGGCACCAGCGGAACGAGCCAGCTTAGCGCCACCGCCCGGGCGTAGCTCCACTGCGTGCACCACAGTACCCAGCGGGATATTGCGTAGCGGCAGATTGTTACCCGGTTTGATGTCAGCGTTCGCACCCGATTCGACGATGTCACCCTGCTTCAGCTTGGCCGGAGCAATGATGTAGCGCTTCGCGCCGTCGACGTAGTGCAACAGTGCAATGTTGGCAGTGCGGTTCGGGTCATATTCAATGTGTGCGACCTTGGCCGGAATGCCATCCTTGTCGTAGCGACGGAAATCGACCAGGCGGTACTGGCGCTTGTGACCGCCGCCCTTGTGACGGGTCGTGATCTTGCCGGAGCTGTTACGCCCACCAGTCTTCGTCAGCGGACGAAGCAGTGATTTCTCGGGCGTGCTCCGCGTGATTTCTGAAAAGTCGGAAACCGACGAGCCGCGCTGGCCCGACGTAACCGGCTTGTATTTACGGATAGCCATATCTTTATTCCTCGATTAAGTGGTCTCCGGCTTAGAGAGCCGGACCTCCGAAGATGTCAATGGTCCCTTCCTTCAGAGTGACGATCGCGCGCTTGGTATCTTTGCGCGAACCCCATCCGAAGCGGGTGCGCTGACGCTTCCCGGGACGGTTCATGGTGTTGACCGAATCAACTTTGACATCAAAAATCTTTTCGATGGCAAACTTAATTTCGGTCTTATTCGAGCGCGGGTCGACGATGAAGGTGTAACGACCCTCATCCATATCGGCGTAGCTCTTTTCCGAGACGACGGGAGAAATGATCACGTCGCGCGGGTCTTTGTTGATGGTGCCGCTCATTTGGCCTCCTCCTTCTTGTTGCTGCCGGCGGCAGCCACGAAGGCCTCGTAGGCCGGCTTGGTAAAGACCACATCATCACTCATCAGCACGTCGTAGGTGTTGAGCTGATCAGTGTAGAGGGTGTGGACTTGTTGCAGGTTGCGGGTGCTCAGGGCAGTCACATCGTCACTGCGATCAATGACTACCAGGAAACTCTTCCGACCGGTATTCAGCTCCTCCAAGGCGGCCTTTGCGGCCTTAGTGGACGGAGTCTGTTCGGTCACGAGAGCTTCCAGCACGTGAATCCGGTCGTGACGAGCACGGTCGGACAGTGCTGACCGCAGAGCGGCAGCTTTCATTTTCTTGGGGGTCCGCTGGGAGTAGTCCCGCGGCACCGGGCCGTGGACAATACCACCGCCGGTCATCTGAGGCTCGCGGTTGGAGCCCTGACGAGCGCGACCGGTACCCTTCTGGCGGAATGGTTTACGGCCACCACCGGATACTTCGCCGCGAGTCTTTGTTTTATGAGTTCCCTGCCGTGCAGCCGCTTGCTGTGCGACGACGACCTGGTGCATCAGAGGCACATTCGTCTCGGCACCAAAGATATCGGCCGGCAGATCAACCGTAACTTTCTTGACAGCCATCTGCTCATGCTCCCTTCGCTGCATCGCGAACCAGCACAACCCGACCCTTGGGGCCAGGAATGGCGCCCTTGATCAACAGCAGGTTGTTCTCTGCATCGATAGCGTGCAGAGTAAGGTTCTGAGTGGTAGTGCGCTTATTGCCCATACGGCCGGGCAGGCGCTGGCCTTTGAAGACGCGGCCCGGGGTGGAAGCACCACCGACCGAACCGGGTTTACGGTGGTTCTTGTGCTGACCGTGGGATGCGGCCACACCGGCGAAGCCGTGACGCTTCATGGCACCGGCGAAGCCTTTACCCTTAGAGTTAGCGGTCACGTCAACCTTTTGACCAGCTTCAAACTGTTCAACGGTGACGTCCTGGCCCAGCGTGTACTCAGCGACATCAGTGGTACGGATCTCGACCACATGGCGACGCGGGGTGACGCCTGCCTTCTCGAAGTGGCCGGTCAGTGGCTTGGTTACCTTACGGGGATCAATCTGACCGTAGGCCAGTTGAACAGCGGTGTAGCCATCTGATTCTTCAGTGCGAAGCTGCGAAACCACGTTGGGCTCTGCCTGAACCACGGTCACCGGAACAAGGTTGTTCTCCTCGTCCCAGACCTGGGTCATGCCGAGCTTCGTGCCCAGCAAACCTTTTGTTTGACGGTTAGCGGTCATAGTTCTCTCAGCACCTCCCTAACCTAAAGCTTGATTTCAATATTGACGTCCGCGGGCAGGTCCAAACGCATCAGCGAGTCGACGGCCTTCGGAGTCGGGTCTACGATGTCGATCAGCCGCTTATGAGTGCGCATTTCAAAATGCTCGCGACTGTCCTTGTACTTGTGCGGAGAACGGATCACGCAGTAAACGTTCTTCTCAGTTGGCAGCGGCACCGGGCCCACTACCTGAGCGCCTGCGCGTATGACCGTATCTACGATCTTCCGTGCTGAAGTGTCAATCACCTCGTGATCGTAAGACTTCAGACGGATGCGGATTTTCTGTCCCGCCATGGCGTCTTGCCTCTTTCGTCCTTGTTGTCCGTACCTGTCCCTGTGTGCGATTCAACGGCCATGGACCAGACAATTGCGCCTCATCGACCGTCTTCGCTTATTCCACCTCCAGCAACAAATCCGAAAACTTCGGGTTCCTCGCTCCTGAAGGGCTCCCATCCACGCGCTCGGGCGTGTCGAAATCTATGTCGGAACACTACGCTCGAGGAGAGGGAGGGAATTCTGCTCACGGGGCGAATACCGATTCAGACACGATGATTCGCTCGTCCATGCTGAGCAACTTATCTAGTATGACATGTTTTGGCGCGCAACGCGAATCCTCGGGTCTCGTTATTGGCAAGATCACGTTATTGCCACGAGACCTCGACACACAACAGGGCCCCGCCTCCGAGATATCTCGGTGACGGGGCCCTGTCGACGAGCCTCAGGCTGAGCTCAGCCGAACTCAGTCAGAGGTCTTACTTGACGATCTTGGTCACACGACCGGAACCAACGGTGCGACCACCCTCACGGATAGCGAAGCCGAGGCCCTCTTCCATAGCGATCGGCTGGATGAGCTCGACTGACATCTCAGTGGTATCGCCAGGCATAACCATCTCAGTACCTTCCGGCAGGGTGATGACGCCAGTAACGTCAGTGGTGCGGAAGTAGAACTGCGGACGGTAGTTGGAGTAGAACGGGTTGTGACGGCCACCCTCGTCCTTGGAGAGAATGTAGACGTTACCCTCGAACTGGGTGTGCGGGGTAATCGACCCCGGCTCAGCAACAACCTGACCACGCTCAACGTCTTCACGCTTCAGACCACGCAACAACAGACCACAGTTCTCGCCTGCCCATGCTTCGTCGAGCTGCTTGTGGAACATCTCGATACCAGTGACGGTGGTCTTCTGGATTTCGCGGATACCGACGATTTCAACCTCAGAGTTGATAGCCAGAGTACCGCGCTCGGCGCGACCGGTCACCACGGTACCGCGACCGGTAATGGTGAAGACGTCCTCGATCGGCATCAGGAACGGCTTGTCCTTATCGCGAACGGGGTCCGGAATGTAGGTGTCAACAGCGTCCATCAGTTCTTCAACGGACTTGACCCACTTCTCGTCGCCCTGCAGAGCCATGTAGCCGGAGGTGCGGATCACAGGAGCCTCGTCGCCATCGAAGTCCTGCGAGCTCAGCAGTTCACGAACTTCCATTTCAACGAGCTCAAGCAGCTCTTCATCATCAACCATGTCGCACTTGTTCAATGCAACCAGCAAAGCGGGAACGCCAACCTGGCGAGCCAGCAGCACGTGCTCGCGGGTCTGAGCCATCGGGCCATCGGTGGCAGCAACCACGAGGATCGCACCGTCCATCTGGGCAGCACCGGTAATCATGTTCTTGATGTAGTCGGCGTGGCCCGGGGCGTCAACGTGTGCGTAGTGACGTGCTTCGGTCTCGTACTCGATGTGGGAGACGTTAATGGTAATACCACGCTGGCGCTCTTCAGGAGCACCGTCAATCTCGTCGTAGTTACGTGCCTCGTTGAGGTCAGGGTACTTACCGTGCAGTACCTTCGAGATAGCTGCGGTGAGAGTGGTCTTACCGTGGTCAACGTGGCCGATAGTACCAATGTTGACGTGCGGCTTCGTCCGCTCGAACTTTGCCTTCGACACAGATTCCTCCTAGAACTGTTCGACTGGAGAAGGACATGGCAGCCGCTTGATGTGCGGTCTGACTTTTCTACAGTCTACGCGTCAGATTTTTCTTTTCTAAATTCCCCGGATATCAGGACCGGCGCCCGTCGCTTGAGGCCTACTCGGCCGAGCAGGCGGACCGGACCAAAAGTCCTGTCTAGCCCCGTCCCTCCGGAGTGTGGTCGAGGCTGTGTGACCGGTGGGGTGAAGCGTCTGTTCTCCACCCCTCCGATCCCAAGTTGTTTCAGAGTGATTTTACCGGATATTTCCGGTACCGATGACTCTTACTGGCCTGAGTGCTTCTGGATGATCTCTTCCGAGACAGCCTGTGGCACTTCACCGTAGGAGTCGAAGGTCATGGTGTACACAGCGCGACCTTGAGTCTTGGACCGCAGGTCGCCGATGTAGCCGAACATCTCGGACAGCGGTACCTGTGCGTTGATGACCTTCACACCCTGAGCGTCTTCCATCGAACCGATGGTGCCACGGCGGGAGTTCAAGTCACCGATCACATCACCCATGTATTCCTCCGGAGTGCGGACTTCAACGGCCATCAGTGGCTCCAGCAACACCGGCTTAGCTCGACGGACACCTTCTTTGAAGACCTGCGAACCAGCCAGTTTGAAGGCCATTTCCGAGGAGTCCACATCGTGATAGGCACCATCCTCGAGGGTAGCCTTGATGCCGACCATCGGGTAGCCGGCCAGCACACCGAACTGCATAGCTTCCTGAATACCCTGGTCCACCGAGGGGATGTATTCGCGGGGAACCCGACCACCGGTGACGGCGTTGTCGAACTCGTAGATCTCACCTTCGGAGGTTTCCATCGGTTCGAAGGTAACGATGACCTTCGCGAACTGACCGGAGCCACCGGTCTGCTTTTTGTGGGTGTATTCCACGTTTTCGACCTTCTTGCGGATCGTTTCGCGGTAGGCTACCTGCGGCTTACCCACGGTTGCTTCCACTTTGAACTCACGCTTCATGCGATCCACAAACACGTCGAGGTGCAACTCGCCCATACCGCCGATTTCGGTCTGGCCGGTTTCCTCGTTGTGGTTGACCGTGAAGGTCGGGTCCTCAGCGACCAGACGCTGAATAGCGGTGGAGAGCTTCTCCTGGTCACCCTTGGATGCGGGCTCGATAGCCACGGAGATCACTGGCTCGGGGAACTCCATTGATTCCAGAATGATCGGATCGGACTTGGCAGACAGAGTGTCACCGGTAGTGGTGTCTTTCAGACCCACCACAGCGTAGATGTGGCCTGCCTGAGCTTGCTCAACGGGGTTCTCTTTATTGGCGTGCATCTGGAAGAGCTTGCCAATGCGCTCCTGCTTGCCCTTGGTAGCGTTCAGGATGGTGTCACCCTGGGAGATGGTACCGGAGTAGACGCGGATGTAGGTCAGAGTACCGAAGAACGGGTGAGCCGCGATCTTGAAGGCCAGAGCAGAGAACGGCGCGTCGGTGCTGGGTTCACGGGTCAGTTCGACAGACTCGTCACCGACCTCGTAGCCGTGGACAGCGCCGACGTCGAATGGTGCCGGCAGGTAGTCAACCACGGCGTCCAGCAACGGCTGAACTCCACGGTTTTTGAAGGCCGAGCCACAGAACACGGGGTAGGCCTCGTCGTTGACAGCCATGGCCCGGACGCCGGCCTTGATGTCCTCTTCGCTCAGCTCTCCGTTCTCGAGGTACTTCTCCATCAGCTCCTCGGAGGACTCAGCAACAGACTCCACCAGTTCGTTGCGGTATTCCTCGGCGCGCTCCTGGAGCTCAGCCGGAATCTCCTGGGTTTCATAGGACGCACCCAAGGTCACGTCACCCTTGGCGTCACCTTCCCAGACGTAGGCCTTCATGGTGACCAGGTCAACAACACCCACGAAATCACTCTCAGCACCGATCGGCAGCTGCATGACCAGTGGCTTGGCCTGCAGGCGGTTCACGATGGTGTCGACGGTGTGATAGAAGTCTGCACCGAGCTTGTCCATCTTGTTGACGAAGCAAATGCGTGGGACGCCGTACTTATCGGCCTGGCGCCAAACGGTCTCAGACTGAGGCTCCACACCTTCCTTTGCGTCGAACACAGCAACGGCACCGTCGAGCACGCGCAAGGAGCGTTCCACCTCAACGGTGAAGTCCACGTGTCCCGGGGTGTCGATGATGTTGATCTGGTGACCTTCCCAGAAGGAGGTTACAGCCGCGGAGGTAATGGTGATACCGCGCTCTTTTTCCTGTTCCATCCAGTCGGTGGTGGACGCACCATCGTGGGTTTCGCCCAATTTGTGGTTCACACCCGTGTAGAACAAGATACGCTCGGTGGTCGTGGTCTTGCCGGCATCGATGTGGGCCATGATGCCGATGTTTCGAACCTTCTTGAGGTCAGTCAGCACGTCTTGTGCCACAGTGTCTCCCTTGGGGTTGTGACCGGAAGTTCAGGAACTGACCGTTCTGCGGTGTCTGCCCAAACCTGGCCGTTGGTTATCTCGTGATCTGTAGTTATGGTCGGATCTCGGGATGCTGGCTTACCAGCGGTAGTGTGCGAAGGCCTTGTTGGCTTCGGCCATCTTGTGCACGTCCTCGCGACGCTTCACTGCAGCACCCAGGCCGTTGGAAGCGTCCAAGATTTCATTGGTCAGGCGCTCGGTCATGGTCTTCTCACGGCGCACCTTGGAGAAGCCCACCAACCAACGCAGGGCCAGCGCGGTCGCACGACCGGGCTTGACCTCAACCGGCACCTGGTAGGTTGCACCACCGACGCGGCGGGAACGAACTTCCAGAGCCGGACGGATGTTGTCCAGAGCTTTCTTCAACGTTGCAACGGGATCGTCGCCGCCTTTATCGCGGGTACCGTCCAGTGCACCGTAGACAATGCGCTCTGCGGTGGACTTCTTACCATCGATCAGCACCTTGTTGATCAGCTGGGTGACCAGCGGGGAGCCGTACACCGGATCAACGACCAGCGGGCGCTTAGGAGCAGGTCCTTTACGTGGCATTACTTCTTCTCCTTCTTTGCACCGTAACGGCTACGTGCTTGGTTGCGATCCTTGACACCCTGGGTGTCCAGTGCGCCACGCACGATCTTGTAACGAACACCGGGCAGGTCCTTCACACCACCACCGCGCACCAGCACGATGGAGTGTTCCTGCAGGTTGTGGCCCTCACCGGGGATGTAGGCGGTGACTTCGATACCGCCGGCGAGACGCACACGTGCAACTTTACGTAGTGCAGAGTTCGGCTTCTTCGGGGTCGTGGTGTACACACGAGTGCACACGCCACGACGCATCGGGCGGCCCTCCAGGGCAGGAGCGCCCACCCGCTTGGACTTGGGGGTGCGGCCCTTACGGACCAGCTGCTGAATTGTAGGCAAACTATTCTCCGTTATGTATGATCTCGGTCGACCGCCCCGTCACGCACCCAGCTCATGAACGGGAGGTGAACTCGAGGACGGTCTGGACCGAAGTCCGTGGTTTATTTCTCGCTACCCGAAACTCAAAAAGTGTTTGGGCGTGCAAAAAGGTGGCATTTGTTGCGCAAGAACCCCGCAACCCGGACTGTGTCCTATTGCCACACTGGAAACAATCGATCTTATAGTACCAGGTCTAGCACCAGAATGGGAACCGAGACTGTTCGTGGTCCGTAGGGCTAGTTCATACTGCCGGGCCGGTGTTGTACTTCTTCGGCAGCTTTATACAGTCGGTACTTCTGATACAGGTCGCGCTTGAAGTTTTTATCCTGCCGATACTGAAGCGGAGTGTAGACCTGTCCAGACTTTTTGAGCTCAGAGATGTAGTGGCGTTGCTGGTCGTTGGCGTAGCGTTGGGCAACCGAAAGCGGGATCGTCGTTGACAACGCGAGGTGCTCAACATGTGCCGGTGCTGGTTCATCAAAGTCGCCGAGCAGATCTCCCAAGTAGAAATCCACGGGGTTACGTCCGGCCGCGGTGAGGTAGTAGTGATGACGTCCTAGCCGAGGGTTCATTTCTAAGAACATCGGTTCCCCCGTGGTGGGATGGACCTTGATATCAAACATGGCGAAGCCGTGCCAGTCAAGGCTGTCGAGAATTTTCGCACCGTGGTGATGAATGGTGTTATCCGGTACAGCAATCACCGCGCGGGCATTGCCTTCTAGTCCCACAGCATGATCTTCCACGATGACTTCACAGAGCCCCGACAAGGTGATGTTTCCGTCTGCGTTGCGGTACATCGTCAGGATGCGTAGCTGGGAGTCAGGCCCTGGAATGAACTCCTGGACAATGAGCCCTCCTCGATACCCAGCGTCAGTTGCCTTGTCAAGAACCTCTTTGAGGTTCGCGTCGTTATCGATGTAGTGGACCTTACGGCGCCCTTCGAAACGTGTGGAGGCCCATTGGCCACCATCATCGGCTTTGAGCACTACCGGATACGACAGTCGTGCGCCGTGAAAGGAATTGAGGAAATCATCAGAACTTGTGGTCTGCTCAGCTGCCGCATGGGAGTCATAGATCAAGGTACGCGGGTAGGGCACAGAGTATGTCCGACAGAGCTCATAAAAATGTTCTTTGAGCGCCGCACGGTCGAGTTGTTCGACAGTGACGGCGGGGAACACGTAGCCAGCTTCGCGCAACCTGTCTGCTTTTTGGGCCACAATGCGAACCAGATGATCGTATCCGCTGTGGAGCACCAAGGGCCGATCCGGGGTGTGAGCATTGACCGAAGTAGCAACCTGTTCTACGTGTGCTGTTACCGTCTCTGGGTCGAACATGGGACCGGCCGGGTAGAGCTCGGTGAGTTTGCTTCCTCCAACAATCAGGTTCTGCCCGGTTGGCACCACCGCAGACATCCAGCCGAAGCGTTCGTGATATTCCCGGGCGAGACTATAGGCCCCCAAATCACCTCCGGTGATCACCGGGACAACGGGTTGCTCCGCGCTAATTTTCGAGCTCATAAACGCCAGACTATAGCAACAGCACGAGCAAGGGCACTCCCCCAGCCGATCGGACTTGATTCCTTGAGTGGAGCGATCCGAGGAGCCACTTGTTCAGATCGATACGGTAGGTTAGCGATGTGACTTCACGACAGGACCTCCGGATTACTGACATCTCAACCTCCACGCACGAACAGTTCCTAGCCTCCCAACCAAGCGCGTCTTTTCTGCAAAACCCGCGCTGGCCCCAGGTGAAGACAGGGTGGAGAGGACAGTCACTGGGTTGGTACCGCGGTGACGAACTTGTGGCCGTCTCCCTCGTGCTATATCGGGGTATTCCAGCGCCGTTACTCCGCAAAAAGTCGTTGGCTTATCTCGCCGATGGTCCGGTATTCTCTGCTGATACCGTTGCCCTCGGGGACATTCTGGAGCCGCTGGTCCCCTACCTGCGTTCTCAAGGCGCGTTCCTCATTCGGATGGGATTGCCGTTCTCGGAACGGTCGTGGAGTGCACATACCGTTCGTTCGACACTATCCAAAGGCGACGAAACTCTTGTCACAGAGCTGGATGCCGAGTCCGAGAACGATCAGGTCGTGGAGATGACCCGATTGCTCGACGACCAGGGCTGGTCCCGCCCGAAGATTACCGCGGATTTCCAGGCCGGCCAAGCGCAGTTCCAGGCTCGGATACCCTTGCCCGAGCTGTCTGAAGCAGACCGAGCCGATCGAGAATCGGAAGGTTTTCAGGAAGCGGTCGAGCAGGTCCTGTCACGAATGGACAGCACTTCGCGTCGACAGACCCGTAAATCCACGCGCTCGGAGCTGAAAATCACCGCTACGGGAGCGGAAGCTCTCGATCGCTGGCAGCAACTTTTTGAAGAAACCGCCGCACGGGATGGATTCTCGGGCAGGCCGCAGGAGTACTTCGAGCGCATGGCCACGGCGCTGGGCGAGTCTGAAGTCTCAGACTTCAAGGTGCTACTGGCAGAATACGAGGATCAGCTACTGGCTTCGGCTATTTACGTCCAGCAACAAGACACCGGTTGGTACGTCTACGGAGCCTCGTCACGGGCCGAATCCAAACGCTACGCACCTCGCGCTTTGCAGTTGGAACAGATTAAACTGTCGTTAGAGGCGGGCTGTCGCTGGTACGATCTCGGCGGGATCTCACCAACTTTGGATAAAGAACACCCCTTGGCTGGTCTGAGCCGGTTCAAAACCACTATGGGCGCTGATGTGCACCAGACTTTGGGTGAATGGGATTTGCCACTCAACAAGTTGCTGGCCAACGGGTTCAACTTCTATATGAACCGTCGTGGTTAGCTCACTGCGTTAGTCCCCGACCGGGGCCCAAGCGCACCCAAGGTTATCTCGATCTCCTTTGATGATGACGCTTACCCATCCCGGCCATAACTTGTCATGCGGTGTGTTTGGCTCGTAGGAACCCAGCACCATCACCTCCCCGGTTTCTTCTGGGAACTCGTTCAGTGTGGGGTCGCGCTCGGAGAGGGGCGCGCTCATGTCGTCCGGGACGAGGTAGGTATGATGAGTCGAGACCGGATATCCTTCCTCGCCACGGGGAGCAGGACAGACTCCACCAAATGCGGGATAAGGGTCAGTCCGGACAGGCCACCACGTTTGAGTTCCTTCCAGATACTCGGCGTTAACCACACGTGTTCGCTCCCCCGAGCCCCGATCAGAGCACGGCGCGTCATCGCCTGGTTCCCGCAAAAATTCGTGAACTTCTAAACCCCCATTGACAGGTGTTACGGAATCGACTGCATCCCCGCAACTTGCTGTCCGGGCAAAGGGCATCGGAGACTGCTCAGGTCCGTCTTCCGTGGCAATCCACATGTACCACCGAGCGTCGTAACCGTTGCCTTGATAACGGTCAATTTCCACGCCCGCATCCACGATACCGTTCCCGTTGAGGTCTTCACGGATCACTTCACCGAGTTCATAAGAATAGGGTAGGTGAGATAGTTCCTGCTCGGCCTCGGTCAGCTTAGCCTCGTTAAGGGTCAACTCCGTCGTGTCTGCTCCAGGCACATAGCCGGAAAAGTGAAAACTCATCGAGGTGAAATCGGTATCTTCCAAACCCTCAATTTTTGCTTCGGTCTGCTCCTCAGATTCCTCGTTCTAAGGCGTGGACGAGGCGGAGGAAGACTCAGGGGAACCCGCGCCCCCGCAGGCAGTCAACATCAAAGCAAGGACGATACTGCCGATAAAGTACGTCGTGATGTTGCGATTTCTCGGTGAGCGCATGAGATACATAACACTCAGCCTACCTGCCGACCCGCCCCTCGTGTACTGTTCCCACGACCAGCCAGTGATCTCGAATCCCATCATCGGGCCACGTCACTTCACCCGCAGTAACCTTGGAGTAACTATTGGTCTGAGCTAGCTGAAGCCGTGTCCGTGGCGGGACGGACGCGGAGAAAATTCAGTTGACTGGTTTCAGCATCAGCTCCACGATAAACCCCACAGTTAGTGCGGGGACCGACCTGTTAACGAACCATGAGCAACACGTTCAGTGTTTCGGGACACCGCGAGAAATTCCCGTCTAGCCAAACCGAATACCGATCGGCAAGTCTTCGTAGGCGACCCAGCCACACCCGAGAACCTGTGAACCATCGAAGATGCCCCCGATTGCCCACCATTCACCGTCGATTTTGCGATCACTGCCATCCCCCTCACCGAACGGAAACAATATCGTGAGCTCAGGGTGCGTCTCAGCATTAGTCTCAGCTATCGATGCGCTTTCTTTGTACGGATTTACATGCGCAATATCGACCGGAGCCGTCATTCCTTCGTCTCCCGTCAGAGAACAAATTCCGCCGTACCCGATAACAGGTGCCACTTGCACAGGCCACCACGCGCCTGCTAGATCAAAATAGTCTGCGGCGATAGTGCGAGTTCGTTCGTGCAAGCCATGCTCTGCGCAGGAGACATCGTCTTCCTTAGCGCGTAAGTGCTCATGCACTTCAAGTCCGTCATTCGTAGCAGTCACGGATTCGACCTGATCACCGCAATTTCCGGACCGGGCGAACGGGAGGGGCGACTGTTCCGGACCGTCTTCCGTGGCAATCCACATGTACCACCGACCGTCGTAACTATTGCCCTCATAACGTTCAATTTCCACGGCTGCGTCGACGATGCCGTCCCCATTGAGATCCTGATGAATCACCTCTCCGAGCTCGTAGGTAACTGGAAACTGTGGATCTCCCGCCTCCACCGTGCCATCGACGAATGTCTTCTCTTCTGAGTCATCGGTATCCGAATAACCCACAAATTGAAAACTAATCGAACTAAAGTCGGTATCTTCCAGACTCTCAATTTCCGGCTCGGTTGGCTCGGGCGGTTCCTCACTCGATTCCTCAGTCGAGGGTGTATCCGGCGCAGACGAGGAGTCCTCGGCCTCAGTCGGGGGTTCCGGGGCGTCTTGCGTATCCGTGCCTGGAATCGAGGAGGTATCAGCTGCCTCGGGATCCCCCGATCCAGCGCAACCAGTCAGCAGGAGTAATAGAGTAGCGAAGCCAACAAAGTACCTGGTCAGTGATGTGGTGAGTGAGTGTTCGTGATGAGATCCAGTTAACGCCATAACTGAAGTCTACAGGAAGGTTCAACGATCATTCAGGGCCTCGCTTCTTCCATCAACTCATCTCGTCAACGCGCTTTTAAACGCCGATGGCGCCGACTCCCCCGGGAGTCGGCGCCATCGGTATGAAGGACTTCGTATCGGTTAGCGGAAATCGCCACCCAGACCGTAGTCATCCAAGCTAATCGCGTGGTAGTCGCCACCGATCTGCTCCATACCCGGGTAATCGAAGTCCGGGTAAGCAATCGGAGAGGTGAATAACTTGTTCTTGGCTTCCTCGGTGGGTTCCACGACCACGTTGGAGTACCGGTCCAAGCCGGTACCGGCCGGGATCAGCTTACCGATGATCACGTTCTCCTTCAGACCCAGCAACGGATCGGTCTTACCCTCCATAGCCGCCTGTGTTAGAACGCGGGTGGTCTCCTGGAAGGATGCAGCCGACAGCCACGAGTCTGTAGCCAGCGACGCCTTGGTGATACCCATCAGCTCGTCACGGCCTGAGGCCGGACGTTGACCCTGGGCCACGGCAGCGCGGTTGGCGTTGACGAACTCGGTGCGGTCGGTGAGTTCGCCGGGCAACAAGTCGGTGTCGCCGGACTCGATCACGGTAATGCGACGTAGCATCTGGCGAACAATGACTTCCACGTGCTTGTCGTGGATGCCCACGCCCTGGGACTGGTACACGTTCTGAACTTCCTTAACCAGGAACTTCTGAGCGGCCCGCGGTCCGAGCACACGCAGCACCTGCTTGGGGTCAACCGCACCGGAGACCAGCTGGGTACCAACAGCGACGTGCTCGCCGTCTTCCACCAGCAGGCGGGAGCGACGCAACACCGGGTAGGCGATTTCGTCGGAGCCATCGTCCGGGGTGAGGATCAGCTGGATCTGACGGTCGTCGTCTTCGATCCGAACGCGACCGGCCACCTCGGAAATCGGGGCCACACCCTTCGGGGTACGGGCCTCGAAGAGCTCCTGAATACGGGGCAGACCCTGGGTAATATCGTCAGCCGATGCCACACCACCGGTGTGGAAGGTCCGCATGGTCAGCTGGGTACCGGGCTCACCAATGGACTGCGCAGCGATAATACCGACAGCTTCACCAATATCGACCAGCTGGCCGGTTGCCATCGAGCGACCGTAGCACTTCGCACAGGTGCCCACCTGGGATTCACAGGTCAGCACGGAGCGGACCTTGATCTCGGTGATGCCGTTGCTGATCAGCTTCCCGATCAGCACGTCGCCGACGTCCGAGCCGGCCTCAGCCAGCACGGTGCCGTCGTCTGTGGTGACGTCGGTGGCCAGGGTGCGTGCGAAGCACGAGGTCTCCACGTTCTCATCCAAGACCAACTCGCCGTCCGCGTTGGCGGTAGCGATGGTTTCGGTCAGACCACGGCGGGTACCACAGTCGTGCTCGCGAATGATGACGTCCTGGGAGACGTCGACCAGACGACGAGTGAGGTAACCGGAGTTTGCGGTCTTCAACGCGGTATCGGCCAGACCCTTACGAGCACCGTGGGTTGCGGAGAAGTATTCCAGCACCGACAGACCCTCACGGTAGGAGGACTTAATCGGACGCGGGATAATCTCACCCTTCGGGTTGGTCACCAGACCACGGATACCAGCGATCTGACGAACCTGTAGCCAGTTACCACGCGCTCCCGAGGTCACCATGCGGTTAATGGTGTTCAGTGGACCCATACCAGCGCGCATGGCCTCGGCGACCTCGTCGGTTGCCCGCGACCAGATGTCGTTGAGTTCACTGCGGCGCTCGTCGTCAGAAATCAGACCGGTGTCGTACTGGCCCTGGACCTTGCTGGCCTGGTCTTCGTACTTGGCCATCACCGCAACCTTGTCGAAGTCCGAGGTGATGTCGGAAATTGCCACAGTCACACCGGACCAGGTACCCCAGTGGAAACCAGCGTTCTTCAGGTTGTCCAGGGTGGTAGCGGTGTCGATCAGCGAGTAGCGCTCAGCCAAATCATTAACCAGTGCGCCCAGGGTACCCTTGGTTTGACGCTCATCAACCCAGGGGTAGTCATCCGGCAGCAGGTCGTTGAACACGACCTTACCCAGCGTAGTTTCGATGGTTGCCGGCTGACCGGGTTCCCAGCCTTCCGGAGCTGATACCGCCTCGGATGGCACGAAGTTCTGCACAGTGATGGTCACCGGTGCATTGAGGTGCAGTTCGTTGTTGTCGAAGGCCATGGTGGCTTCACCCACGTGGGTGAAGTGACGGCCGGCGCCGACCTCGTCCTCACGCACGGTGGTCAAGTGGTTCAGGCCGATAATCATATCCTGCGACGGAACAGCAACCGCGCGGCCGTCCGAGGGCTTGAGGATGTTGTGGCTGGAGAGCATCAGCACCCGAGCCTCGGCCTGAGCCTCAGGGCTCAGCGGCAGGTGCACGGCCATCTGGTCACCATCGAAGTCTGCGTTGAACGCAGCACAGACCAGCGGGTGCAACTGAATGGCCTTACCTTCCACCAGCTGCGGCTCGAAGGCCTGAATACCCAGACGGTGCAGAGTCGGTGCACGGTTGAGCAGTACCGGGTGTTCGGTAATGACTTCTTCCAGCACGTCCCATACTTGAGGGCGGGTGCGCTCTACCATGCGCTTGGCGGATTTGATGTTCTGCGCGTGGTTGAGGTCCACCAGCCGCTTCATGACGAAGGGCTTGAACAGCTCCAAAGCCATCTGCTTGGGCAGACCACACTGGTGCAGGCGCAACTGCGGGCCCACCACAATCACCGAACGGCCGGAGTAATCAACACGCTTGCCCAACAGGTTCTGACGGAAACGACCCTGCTTACCCTTGAGCATGTCCGATAGCGACTTCAGCGCACGGTTACCTGGTCCGGTCACCGGACGACCACGACGCCCGTTGTCGAACAGCGAGTCCACGGACTCCTGTAGCATCCGCTTTTCATTGTTCACGATGATCTCGGGAGCACCCAGATCCAGCAGACGCTTCAGACGGTTATTGCGGTTGATCACACGACGGTAGAGGTCGTTGAGGTCCGAGGTGGCAAAACGACCACCATCGAGCTGGACCATCGGGCGCAACTCAGGCGGAATCACGGCCACCGCGTCCAGCACCATACCCTGCGGGGAGTTATTGGTGGTCAAGAAGGCGTTGATGACCTTTAGACGCTTCAGGGCACGAGTCTTGCGCTGGCCCTTACCGTTCTGAATGGTTTCGCGCAATTTTTCGGCTTCTGCCTGTAGGTCGAAGTTCTCCAAACGACGCTGAATCGATTCAGCACCCATGGAACCTTCGAAGTACTCGCCGTACTTGTCACGCATGGAGCGGAACATCGACTCGTTACCGATCAAGTCCGAGACCTTGAGGTTCTTGAAGGTCTCCCAGAGCTCTTCAAGCTTCTTGATCTCGTCGTCGGCGCGCTTACGGATCTGAGCCATGGTCTTCTCAGCAGTGTTGCGTGCCTTGGTGGTAGCTGAGGACTTGGCACCCTCGGATTCCAGCTGGGCCAGCTCATCCTCGAGATCCTTGGCCACTGCGGCGATGTCGGCATCGCGCTGGTCAGCCAGGTGCTTGACCTCTTGGTCGTGTTCCACCTGCAGATTAGGCAGATCCTGGTGACGAAGTTCTTCGTCAACATCGGTGATCATGTAGGCAGCGAAGTAGATGACCTTCTCCAAGTCCTTCGGTGCCAAATCCAACAGGTAGCCCAGGCGGGAGGGCACACCCTTGAAATACCAGATGTGGGTCACCGGTGCGGCCAGCTCGATGTGGCCCATGCGCTCACGGCGGACCTTGGAGCGGGTGACTTCCACACCACAGCGCTCGCAGATGATGCCCTTATAGCGCACGCGCTTGTACTTACCGCAGTAGCACTCCCAGTCGCGGGTCGGTCCGAAGATGCGCTCACAGAACAGACCATCTTTTTCGGGCTTGAGGGTGCGGTAGTTGATGGTTTCGGGTTTCTTGACCTCACCATAGGACCAATTGCGAATCTGATCCGCAGTGGCTAGCCCAATGCGCATGAGGCCGAATGAGTTTTCAGTGGACATGGTCCGTAGAACTCCTGATGTCTAAAAGGGGATGAAAGCTTTCTGGCGGGCGTGCTGGATCAGACGGTTTAGACTTCCCCGATGGTATCCACAGAGTCGGGCTCTGCGTGGGAGAGATCGATACCGAGTTCTTCAGCGGCCCGGAATGACTCCTCATCCGAGTCCCGCATTTCAATGGCCTGGCCTTCAGAGGACAAGACCTCAACGTTCAGGCACAGTGACTGCATTTCCTTGACCAGCACACGGAACGATTCCGGAACGCCGGGCTCTGGAATGTTTTCACCCTTGACGATGGCCTCGTAGACCTTCACACGACCGTGCACGTCATCGGACTTGTGGGTGAGCAACTCCTGCAGCGTGTAGGCAGCACCGTAGGCCTCCAGCGCCCACACTTCCATTTCACCGAAGCGCTGACCACCGAACTGCGCCTTACCGCCCAGCGGTTGCTGGGTAATCATCGAGTACGGGCCCGTGGACCGGGCGTGAATCTTGTCGTCCACCAGGTGGTGCAACTTCAGCATGTACATATAGCCGACCGAGATGGGGTCCGGGAAGGGTTCACCGGAACGACCATCGAACAGCTGCGCCTTGCCGTTTTCACCCATCAGGCGTGCACCGTCGCGTGAAGGATTCACCGACTGTAGCAGTCCCTGAATCTCTTCGGCTTCAGCACCGTCGAAGACCGGGGTAGCCACGTTCAGTGGTCCGGTCTCACGTGGCAGGTTGGGCAGGTTGCGCAACCACTCGGGCTCGCCTTCGATCTTCCAGCCGTTGGCCGCAATCCAGCCCAGGTGTAGTTCCATCACCTGGCCGAGGTTCATACGACCCGGAACACCTAGCGGGTTCAGAATGATATCGACCGGAGTACCGTCGGCCAAGAACGGCATATCTTCCACGGGAAGAATCTTGGAGATCACACCCTTGTTACCATGACGACCAGCCATCTTGTCACCGTCGGTGATCTTACGCTTCTGAGCCACGTAGACACGGACCAGCTGGTTGACACCAACCGGCAGATCATCGTCGTCTTCGCGGTCCAGGATGCGGATACCGATCACGGTTCCGGATTCACCGTGCGGAACCTTCTTAGAGGTGTCACGAACTTCCTTGGACTTCTCGCCGAAGATGGCGCGCAACAGGCGCTCTTCGGGGGTCAGCTCGGTTTCACCCTTCGGAGTGACGCGACCGACCAGGATGTCCCCGGCCTCGACCTCGGCACCGATGTGGATGATGCCACGCTCGTCAAGCTGTGACAGCACTTCCTCGGAGACGTTGGGGATGTCGCGGGTGATCTCTTCAGCGCCCAGCTTGGTGTCACGGGCATCGATTTCGTACTCCTCAATGTGGATCGAGGTCAGCACGTCATCGGAAACCATGCGCTGGGAGAGGATGATCGCATCCTCGTAGTTGAGGCCTTCCCACGGCATGAATGCCACGAGCAGGTTCTTCCCCAGGGCCAGCTCACCGTTATCGGTGGCGGGCCCATCAGCGATGACCGACATAGTCTCCACCCGATCACCTTCGGCCACGCGCACCTGCTGGTTGTAGGCGTTGCCCTGGTTGGAGCGAGCGAACTTCTGGATCTTGTAATGGGTGGTAGTGCCATCGTCGTTCATCACGGTCACCATGTCGGCGGAAGCCTCGGTGACAACACCGGGTTTGGTGGCGGTCACGGAGTCGCCAGCGTCCAGCGCGACGTACTTCTCCATACCCGTACCCACCAACGGCGCTTCAGACTTCAACAGTGGCACCGCCTGACGCTGCATGTTCGCACCCATCAGCGCGCGGTTAGCATCGTCGTGCTCCAAGAACGGGATCAGGGCGGTGGCTGCCGAGACCATCTGACGTGGGGAGACGTCCATGTAGTCAATATCGGACGGTTCAGCCAGTACCGGTTCACCGTCACCACCGCGCTGACGACACAAGACCTGTTCTTCAGCGAAAGAGCTATCCTCGTTCAGCACCGCGTTAGCCTGGGCAATCTGGGCGTCCAGCTCGTCATCAGCGGTGAGGTACTCAACACGGTCAGTGACCTTACCGTCAATGACCTTGCGGTACGGAGTCTCAATGAAACCGAAGGCGTTGATCCGACCGAAGGTTGCCAACGAACCAATCAGCCCAATGTTGGGACCTTCTGGGGTCTCAATCGGGCACATACGACCGTAGTGCGAGGGGTGGACGTCGCGGACTTCCATCCCCGCGCGATCACGAGACAGACCACCCGGTCCCAGGGCGGAGAGACGCCGCTTGTGGGTCAGACCGGCCAGTGGGTTGTTCTGGTCCATGAACTGCGAAAGCTGGGAGGTTCCGAAGAACTCCTTGATGGAAGCAACCACCGGACGGATGTTAATCAAAGTCTGAGGGGTAATAGCCTCAGCGTCCTGGGTGGTCATCCGCTCGCGCACCACGCGCTCCATACGAGCCAGACCGGTGCGGATCTGGTTTTCAATCAACTCGCCGACGGCGCGAATGCGACGGTTACCGAAGTGGTCGATATCGTCCATCTCGACGCGAATATCGACCTCTTCGCCGTTGTGTTGACCCTTGATGGTCTTCTCGCCGGCGTGCAGAGCACAGATGAAGTGAATCATCTGCGCCACATCCTGCTCCGTCAACACGCTCGATGCGGGGTCGGACAACGGAGCGTCGACGCCGAGCTTGCGGTTGAGCTTATACCGACCCACTTTAGCCAGATCGTAGCGTTTCTCAGTGAAGTACAGGTTAGCCAGCAGAGTTTGGGCTGGATCCACAGCTGCCGGTTCACCTGGACGCAACTTGCGGTAAATGTCCAGCAGGGCTGCCTTCTGGTCTTCGGTTTGGTCCTTTTCCAGGGTCAACCGCATGGAGTCATATTGACCGAATTCTTCGAGAATCCGGGACTCCGACCAGCCCAGGGCCTTGAGCAACACAGTCACCGGTTGCTTGCGCTTACGATCCAGGCGCACCGAGACCTGGTCGCGACGGTCAATCTCCAGCTCAAACCAGGCACCACGGGACGGGATAATCCGGGCCGAGTAGACGTCCTTATCGGTGGTCTTGTCAGGGTGGCGTTCGAAATAGGCACCCGGGGAACGCACCAGCTGGGAAACCACAACACGTTCAGTGCCGTTGATGATGAAGGTGCCTTCTTCAGTCATCAACGGGAAGTCACCCATGAACACCGTCTGTTGCTTAATTTCACCGGTGTTGTAGTTCATAAACTCCGCCTTGACGTACAGCGGAGCAGCGTAAGAGGAGTCTTTCTCCTTCGCTTCATTTTCGGTGACCTTAGGGTCAGAGAATTCCGGATCAGTGAACGACAGCGACATCGTTCCCTGGAAATCCTCAATGGGTGAGATTTCCTCGAAAATATCGGAGAGCCCGGATGTGGTAGCTACCGAATCATCACCGATTTCCTGGGCATGCGCAACACGCTGTTTCCACCGTTCGTTACCGACCAAGCGGTCGAAAGATTCGGTCTGGAGTGCTAACAGGTCGGGCACGTCCAGAGGTTCGGCAATCTTCGCGAAAGAAACTCGGCCTGCAGAGGCGGCGTGGCGAGGATTGGTAGCGGCTGAATTATTTGAGGTGCTCGAAGCGACCAAAAGAGTGATCCTTTCACAGACCTTCTGTGTACAGTTCTGACTTCCCTACACACCGTGTCGCATCCGGTGCGACACGCGAGGTTGGCCGACCCACCGCTATATGAAGGTCAAGACCGTATACCGTATATTTATCGTGGCGTGCCAGAAGGGGCTCATGGCACGACACATGGAAGATAGGGATACGCAAAAGAACAGCTTATCACATTTCTATCCTGACCCCAAGCCCCTGCTGAGACACTTGTGGCCCCACGCCATCCATGGTGCGGGGCCACAAGCAGTTCAGTCGATGCTAAGCAGCTGATGCCACTGGCATTACTTCAGGGTGACGGTAGCGCCAGCACCTTCCAGCTGCTCCTTAGCCTTCTCGGCAGCTTCCTTGTCCACGCCTTCCAGCACGGGCTTCGGAGCACCATCGACCAGTTCCTTGGCGTCCTTCAGACCCAGCGAGGTCAGTGCGCGAACTTCCTTAATCACGCCGATCTTCTTGTCGCCAGCAGCTTCCAGGATAACGTCGAACTCGGACTGCTCGTCAGCAGCGTCACCGTCACCGTCGTCACCAGCAGCCGGAGCAGCAGCAGCGGCAACCGGAGCAGCAGCGGTCACGTCGAATTCTTCCTCGAATGCCTTGATGAAGTCAGACAGTTCGACCAGGGTCAGCTCTTTGAAAGTGTCCAGCAGTTCTTCAGTGGATAGCTTAGCCATGAGTGTGGCTCCTTTACGTAGTGGGTTCTCAGGTTCAAGAACTCAGATGTGAAGTTTTTGGTGTGATCAGTTGACCACGTAGTCCATCGCCTCGACGATGGGGTTAGGCGGCGTCTTCCTGCTTGGCACGCAGTGCCTCGGTCGTACGCACGGCCTTCGACAGCGGGGACTGGAACAGCGCGGCGGCCTTGGACATACCACCCTTCATTGCTCCTGCCAGCTTCGACAGCAACACCTCGCGAGATTCCAGATCCGCAAGCTTCTTAACACCCTCAACATCGAGTGCGGCACCTTCCATGTAGCCGCCCTTGATGACCAGGGCCTCATTGTCCTTGGCAAAGTCACGCATAGCCTTTGCTGCTTCAACCGGCTCACCTTCGATGAAAGCGATAGCAGTCGGACCGTTGAGTAGTCCCTCGAAGGCATCTACTCCGGCTTCTTTGGCAGCAATGTCAGCAAGCGTATTCTTCACCACGGCGTAGTGGGTGTTCTCACCGAGAGAGCGGCGCAAGGTCCTGAGCTGCTCCACGGTCAGACCACGGTACTCTGTGAGCACAGCAGCATCCGAGTTGCGGAAACGCTCCACCAACTCAGCCACTGCGGCCTCTTTTTCAGCAGTCGCCATGGCACTCCTTCCGATTGCTTCAGCCGGTACCTAACGGCTTCGACACAAAAAAACGCCCCGTGCAGGCGTGCACAGGGCGCAGCAATACTGAAGATTGTGATCAGCAGTCTTCAACTGGCTTGACGTTCACACCTGCGCTGGTCGCTTTTGTGTCAAAAGCTTTATAGTCATTCCGTCGCGGCGCTCATGTTGTCAGATGGGCACCAGAATTAACGACCGGCGGTCTTTGGTGGTTAATAAGCTACCCTACCGATTCCCGCAACACCAAATCCACGCTTGGAATGAGAGCGAGATCATCAGCGGACGTGTCTGCTAGCGGGCTGAGAGTGTTGCTGGGGTTGGCCCGGTCGCTGAGACCTCCGGCGAGTTTTGATCTCATAGGCGACGAGCAGCAGCACGAGCCACAGTGGTCCGACAAAGACCGCGGTACGGTACTGTTGCGACCATCCCATGATCACGACCAGGAGGGCGAAAAACACCAACACAATCCAAAACACCACCGAGGCTACGGGAAGTTTGAAGTGAAGCTTTTCGCGTTCCTCTTGGCTGAGCTGGGCACGGAATTTGCGGTGGGTGATCATGACCATAGTCCAGTTGATCAGCGCAGCCGCCAACGCCACGGACATCAGGTATCGAAAGGCGAAATCGGGCCAGAGCATCACCACCACCACGGCGATGACGGTCACCGCCGAGGAGACGAGCACACCCCAGTACGGCACGCCACGTCCGGAGACCTTGGTGAGAAACGAGGGAGCGTTTCCTTGCAGTGCCAGCGAGTACAGCATCCGAGCGTTGGAAAAAAGTCCGGAGTTATAAACGGAAATGACCGCGGTGAGCATGACCAAGTTCAGGATGTGGGCAGCTCCGGTAATGCCGACGGCATCAAAAATTTGCACGAAAGGACTGGAATGCCCGTCGATCTGGTGCCAGGGCACCACGGACATGATGACAGCCAGAGCCAAGATATAGAACAGCAGGATGCGCAGAATGACTTGGTTGATGGCTCGGGGGATGGATTGCTGCGGACGGTCAGCTTCCCCGGCAGCCACCGCCACCAGTTCGGTGCCGCCGAAGGAAAACATCACGACGGCCATGGCGGCGATGATGCCGGTCAGTCCCATGGGCATAAATCCGCCGTGGTCCCACAAGTGGCTAAAGCTGGGGTCTGGCAGTTCGGGATTGGAATTGACGCCCAGGATAACCACCACGGTGCCAAGCACAATCATGGCGATGACTGCCACAACTTTCACCACGGCGAACCAGAATTCGAATTCGCCGAAGGTTTTGACACCGACCAGGTTGATGAAGGTGATCAGCACTAAAAAGAAGGCTGCTGAGACCCAGGGTGGTACCTCGGGGAGCCAGTAGTTGACGAAGGATCCGACCACCGCCAGCTCGACCATGGCTACCGCAATGTAGTTGAACCAGTAGTTCCACCCGGAGACGAAGCCAGCCCGCCGACTCCAATATTTGTGGGCATAGTGGGTAAATGCTCCGGCCACGGGCTCGTGGACGGACATCTCCCCCAAAGCACGCACCACCCAGAAGATGATGAGGCCACCGATGAGATAGGCGATGAGAATGGCGGGCCCGGCCAGACTGATGGAATCGGCAGAACCATAGAACAGCCCCGTACCAATAGCGCCGCCCAGAGCAATCATCTGAATGTGCCGATTCTTCAAGTCTCGTTTCAGACGCTGGTCGTGTTGAGCGACATCGTATGCCACAGCGGTGCTTCTTTTCTGTCGTGAGGTGGATACAGGGCGACAAAGCGTAGACGGACCTCGCAAAGGTCTAGGTCATCGGCTCTGCAGATCAGAGTACCCTCGCTCCGTGGTGTTGTGAACGCAAAATGTCAGGCGTGTTAACAACGATGTGGCTCTCTGGGGGCCTGTTGTGGGAGTGGGAGACTCTGAAAACTACTGTGGCCTTCACCGAGACAACCGGTGAAGGCCACAGCTAACGGGCTACCGGAGGGCTTTAGGCCTGTTCAGTAACAACCCGAGTGACGTTAGGATCCACGGAGATGCCGGGGCTCTGCGTCGATGCCACGGTAACGCTGGAAATGTAGCGTCCCTTAGCGGAAGAGGGCTTGAGCCGGATAACCTCCTCCAGTGCCGCGGCGTAGTTCTGAGCCAGCTTCTCAGCATCGAAGCTGGTCTTACCGATGATGAAGTGCAGGTTGGAATGACGGTCGACGCGGAAGTCGATCTTACCGCCCTTAATATCTTCAACCGCTTTGGCAACGTTCGGGGTCACGGTTCCGGTCTTGGGGTTCGGCATCAGGTTACGGGGACCCAGGATCTTACCGAGGCGACCGACCTTACCCATCATGTCCGGGGAGGCCACGGCGGCGTCAAAATCAGTCCAACCGCCCTGGATTTTTTCGACCAGATCATCGGAACCGACGTAGTCGGCACCGGCTGCTTCGGCAGCGGCGGCGTTGTCACCGGTGGCGAAGACGACAACGGTCGCGGTCTTACCGGTACCGTTGGGAAGGTTCACGGTACCGCGAACCATTTGGTCAGCCTTGCGGGGATCCACTGACAGACGCATCGCCACATCCACGGTGGCGTTTTTCTCAGCGGGGGTAATGTCCTTCAGAAGCTTGATTGCTTCAAAGGGGCTGTACTGACGGTCTTCAATTTTGGCCGCGGCTGCCTGGTATGCTTTGCTGCGCTTTGCCATCTGCTAAATCTCCTTATGCAGTCGTGGTGTAACGGGCCGCGCTCGACCCATGCCACTGAAATGTTTTGGGTGTTGTTGACGGGCAACAACGATGATCCGTATGGACCTGGTTAGTCTTCGACAGTGATACCCATCGACCGTGCAGTGCCGGCGATGATCTTGGTAGCGGCTTCAATGTCGTCAGCGTTCAGGTCAGCCATCTTGGTCTGAGCAATCTCAGCCAGCTGATCCTTGGTGACCTTACCGACCTTATCGGTGTGCGGAGTCGAAGATCCCTTGTTCACACCGGCTGCCTTTTTGATCAGCTGCGCCGCCGGAGGGGTCTTGGTAATGAAATCGAAGGAACGGTCTTCGTAAACGGTGATTTCCACCGGGATGATGTTTCCACGCTGGGACTCTGTGGCGGCGTTGTAGGCCTTGCAGAACTCCATGATGTTCACACCATGCTGACCAAGCGCCGGACCAACCGGAGGTGCCGGATTAGCAGCACCAGCTTCAATCTGCAACTTGATCAGACCAGCGACCTTTTTCTTGGGGGCCATATTCGGGTCCTTTTCTATCGTCGTTCTTCGATCACAGGAGCGTGATCGAAGGGGTGATCACCGTGGCGCGGTGATCGAGGTCGTGGCGCCCGGCCAAAGCAACCGGGACCACGAAGTCTTTTCTACACTTTGGTCACTTCACTGAAGGACAGGGTCACCGGCGTCTCGCGTTCGAAGATGGATACCAGCACCACCAGCTGCTGGGAGTCAACTTTGACTTCCGATATGGTAGCCGGCAACGACTCGAACGGCCCTTCCTTGACGGTAACGGATTCGCCGACTTCGAAGTCGACGGTGACTTCCGGAGCCACTTCTTGCACGGCTTCCTTGGGTGCAGGTTTGCCTTCGTCCTGGGCCTTCTTCGCGGCTTCCTGCAGAATCGAAGGGGCCAACATGTCGTAGACCTCGTCTAGGCTCAGCGGCTCGGGCTCGTAGGCGTCGGCGCCGACAAATCCGGTCACGCCAGGGGTGTGGCGCACCACGCCCCAGTTTTCTTCAGTAAAGTCCATACGCACCAGCGCGTAGCCGGGAATCCGAACACGGTTGACGACCTTGCGGTTGGAGTTCTTAATCTCCACAGCTTCTTCCATGGGAACTTCGATCTCATAGATCTCGTCAGCGTCCATGGTCTGAATGCGCGTTTCCAGGTTGGTCTTGACACGACGTTCGTAGCCGGCGTAGGTGTGCACCACGTACCACTCACCAGGCTGGCGACGAAGCTTCGCGCGTAGTTCTTCGCCGATCTTCTCCAGATCGGTTTCGCCATCATCATCGCTGTCGGTCTCGGCCTCGTGAGCCTGGTCAGCTTCCTCTGCGCTTGTTACGGCGTCAGTGTCGCCAGATTCTTCAGGAGTGGATTCTGCAGACGCTTGGGCCTCAGCGACGTCGTTGCCCTCAGGGTTTGCCACGGCATCCTGGTCTGCAACGGTGTCATCGGAGGCCACAACCGACTCATCGATGGACTGTTGCTCGCGTTCTTGCTCGGACACGTGATTCCTGCTTTCCTCGGTAACTTGCTGGTCTGATGGCCGTGACAGTTGCCGGCCTGAGGCTCTTAGACAGTTTCTTGACCGCCGAAGAGGAACGACGCTCCCTGCCCAAAGAGCCAGTCCAACACAAATACCACGGCGATCACGATGATCACGAAGACCAGAACAACGCCGGTCATTTTCAGCAGTTCTTCGCGGGTCGGGGTGACGACCTTACGGATCTCATCAACGACCTGACGCAGAAACAACATGATGCGGCTGAAGAAACCACGCCGTTCGGAGCGGCTCTGGCCACCGTCCTGAGTTTCGTGCGTTGATTGTTCGGCCACGGATCCTCGCTCGGTCATCAATAAGGGTGATCTGCTGTACGCTGGCGGATATTCCGGCAACTTACTGCGCAGGGCAGACAGGACTCGAACCTGCAACCTACGGTTTTGGAGACCGTTGCGCTACCAATTGCGCCACTGCCCTCGGTGTTCGGGGGGGGATTTCACGCACCACAACAAATGGTGAGTGGACACCGAATGACTAGTCTACGATGTTGTCCGCTCATCACCAAATTGAACACGGAAGTTGCACGAAGTCGCCTATCGCCCCGGTATCTGTCAGACGGTTTCAAGTATTGTAAAGAGTGGCTGGTGTCCCCGCCCTCGGTCGGTGATGGCTCAGAAGAAAACGGGTACGAGTATCCTCGCCTGCCTCGCCGACGGTAGCCGGTGTCACTCAGCGTGTGAAGGCAGAACAATATGTCGAAGGGACCTACCATCATGGTTGAACCCGCCCGCCGCGTTTCCGCTCGGTTAAATGCCATCACCGAGTCCGCCACTCTGGCGGTGACCGCGAAAGCCAAAGAGCTCAAGGCCGCTGGTCGCGAGGTGATTGGATTTGGCGCTGGAGAACCAGATTTTCCCACTCCTGACTACATCGTTCGCGCCGCGGAGGAAGCTACCACCGATCCGGTCAACCATCGCTACTCCCCTGCCGGTGGGTTGCCCGAGCTCAAAGAAGCCATTATTAACAAGACACAACGTGATTCGAAGCTGAGCTACCAGTCGCAGGAGGTGTTGGTCACCAATGGGGCTAAGCAAGCGGTGTACAACACCTTCGCTGCTCTGCTGGACCCAGCCGATGAGGTGCTGGTGCCTGCACCTTATTGGACGACCTATCCCGAATCAATCAAGTTGGCCGGTGGAGTCCCTGTCGATGTGTTTGCCGGCCCGGAGGCCGATTACTTGGTCACCGTCGACCAGCTCGAGGCTGCTCGCACCGAACAAACCAAAGTGGTGCTCTTCGTCTCACCGTCGAACCCCACCGGAGCCGTGTACTCGCGCGAACAGACCCGTGCCATTGGCGAGTGGGCCCTGGAACACGGTTTGTGGGTGGTTACCGACGAGATCTACGAGCACCTGCTCTACGATGGGGCCGAAGCACAGTCCATAGTTTCGGTCGTCCCCGAGCTCAAGGACCAGGCCATCATCCTCAATGGTGTGGCCAAAACCTACGCGATGACCGGGTGGCGTGTTGGTTGGATGCTGGGCCCGGTCGACGTCATCAAGGCAGCCACCAACCTGCAATCTCATGCCACCTCGAACGTCGCTAATGTTTCTCAGCGGGCTGCCATTGCCGCATTGAATGGTTCATTGGAGGCCGTCGAAGAGATGCGCCAGGCCTTCGATCGTCGTCGACAAAAGATCGTACAGATGCTCAACGAGGTGCCCGGATTCTCCTGCCCGACACCGCGTGGCGCGTTCTACGTCTACGTCGATGTCCGCGACGCACTGGGCCGGAAGATCAACGGCCGTGTCGCCGAAACGTCACAGGATTTGGCCACCATCATCCTTGAGGAGGCCGAGGTCGCGGTGGTTCCCGGTGAAGCGTTCGGTCCCTCCGGGTTTTTGCGACTGTCTTATGCACTGTCGGACGAGGACCTCGAAGAAGGCACCTCTCGCCTTCTGCGTTTGTTCTCCTAAGACCGCCCACGACCGATAGTCGCACCGGAGAAAAACCACTAGCCTGGAAAGTGTCTGGGATAACCCATCAGGGTTGTACCCGGGATTTCTGAGCGGTTTTCTTGACTGTTTTGACGAAAGGATACCCCTGGTGCGCATCGGAATCTTAACCTCTGGCGGAGATTGTCCCGGGCTCAACGCCGTGATCCGGTCAGCGGTGTTGCACGGCATCAAGTCTTTCGACGACGAGCTAGTGGGAATTCGCAACGGCTGGGCCGGACTTATTGACAAAGACTATTTCGAGCTCCCCCGCCAGGTGGTTCGGGGCTTGGCACGCACCGGAGGCACGATTCTTGGTACCTCCCGCACCCACCCGTATAATGCTGAAGGCGGTGGGCCGGAGAATATCAAGCGCAATATGGAAGACATGGGACTCGGCGCGCTGATTGTCATCGGCGGAGAAGGCACCCTCGCCGGGGCGCAACGACTCTACCAGGACGGGATCAACCTGGTAGGAGTGCCGAAAACCATCGATAACGACCTGCGTGGCACCGACTACACATTCGGGTTCGACACGGCACTGTCGATTGCTACCGATGCGATGGACCGGTTACGCACCACCGGTGAGTCGCACCACCGGTGCATGGTCGCTGAGGTGATGGGACGTCACGTTGGCTGGATCGCATTGCACTCAGGCCTCTCCGCCGGCGCCCACGCAATCTTAATCCCAGAATTCCCAACCCCGATGGAGCAGGTCAGCGAATGGGTCACACAGGTGCACGAACGCGGTCGGTCGCCACTTGTTGTCGTGGCTGAGGGGTTCATCCCTGAAGGCCACACCGATCCAGTGGCAGAGGCCGGGGTGGAAGCATCCGGCCGCCCGCGACTGGGTGGAATTGGAGAGTGGGTCACCCACCAGATCGAGGATCTAACCGGCATCGAGACCCGCAACACCGTTTTGGGACACATTCAACGTGGCGGGGCACCCACCGGATATGATCGGGTGCTCTCAACCCGGTTCGGCATGGCCGCCATCGATCTGATCCATCGCGGACACTACGGTCGCATGGTGTCTTTGGCCGGTACTGAGATCGTCGACGTTGACTTGGACCAAGCTCTGGCCGGTTTGAAAGAAGTCCCCCAGCAACGCTACGACGAGGCGAAGGTTCTTTTTGGTCGATAATCCACGCATGAACCCGACCGATCCCTCGGATCACCACAAACGTGTGATCCTGTTAGCCTGGGCCACCTCCATGGGGGCGGACCCCCAGGAGGTGCTAACCGTCGCGGACCACCCCGGCTCCGGACCCCACCGTTTTCCCGTGCTCTCCGACCACGCCGATTCGAAGATCGCCAGCGTGATTCGGATTTACAACATCACGTTCATCTACGGTCCGTCCTGGTTTCTACAGGCCGCCAATGAGATTGATGACGAAATTCTCGCCCTGGAATCCACACTCATTCGTCTCGGCGCCTCGCACGGGGCACGCTCGCTGGGAGAAACCACGCTGTACTATGCCGAGGACCCTCCCGAGATCAGCGGGTCGGATGCGGTAGCGATCAGTGAGGACCGCGAATTTATCACTGAGTTAGAAGCCAGGTGTCCTTCCGACGATGTGGGGGCAGCCGGACTGTCGCAAACCGGGCAAACCTTTGCGGTGGTCTCCGACCAAGACCCCGGAAATCTGCAGGTGGTCGCCGGTTCCGGTTACGAGGAATGGGCGTCGCTAATCGCGGATCTCACGGTGTTGGTTGACCCGGATTTCCGGGGCCACGGCTTAGGCACCTACGCCGTCGCCGTCGCCGCCGAAGAGGCCTTCATGGCGGGCCTGATCCCCCAGTGGCGGGCTGCCATGGGCCACCGCGCGGCCCAACGGATGGCTGATGCCATGGGCTTCCAACTCAGTGGTTCACAGACCACCCTTAAAATTGAGGCAACCGAATCCCACGCCGGATAGCCAGTGGGAGGCTGGAGCAATAGAACACCCTAAAGCCCTGGATGGGCGCTACGAGCGTGAGGTGCCGGGGCGTTGACGTCGTAGATTCATCAAACCGGTGGGTCGCCCCACGGTATTGCCGGCATCTGTGGCCACCAGGACTTGTTGCGTCGCTGCCATATAGGTGTAGTCGGGTGCATCCTCGGCACCGTTCGGGGCGTGGTCGTCGGCGTGATCTGCGGGGAGCTGTTCCCGGATGAGCAACTCTGCCTTAGGGTCCACCGCCCGTTTGATGACTGCCAAGGCGATGGGTCCCATTTCGTGGTGATGGCCCACGGAGGTGACCCGCCCCAGCGCGCGAGCTTTGTCGAGCCTGGCGCGGTCGGCACCGGTTTCGCCACCCTCGGGGCGCAAAATGACATCCGCGCCGGGTTCGGGTAGCCCGTGAACCGAGCCGTCGAGAAGAAGTTGCACCAGTCTGCGGGGCGGATGGCCGAGATTATGAACGCGGGCCACGGTTTCCTGCCCCTTATAGCAACCTTTATTCAGGTGCACCGCGGTGCGGAGCAAGTCTAGCTCATGGGGAATAGAACGCTCGTCGGTATCAACCAATTGACGAGGTCGTCCCGCGGCGACGCGTAGTGCTTCAGCACTCATCATGCCCGCCCAACGGTAGCCGTCAGGCAACAACTGCTCATCACGGTTCGAGCCGGCCAGCGCGGACCGGTCCACTAGGTATTCGTACCAGGACCAGTCCACTCCCGGGTGGTCATCAGGGTCGACGTCCGGGGTATAGGCGTATCCGCCCGGACCGATGTGTGGCCAGGGATCCTGCCAGCACGGGGTCGCGTCCCATCGGGACACTGGGGCGGTCGTTGCCACGACAGCCAGGTCGTCACTACGGTCGGCAATCTCTACCCGGGAGGCAAACTTCATCGCCTCCAGCCATCCGGCCAGCGAGGCACCCAGCCCGGGTTCTACGGTCATCCAGGTCGTCTCGCCGTCGTCAACCAGGTGTACCTGGAAGTCCAAGCGCCCGTGCAGGTCCAGGAATAAGGTCTCAGTGGAGGTTCCCGGTGGCAGGGTCGCCAGATCCTGGGAGCTGAGCACGTGCAATAATTGCAACCGGTCAGCTCCGCTGATGGTCACCACGCCACGGTGACAGAGATCCACCACGGCCCGCCCCCGGTCCAGCGCACGTTGTTCGGCAATGGGATGGCCGTAGTGAGCAGCAACGGGCTCATCCACCCCGCCAGCGGCCACGGCGCCGGGCACTGCCGTGGGTGGTAACAACAGCGGTGACGGATCGGGAACAGTGCGTGTCGTATCGGGTTCAGTCAGCATCGGTGAGATGAGCTCAAGATAGATCGTGTTTTCCCGGGGTATGGACGGTGCCGGGAGCAAGCCGGCCATCGGTGAGACTCTTCATGCGGTCCAGGCTGGCCGAGGCGTGCGGTTGCGCCGGGGACGATGCGGTCTCTTTCACATCCCAGCGCCAGAACAGCTGGCCGTTAACGAGTCCCAGGATGCGTTCGGCGCTGTGGTACTGGCCCGTCAGCTCCCCGCGCATCACGGTCTCGGCGCGCAGGCTAATCTGCGGACCACGCACCACGCCGTAATACAGCTCGCTGAGTGATCCCGGGTGCGTGATGGTAGCCGTGATAGGGAATTCGTCCTCCGAGAACCGCAGGGATTCCACATCATCGGCCGACCGGTAAGCCGGCACCACATCGGCGGGTTTCATCCCGGGACCCACATCGGCGTCGTGGCGTTCGCGCGCCAGAGACCAGAAGCCGGTTTCGATCGTCAACGGGCGAATCAAGGTGGCGTCGGCTTCACACAGCCAGGACTCGGCACGATATTCCAGGAAGGGCAACCCGTACTCGGTGAAATCAACCCTTTGGTAAAAGATCTCGTCAGACTCTGTGCCTTGGCCGAGTCGGCCCTGCCCCTCCCAGGAACCGATCAGCCAGCTCAGTGGCGCCAGCTCGGGAACGAGGTCTACCGGCAGTTCCATCACCATAGAAACGAGGTACTCCTACATCAACCTGGGCGCCTGGCCACGGGGCGAGCACCCAGGATCAGATTGCGACGGCTACTTTTGTCCTTTGAACAGCCCAGCGATCACCAGCACGGCGACGGCGGCCATGCTTAGTGCAATCAGGCCCAGCAACACAAGGAAGAAAATTTCAAGTGCGAGAAGATTCATGGCCCCTATCCTACTGCACTGCCCCGGCTGCGACCGATCCTTACAGGTCGAGGCCCGGGTGTTCGACCACCGGCTTTAGTGACGACGTTGGATGTGGCGCCCTTCGTGATCGGCGTGGAGCCACTGGTCGGCAAATTCTCCGGCGGTGAACGCCTCCAGATCCTCGTTGACAACTTCCAGCAGCTCTTGGTCTCCGCCAGTGTCGACGATGTCCAGGCTCAGTAAGGGCTTTTCGGTCTCACGATCACGGATCACCACCGCGTCGCCGATAACTTCGGAACCTGCGCCAGGACCCGAAAAAGCCGCGGTGAGGACTCCGCCGATGAAACGAAACACTCGTTCCACCCGGTCGCGACCGGCTGGTTCCAGAGCGACGGTGAAAAATTCGTGTGCTGGGCGCCGGGCTTGCTCGACCGAGAGCTCGCGAGAAAATTCAGTCATGTCACTACCCTAAGGCTTTTAGATCAATGCGGGCACTACCCAGACGGTGAAATACTGCAGGATGCCCAGCCCCAGCACGGGAACCATGCCCACTGCGATCGCCGACACCGGTGCATCGCGGATTTCGATGGGGGGTGCGCCCAGGGACTGGAGTTCGGCGGTGGTGCGCCGACCCAGCACATACACCATGTGGTGAACCAGTACGACCATCAAGGCTCCGACCCCGGCGGCAATGACGGTAGGAACAGAAAGTACCAGCGGGTGAGGCAGTTGCAACGCGGTGGTGGTGGCGATACCTGCCACGATCCCTAGGGCACTAGCAAGAAAACGGTGGATGGGAAACAGCGAGACCACACCGGCCACCATCACGCCGATGAGCGCGGTGAAAGCCAACCAGTTCAGGCCCCCGACTTGTTGGGTGGCCTCGATCTCGGCTCCGTAACCGGCGTAGCGCAGGATCCGGTCAACGTCCATGCGGGCAATCAGCGACCACAGTCCGGTCGCGGCCATGATGGAGATCGACACGATTCCCAGTCCCAGACGTGGCGGACGGTTTCCATTTTGCGGTCCCGCGATTAATTCGGTGACGAACAGCGCGATCAGGCCCAGCGATAAGGTGATCGCCACCGGGGCCATCCAAAGATCCGGGCGTGCCATCTCGAAGGAATAATTCCCGCTGAACCGGGTGTCCTCAGGCAACAGGGCCAATAACCAGGTGGAGATCATCCCCACGGCGGCAATCACGGCGATGAGCAGCACTGTCAAACGTCCCTTGACGAGTCGAGCAAGACCCACGCTGAAGACAATAACCAGGACGGTGACAACCCCGGGCACAGCCCAGCGCGCCACGTCGTTGGTCATCAGCACAGCCAGGGAGAGACCCGCACCCGCCAGTAAGGTTCCTAAAGCCGCATATATTAAACGCACGTTTTCATTCTGTCATGGCCTCGGACTCTCGCCGGGATTTCGTGTCTCAGCAAACTTTGGCCTGCAGGCGGACACCGGTACTGTGGAGGCTATGAACTCCCTGCAGGTGCGTGACCACGATCTTAATTCCCAAGAGCTCAGTTATCTTCAGGCCTTGGCAGCCCTGGGGCTTCGCGCAGATAATAATGAGCCATTTTCTGATCAAACCTGGGTCGAGATCCGTAGCGGTCGAGCTGTGGTGTTCACCGCGGACTCTACCTCTCATCCTGGATGGGCGGTCGCGGCGGCACTGGTTGGCCAGGGAAACGCTGAGGACCCATATCTCGTGGAGATGGTGGTTCATCCCCAAGAACGCGAGCGCGGTCTCGGCTGTGCTGTGGCGGATAAAATCGCCTCGTATCTTCAGCAAAACGCGCCCGCCGACGCGCTGGTGACCGCCTGGAGTCACGGCAATCACGAAGCTGCGAATATTTTGGCCCAGCGGTACGGTCTTGCCCCGGTCCGTGAGCTGTGGCGGATGGGGCTCATCGGCTCTGAAGGGTCCCACTGGCCAGATCACCCACCGCAAGGTTATCGGTTCCGCACTTTCGTACCCGACCAGGATGACCGTGCCTGGCTCGAGGTGAACGCCGCGGCCTTCGTGGATCATCCCGAGCAGGGCAAAATGACCCTTCAGGATCTGCAGTCACGGATGAAACAGGACTGGTTCAGCGCTGATGGGTTTTTTGTGGCTGAGCAGGAAGATACCGGAGACATGGCGGGATTTCACTGGACGAAGGTGGTTCCCGGTGCTGAGTCCGGAGAGGTTTATGCCGTCGGTGTTTCCCCCGAGGCTCAAGGTAGCGGACTGGGACGAGCACTCACCGCACGCGGGATGAACCATCTTGTCGAAAATGGTCTCACTCATTTGGTGCTCTATGTCGATGCGGACAATACACCCGCGACAAAATTGTATGACTCGTTAGGATTTTCTGTGGAGAATGTCGATGTCATGTTTTCGTCGACGACGTCCCGACATCATGTCCAGGAGAATGATTCGTGAGTTCGGTAGCCGAATATATTCAGGATCTCACCGCTCAACGTACCTCATCTGCGGTGGAAGATCCCGGTCCAGCATCTGACATCGTCGCCTGTGGAATCCTCCCTTGGCGTTGCGAGCGTGGCGCGCTCGAAGTCTTATTAATTCACCGTCCCCGGTACGACGACTGGTCGTGGCCCAAAGGCAAACTCGATGAGGAGGAGACTCTACCCGAGTGCGCGATTCGCGAAACACGAGAGGAGATTAATCTCGACGTCGAGTTGGGCATCCCTCTGCCGATCATCCGGTACCAGGTGGAGGGAAAGTCAAAAGAAGTCTGGTACTGGGCGGCTGAAGTCACCATGCAGCAGCCCCGTGCTGATCAGGGTGAAGTCGATCGGGTGGAATGGCTTTCCGTAGAGCAGGCTCGTCAACGGTTGACCAATGACAATGACCACCAGCCTCTCGACGCCCTGGTTGAAGCATTCGAGAATAAGACGTTGAGAACGCGTCCCTGCCTGTTTTTACGTCACGCCAAAGCCAAACCACGCTCCAGCTGGTCGCGGGCCGAATCGGAACGCCCACTGGCGGCCACCGGGCGTCGTCAGGCCTGGACCGTAAAACGCCTGCTGGAGGCCTGGTCGCCACAGCGAGTGATCTCCTCGCCCTGGGTCCGTTGCATGCAGACTGTGGCGCCTTTCGCCAAGCAGGCTAAGCGAAACGTCAAACAACGCGATATTCTCACCGAAAAGCAAGCCGGTAAGAAGGCATCGAAAGCCACCAAAGAGTTCCTGGCGCAACTTGGTAAGAACCGCCCGCGGGTCATCTGCACTCATCGGCCCGTTTTCCCGCGTATTTTTGAGGCTATCAAGGCACACCTCAAAAAGTACGCCGAGTCTAAAGACCTACGAGACCGGTTACTCAACGCCCTGCCAACGGACAATCCCTACGTTAGCCCTGGTGCGGTGATTGTGGTGCATCAGGCCGTGGATCGCCAGCTACGTATTGTGTCCGTCGAGATCTACGATTCCTACGACCTTTAACGCAGATAGTGACGTCTGCCGGGGACATGCCGGTAGGATTCAGGACAAGAACTATTCGGAGTGAGGAAACTGAGATGACTGAGGTACAGCCCGGATCCGAGAACCAACCGGCCAAGAACGTCCATCCCGGAGCAACTATCAGATTGTCTGAGTCCAATGATCGGTTTGAGCTGTGGGACAACGGCGAATTCATCGGCTTTCTCGGATTCAGTGTAAACCCCTCTACCGATGAGAATGGCCGTGAAGTCCTGCACCTGCAACACACCATCATCTCCGAAAAATATGGGCGCCAGGGGTATGCACGCGCCCTGGTCACCATGGTGTTAGATCAATTACGTAAAGATCACGTGCAGGTCATCTCCAGTTGCTCCTATATCGACCGTTACTTGCAACGCTACCCGGAATATCAAGACATGGTCGTTGACTGACACCGACGATAAACCGATTTCAGCACACATCCCAATACACCCCATAACCTTCAGGAAGAGGCTACCGACGTGTCTGCGTCAGCTGAGGATATTGTCACGCCCTACGAGGACCTTTTGGCCGATGTTCTGAAGCATGGAACCGCCAAAACCGATCGCACCGGAACCGGCACCTATTCGGTGTTCGGACGTCAGATGCGGTTCGATTTGAGCTCCTCGTTCCCGTTGATCACCACTAAACGGGTCCACTTCAAGTCCGTGGTGCTCGAGCTGCTGTGGTTCCTGCGTGGTGAATCCAATGTGCGGTGGTTGCAAGAACGTGGCGTGACCATCTGGAATGAATGGGCCGATGAAAACGGCGATTTGGGGCCGGTCTACGGTGTCCAGTGGCGATCATGGCCCACTCCCAGTGGCGAGACCATTGATCAGATCAGCCAGCTGATGCAGAATCTGAAAACGTCCCCGGACTCCCGTCGGCACGTGGTGACCGCATGGAACCCGGGACAGCTCAGCGAAATGGCGCTTCCGGCCTGTCACGCACTCTTCCAGTTTTATGTCGCTCCGACGGCTGACGGTTCGACCCCAGTGCTGTCCTGCCAGCTGTACCAGCGCTCGGCCGATATGTTCTTGGGAGTCCCATTCAACATTGCGGAATACTCATTGCTGACGCTGATGATCGCCGACCAGTTGGGATACCAACCCGGTGAATTCATCTGGACTGGCGGTGACACCCACATTTACACCAATCACGTGGACCAGGTGAAAGAACAGCTCACCCGGGCGCCCTACCCGTACCCGCGGGTGCGGATCCGGCGAACACCGCAGGACTTGTTCAGCTATGAGTTCGAGGACTTTGAACTCCTCGATTACCAGCACCACCCGACCATTAAGGCTCCCGTTGCAGTCTGATCACATCTCAACCGAAACCCCATCGACACCTCAGCGCCCACGGATCGGGATGATCTGGGCCCAAACCTCCACCGGGATCATCGGCGATCAAGGGGGCATGCCCTGGGACGTTCCGGAAGATCTCAAACACTTCCAACGTGTCACCACCGGCCACCCGGTGGTGATGGGACGTCGCACCTGGGAGTCGTTCCCCGAAAAGTTCCGCCCGTTGCCGAACCGGGATAATATCGTGGTCTCCTCGTCTCTGGACCCCGACGAGGCGTCAGGTGCCAGTGTGTTCACCGACCTCGACGCGGCGCTGGATGCCGCCATCGAGCGCGCCGAGAACGGAGAAGTCTGGATCATCGGCGGAGCAACTCTCTATGTGGCGTTGCTACACCGTGCAGACCTCATCCAACGTTCCCTGCTTCGCGTCAACGTTGACGGAGACACTAAAGCGCCTGAACTCGATGAAGCCTGGCACCTGACCCAGGCCGATCCCGAAAACCCCGAGCAGTGGCACCGTTCCCGGTCCGGAGTGGACTACCGGTTTGAACTCTGGGAAAGGACCACTGCTGATGGCTGAGCACGACACCTCCTCATCCACGCACTCCACGGACCCGGGGACGACAACAGATAGGGCCCAGGTGCTGACCTTTTTGGCCTTGATCGCTGCTCCCATTCTCGCCGTCGTCAGCGCCGGGATGGGACTGGTGCTGATCTTGACCGAACGAACCATCGCCGGAGTGATTTTCATTCTGATTCCCACCCAGGCATTTCTTGCCCTGGGTATTTGGGCCTATACGGCCCGAAAACGTAATTTTTCCCACAGTTCCTCGCCATCCCAGTCGGTAGAATAGATGAGCATGACCGTAGATGATGCACAACAATTCCAACATGCTGACCCCGCGCAGAACCAGACGGTAGGAATCGTCGGATGGCGTGGCATGGTGGGGTCAGTCCTGATGCAACGGATGCAAGAAGAAGGGGACTTCTCCAAACTGAATCCCGTCTTCTTCTCCACATCTTCTCCCGGTGCGCCGGCCCCGAGCTTTTCTTCCGCTGAAGACAACGGTGTCCTGCAAGACGCCTACGATATCCAGACGCTAGCAAAGCTTCCGGTCATCATCACCACGCAGGGTGGTGACTACACCAAGAAGGTCCACCCGCAGCTGCGTGAAACCGGCTGGGACGGCATCTGGATTGATGCCGCATCCACCTTGCGGATGAGCGCTGACTCGTTGATCGTGCTGGACCCCATCAACCGGCCCGCCATCGACGCCGGTTTGCGCGACGGTATCAGAGACTTTATTGGCGGTAATTGTACGGTGTCCTGCATGCTGATGGGCCTCGGTGGCCTCTTTACCGCAGGGCTCATTGAGTGGGGCACCGCGATGACTTACCAAGCAGCCTCCGGCGGCGGCGCTAAGCACATGCGCGAGTTGCTCTCCGGTTTCGGCACCCTGCACCAGTCAGTGGCCGATGAATTAGCTGATCCGTCTTCGGCCATTTTGGAGATTGACCGCAAGGTCTTGGCCTCCCAGCGCGACGGGTCCATGGATACCACCGAGTTCGAGGTACCCCTGGCCGGTTCGTTGATCCCATGGATTGACTCCGAGCTGGACGGCGGTGTCTCCCGCGAAGAGTGGAAGGGTGGCGCTGAGACCAATAAGATCTTGGGACGGACCGCCGAGTCCGAGCGCATCCCTTTTGATTCGATTTGTGTGCGGATCGGTGCGTTGCGTAGCCACTCGCAGGCCTTGACCCTAAAGCTGACCCGTGATGTTCCCCTGGATGAGATCACCGATCTGATCGAGCAAAGCAACCCGTGGTCCAAGGTCGTGCCCAACACCAAGGAAGCGACCATGCAAGAGCTGACTCCCGTCGCAGCTTCCGGGGATATGACTATCCCGGTGGGCCGGTTGCGGAAGATGCAGATGGGGCCGGAGTACCTGTCGGCCTTCACGGTCGGCGACCAGTTGCTCTGGGGCGCCGCCGAACCGGTGCGCCGGATGCTGATGATTGCCACCGGTAACCTCTAAAAACCACCAACCACAGTGGGGCTAAACCTTTTGTTGCGGGTTGGGCCCCGCTGTGGTGTCAGTAGAGCGTGGGCCAGTCCTCTAAGACCCTGTCTGGGAGCACTCTTAGAAGGTCACACCCACCAACACAGGTTCCGGACGTAGCTCAATACCCCAGTGGTCCAGCACTCCATCACGCACCGTGCGGGCAACCTCCAGCAGGTCCTCGGTGCTGGCCTCTCCCCGGTTGGTCAGCGCCAGAGTGTGCTTGGTCGACAGTGAAGCCCGCCCGTGGTCGAGGTGAAAGCCTTTGTGGAATCCCGCGTGGTCGATCAACCAGGCTGCCGAGAGTTTTACCATCCCATCACCGGCACCAAATCTCGGGGCGGCCTCGGGCAGATGAGTAGTCCGTTCGACAGGCACAATCGGGTTGGTGAAGAACGAGCCGGTGGACCAGGTATCGTGGTCGGCCGGGTCCAAGACCATCCCTTTGCCCGTGCGCAGTCGGATCACTTCCTCACGGATCCGGTGGAGTCCGGCGTGACTGCCCAGCTCGACATCAAGCGCTTTGGCCAGTTGCCCGTATCGGACCGCAGCGTTTTCTCCGGTGTGTTTCAGGTGAAAATCCACGCTGAGCACAATCCACCGTGGTGAAGCGTCGTGCTCGACTCGTGTCCCGGCCAGGGCGTCGTGCAGGCTCCGCTTGATGACCGAGTCCCGGTATCCGAAGTCCAGCTCATCGGCGGCCAGTTCCACCACGCGGTGGGTTTCTCGGTCCAAAGCCCGGATGCGTTGCAACGATTCGGAAATATCGGCCCCATAGGCACCGACGTTCTGGACCGGAGTGGCCCCAACCAACCCGGGAATCCCGGAGAGCGTTTCGACTCCGCTGAGGCCTTGTTCGACGGTATAGGCCACAAAGTCATCCCAGGTTTCTCCGGCAGCCACGCGCACAACCGTATAGTCATCGTGTTGCTGCAACGTGTCGATGCCCCGGGTGCAAATCTGCACGACGGTTCCGGGGAATCCCCGATCGGCCACCAGCAGATTGGAGCCACCGCCGAGCACCAGAAGTGGCTGATGGGCCGCATCGGCGGCGGTAACGGCCTGAATAAGCTGGTCTTCAGTCTCTGCACGGATGAGGCTCTGCGCCGGGCCGCCGACCCGAGAGGTGGTCAGCTCAGCAAGCGTGATCGGCGACGGGCTCATGCCACAGGATCCAGTTGCACGAGCACCTGTGCTTTGGTGAGCACCTTGCTGTCACCGTCGTCAGGGTTGGTGACGACCAGATCAATACGGACCACCCCAGTGTCTGCGGTGACGGCACCGACCTTGGCGGTAATGGCCAGGCGAGCTCCGGCCGGGCCGGTGGTAAACGGCTGGGTGGGGTCTGCTTCCGGGGTGGTCTCAGCAACGGGCACCATGGACGTAAAGCGGGATTGGTAGTCCAGAATACGACCGGGATCGGTGCACCAGTGGCTGACCAGATCCACCGCGGTGCCCATCGAGAGCATCCCGTGAGCGATCACGCCGGGCAGTCCAGAGGCCCGGGCGGTCTCCTCGGACCAGTGGATCGGGTTGGCATCACCGGAAATTCCAGCGTAGCGCACCAAATCGGCCCGGCGCAGTTCCACGGTGGTTTCAGAGATGATGTCTCCTGGGGACAGCTCGGAGACGACCGGCAGTGCTGGTTGTGCTTGTGGTGACGTGGTCATCGCTTAGGCCTCCTCATCTACCGCACGCACCAGCAGGCTGGAGCGCACGGTGGCTACCTGCGTGTCGGTGGCATCGGTCACCACGGTTTCGGTGGTCACCATCCGGTGTCCACCCAGTGCTTTATCCGAGGCAACCGTGGCGCGGGCGAACAACTCGTCACCGGCCACAATAGGACGGGATAGGCTGAAGCGTTCATCGGCGTGAACCACCCGGGAGAAATCGATCTCTGCCTCGGGATCCGCCAACACTGCAGCTTCGGCACGTTGAGCCAACGTCACCAAAAAAGTCGGTGGCGCCACCAGGTCCGCATAGCCAGCCTGCTGCGCCGCCTGCACCTCACGGTGGACGGGGTGGGTGTTTTTGGTGGCCAAAGCAAAGTCGCGAATCTTTTCCCTGGCGACGAGATACGGTCCTACAGCCGGGTATTCACGGCCGGTGATCGGTGAACTCACGAATCGTTCGTCCTCTCAACTTGTCAAAACAGTCCGCACGCAATGATCCCAGTCTACCCAGCACCGCGAGAAGTACTCAGTTACGGGGTACTCCCCCGCGCTGATCACGGTCGCGCTGAGCTTGGCGAAAACGAGTCCACTGCGCAAAGAGGTGAATGACAAGTCCCAACCCGATGACGCCCAGCGCAATCCAGGAGATCACCATCACCTGAGCAATAGCGCCAATAATGGCCAGGAGAATCCCCAGTCCCAGGACCGCCATCCCACTCAGAAGCGCGCGTCGGTACACCGTGGATCCGGTCTCCCACGGGTTATACCCGCCACGTGGATTGTCTGCCATAGCATCCATTATTCCGGTTCGGATGACCCTAGCCGCATATGTTGCCCACGCGACCGGCACCGACAGCGGTCCCCCCCCCACCTGGATCAGATCTAGGGCTCGATCACCTCATTGACGTCATCGCCAATGCCAGGCTCGCCACCGGAGCCTTGCTGGTTGCCAGGGTTGTCGGGCGAGAGTTGCTGTCCGTGCTCGTCTGGGGCTTGGCTGGGCTGTTGTTCTCCCGGAAGACCAGATTGCTGGTCCTGTTGCCCCGGCTGGTTCGGCCGGCCTGGCTGGTTCTGGTTGTTTTGGTCACCTTCCCCGGTTTGCCCGTTGTCTTCTTCCACGATTTCTTCGGCAGGCGACGGGCTGGGCTCGGCATCGCCTTCGCCACCATCGGGGCGCAAAAAGATCCACAGCAACACACCGGCCACGATCACCAGAACCACCACGATCAATCCCCACCAGATCCACGACTTTCCGCCCCGCTGCGGTTGATCAGGCTCCATGACGTCCCCGGATCGGCTCACGTGGAGTGGCTCGGAATACGCCTCAGCACCGGACTGATAGGAAGAATCCGAACGGTGTCGGCCATAGACCTCCTCATCCGATCCCGGAGGGTCGAAACGTACCGTGGGGTCCGTTGGACCGTGCTCGTCGGAGGAGAGATGATCCTGCGGGCTACCCCACGAGGAGTTATTGTTGTTGTTCCACGGATGACGGTCATTCATGTTCTGGCCCTGGCTGCTGGTTGGATGGGGAGCGTACCCGGCAAACCTTTCGCCGGTTCCGTGTCACTGGTGAAATTCAGCAATCAGTAGGAATGTTCCCGACCCTCACGAGCAGTTTCCAGCACATGTGGTGCGGTTGGTGGTTTAGCAGTCAGGCATCCGCACAGTGACAGCCAGACCGCCCCGGGAGGTTTCCTTGTACTTATCCATCATGTCGGCACCGGTGGCACGCATCGTTTCAACGGCCATGTCGAGGCTGACTCGGTGCTCGCCGGCATCATCGAAATTCGACATCCGTGCGGCGTTAATGGCCTTCACGGATGCGATCGCATTGCGTTCGATGCACGGAATCTGTACTAAACCACCCACCGGGTCGCAGGTCAGCCCCAGATTATGCTCTAGCGCTACTTCCGCGGCGTGCTCAACCTGTTGCGGTGTGCCACCGAGGACGGCGGACAGTCCGGCAGCAGCCATCGCACAGGCCGACCCGACCTCTCCCTGGCACCCGACTTCAGCCCCAGAGATGGAAGCCTGCGATTTGATGATGATCCCAATCGCTGAGGCGGTAAGCAGAAACTTCACGATGGCGTCGTCGTCAGCTTTTTCCGGGTAAAACTGCACAAAATAATGCATCACGGCGGGAATAATCCCGGCCGCTCCGTTGGTCGGGGCCGTCACCACACGTCCCCCAGAGGCGTTTTCCTCATTGACCGCCAGCGCATAGAGGTTCACCCACTCCATCGCGCTGAGGGGATCAACGTTTTCCGGCGATGCTTTCTGTTCCTCCAGAAGTTGTTGCAGGTGTGCGTAGAGCTTCGGGGCCCGCCGCATCACCAGCAACGTGCCCGGCAACATCTGTTCGGTACGGTGTAGCCCAGTATGCACGCACTCTTGCATCACGTGCCAGATCTCCAACAACCGTTCGCGCACTTCATCGGGGTTGCGCCACTCGATCTCATTCTCCCAGGCGATCTCGTCAATCGACTTGTCCTGGGACCGGCAGTGAGCCAACAGTTCTTTACCGGTGGTGTATTCATGGCGAGCGTGGCGTTCGGTCGTCAACGGAGCGTTCAGTTCGTCCTCGGTGACGACGAACCCCCCACCAATCGAATACAGCACCTGAGCGGCTAACTCCTCGCCCTGGTCATCGTAGATCGCGCACCGCATCGCGTTGGGGTGTGCTGGCAAGGATTTGTTCTGGTGCAACACCACGTCACGGTAAAAGTCGAAACCAACCCGTTGTGTACCGGCCAACAGAAGAGTCTGTTCTTCTTTGGCCTGGTTGATAATATGATCGACCTTTTCAACATCGATGGTGGCCGGATCATATCCGGCCAGTCCGAGCACCACCGCCTGGTCGGAGTGGTGACCCACACCGGTGGCACCCAGAGAACCAAACAGTTCCACGACTGCTCGGTGCGTTCTTCTCAACACCTCGGGGTCAAGATCATTAATGAACGTCGCAGCGGCCCGCATCGGTCCTACCGTATGGGAGGATGAAGGCCCCAGGCCGATGGAAAACATGTCGAGTGCACTCAGCGCCATGATTACTCCTGTATTTCGCCGATCAGGGACAGCCTGCATCGCATCGAGGTTTCACCACCCCGCGTGATGGCGAGTTACAGCTTTCGCCACGACACCGGATGGTGTCATTCCAGTCTTGCATAAACCCCTCGCACCGGTGCGATCAGAAAGTCACAATAGCCTGACCTGGGGGTGAGTCTGCTACCGGCGTCCGCGGGCCGGTGTGGCTGTGCCCGTAGCAGACCATAGTTGCCTATATCGTTGCCATATCTATCCATGCGAGCTCCTGGAACCTACCTCAGCCGTCACGCACCAGCGGTGGCCCGCTCACCACAACGCTTAACTTTGGTGGTCAAGTCATCATTCCCGCCCTGGTGACCAAACATCCTGTGTCGGCTAACCGTGCGCACTACATAAAGTCTCAACATCATGCACAACCGGAGTGTGATCTGGCATAATCTCATGCTCGTGAATGCAGTGATTATCGCCGTTGTCGTTATGCTCGTGCTGGCCGTTTGCCGTCTGCACGTCGTGATTGCACTCTTCATTGGTGCGCTCGTCGGAGGCCTCGTCGCCGGCATGGGACTGGAATCAACGATGGTTGCCTTCCAAGACGGGCTCGGAGGGGGCGCGCGCGTCGCACTCAGCTACGCCCTGTTAGGTGCTTTCGCCATGGCCGTGGCCAACTCCGGGTTACCGAAATTGCTCTCCGACGCGATCGTCAAACGCCTAGATCACTCCAGCGAGGACAAGTCCCAACGCATCGAAGTAGCAACGCGCTATACCCTGATTGCTGGCGTGTTGCTGATGTCGGTCTTCTCCCAGAACCTGATTCCGGTCCACATCGCGTTTATTCCTCTGCTGATTCCCCCACTGTTGGGGGTGCTGAACCGACTGCGTCTCGACCGGCGCGCCATCGCTTGTGTGCTGACCTTCGGCCTGGTCACAACCTATATGTATGTCCCGCTAGGGTTCGGGCAGATTTTCCTCCACGACATCTTGCTCTCCAATATCGAATTGGCAGGATTGGATACCTCCAATATCAACATCATGTCGGTCATGGCCATCCCGGCTGCGGGCATGCTCGTGGGGATGTTAGTGGCGGTGTTTATTACCTACCGCAAGCCGCGTACTTATCGACAACTTAACATCACCGACACGGCCACCGAACCGACCGATAACACCCAGGCCGAGCCTCAGCCCAGCACCTATAAGATCATCTGCTCTCTTGCGGCGATCCTCGCCTGCTTCGGGGTCCAAGTGATCCTGAATATTCTTGGTTCCGAGGCCAACGGCTTGCTCGTTGGTGCCCTGTTGGGACTGGCCATCATTCTGGCCTCCGGAGCGGTAAAGTGGAACGAAGCCGATAACGTATTCAATCAAGGCATGCGCATGATGGCGATGATCGGTTTCACCATGATCACCGCACAGGGTTTTGCCGCGGTGATGGCGGAGTCCGGAGCCATCGAGCCACTGGTGGCCGGTACTCAGGAACTGGTGGGTGATCAGAAGGCCCTGGCCGCATTGGCCATGCTGATGGTTGGCCTGGTCGTGACCATGGGCATCGGTTCCTCGTTCTCCACGCTACCGATCATTTCCAGCATTTACGTTCCGCTGTGTTTGGCTTTGGGGTTCTCACCGGCTGCGACCGTGGCTATCGTCGGTACTTCCGGTGCCCTGGGGGATGCCGGTTCCCCCGCCTCGGACTCCACCTTAGGTCCCACCGCGGGCTTGGGCGCTGATGGCCAACACGATCACATCAAAGACTCGGTGATTCCGACGTTCCTGCACTTCAATATTCCGTTGCTGGTAGCTGGCTGGATCGCAGCCATGGTCCTCTAAGCCACCATGAACTATACCCAGAACCCCATGGCTCCGGGGCGCTCACAGATCCCAAGCGACTAAAGCGTCGCCACCACGGCCGTGAACCAGATGAACATAAGCAGCAGGAAGCCAACGACCAAACCGATAACAACCCAACCGATGATGGCCCCGGCTAGCGCAAGGCCACGGCCCCGTTCTCCAGTTTTCTTAATCTGGCTGAGCGAAATATGCGAGCAGATCACACCGACAATGGGAATGAGTAGCGAGAACACAAACCCAACAATAGCCATAGTGTTAAACGGCGCATAGTATATCGGTTGCCCGATGGGTGGATAGACGCTCTGGCCGTTGGCAACAGTGCTGGGCTCTTGTTGCGGATATCCCCAAGGTGGCGGGGTGCTGTACGCCCGGTAGCTGTCTCCTGGAGCATCCGTGGGCTGAGAAGAACCGGTGGCCCATCCGCCGTAGGGGTCGTCCGTTTCTTGCCGAATGCCCGACCCGGGCACCGTGTCTATCGTTTCTAAGTTTCTGATGCTCATAACGTAAAACCGGACCGAAAAAGAACCCTAGTGCGTTGGCCTGCGAATAGTCCGTATCATAAGCGTAGTGCGAGACCAAACTACTGGGCATACCCTTCTGAATGGCACTTGCCGGTATCAGCCACCATTTGTTCGGCGAGCGCTTCCGATGCGACAAAGAGCTCGGTGTCGTGATCACCGAGAGGGTCGCGCAAGTGCCCGACATAGTCCCGGTACACTTTCTCGGCCTCTGAATCATCGCGAGTATCTGCGAGACGCTCCATCCCATCTGCATACTCATCTGTAGCCGACGGATCCGTGTAATCCACTTCCCATGCGAGCTGCTGATAGTCAGCAAGCGCGTCGCAGAAGGCTTGGTTAACGTCGCCTCCGACCGCACCGCTAGTGTCACTTCTCGCACCGTCAGTGGCATCGGCGGTCGAGTTAAACGAGTCCCCGCCGAAAGGATCTTCACCCAGCGGATCCTGGCTCAAAGGGTCCTCACTCATGGAGTTTTGTCCAAAGGGATCTGCAACTTCCGGTGGCGCTGGGGCCGTGTCCTGTGGCTCCGGGCTGGCTTCTTGCTCTGGCTCAGCACTTTCTGTTTCTTCAGCTGTAGCCTCTTCGCTCGGCTCATCATCGGACTGCCATGGCAGGTTCCCGAATGCAAAAGCCACCACCAGAGCAACAACAGCAAGAACAGTGACAACCCAGCCGATAATAATACCGGCCAGGGCAAGGCCTCCTCCTCGTTCCCCAGACTTCTTAATCTGGCCCCGGGCAACGTGACTCAAAATCGCACCCACAGGAGCAAACAAAAAAGCCAGAATAAAACCAACGATGCTCAACGTATTCATGGGTGGCTGTTGCTGGGGTGGCATACCACCACCGAAGTTGCCGTCATCTCCGCCACCGTAATAACCCCCGCCGGGGCCTGCACCCCAGCCGGTAGGGGGCACCTGACCTCCGAACTGCTCACCCGCGTTCCAGCCGGCGTTCGGGTCGCCAGAGGGCGACTGGCCGGACGGTGGTTGTTGCTGATCCCCGAATTGTTCGTAAGGGTTACTGCGCGCAGAGTACCAGGGTGGAACCTGCGGGGGATTCGACGCAGGATACTGTGGCATCGGCCGCGTGACCTCGGAGGGCTCTTGCCCTTCAGAATCGGGTCCGTAGGGAGGGTAATTATTCGACATCTCCGTTTTTCCTTCGCTCTCTACCGCTGAGCTCCACCCCAAGAGGTCCTGACGATATCAAACCATGAGCCAGCGCTTCTTCGTCAAGGGGTCAAGCGCCTGCCCCTGATACGGTTTTCTCTTGTTGCGGGGTGTGCAGTGTTCAACTTCTCACGCCAGCTATGAAATGAGTCATTCGACACCTTTGCTCCCACGTCAGCAAAATTTTTCTGATGATCGCACACAAAACCTGCTAACACGGTTCTCAGGGTAGGACTATCCTGGCGAATAGAGACTCTCCAGCCAAGGCCCCGATAGAGCGCCAGGCCCGGCGGATCGCTATGCCAGCCTCCCCATCCCCAGTTAGTCCTATAGTAGATGCCGTGCCTTCGGCTCTGCCTCTGTGCAGATCGCGTGTACAGATCTCTCCAGCGTTTCTCGCACATGGACTTGGTTCACATATGTTCCCAAATGAGTGCACGTCAAGGTGACCTCATGCGAACATCGGCACTATGCCACACGAGACAATGTCTTGCCCTAGTTGCTCGGCAGCCTCTTCGCTGAGTTCCACGAATTCGACATCGGTGTTACCTACGGGATCGCGCAAAGCTCTGGCGTACTCTCTGTAGAGTTCTGTCGCGCTGGGATCGCTATGAACATCTGCCAAATGATCATATGAACCGGCGATCTCTTGCATCTCGCCTTGGTCAGAAGAATCTAACCCCGCCATGTTGTCCAAGACCTCGTTGACCGCATCACAATGTGGCGCATTCAGATCTCTGCTAACCACGGCGCCATCAGTCTCATCCGGGTTGACGTCATATGGTTTTCCCCCGAGGGGGTTCGGCCGTGACGCTTCGTGGGTCTGCGTTGGCTCAGCGGACGTGTCCGTTGAATCCTCACTAGTGTCCTCGTCGGGGACGGCACTTGCAGTAACTTCGGTTTCCAATTCGGATATTGTCTGGGTGAACATTGAGAACAAAAAGCCACCAACAGCAAAGAACACGACCAGACCTAAAACAGCGACGGCGGTTTGGGTCCATCCAATGATGATTCCAGCCAGCGCCAAGCCCTCACCACGCTCACCGGAACGTTTAATTTGGCCCCGGGCAATATGACTGAGGATCGCACCCACCGGTGCGAGCAGAAAAGCGAGAATGAAACCGACGATACTCATCGTATTCATCGGCGGTTGCGGATATGGAGGCACGCCACCACCGTAGTAACCACCTGGCGCCGTCCCGCCCCATCCACCGTCAGGTGGAATCTGGCCATAGGAGTTAGGGTCACCAGAAAACTGCGTAGGATCCTGTACTGGATATGGCGGTATCGGCCTCGGTGGGTCCGTATCACCGTTTCTCGCGGAACCGTCGCCGTAGGCAGGGTTATTATGCGACATATCGTGCCCCTTCAATCGTCACAGCCGGAATACGCCTCGGCTGTTACCAATACATCAAATCACAAGTAAGCGTTGAGAAGACAAGATCATAAAGAAAAGATGCTTCTCGGTTCTCTGAACTCAAGGTATGTACTTTGTGCCGATGAGTTAACGGTGTCTGCCCATTCTTCGTCACCGATTCAGCTCTGCCATCTGGCCTGACTGAGCCAAGGAGCCTCATTGGGACCATCACCGAGCGATGATCACGATCCGGCAAGAACATAGGTTCTTGGAGGTGCCCGGTCGGTTCCAGCTTGGTCGAGCCGGCCTGCACGTCCCATTCGTCGAATGAGCAGGCGAGCAAGTTCGACAGAAAAAACACCCCACAAAACGGTGGGGATGAACACCGACTTTTGGTACCGCCCTTGGACCTGGCAAGCACTAAGGATCGTCGATGCCTTGAACAACAACGTCGCCTATCACGGTGGTATCGCCAGCCCGACCACCATTCGACGGATTGCGCAAGAATCCGCTGAATTCCTTAGGGACTGCAGCCGCGTGCGAGCGACCATTCGTGCGAGCTCAACGAGCGTATTCATCCGCGAACATTTGGCTATTTCTCGGATCGTGGAGGGCACTGCTTCCCTGCTCGCTGATGCCGTAGCAGGTTTCGCAAATTATGAGAGTCACGTCGGCATCCACCGCTGACTCTGCCCTGTGAGATGCTTCAGCTCTCAGCTCCCGGTTCTATTGCATCGGTTAACCAACCCAAAAAACGTCCCGTGGCGACGCCCCAGAGAAGGACGGTCGCGAGCGCACAGGTAAAAATCATCACGCCCACCGGCGAGGGCATAAAGCCCATAAAAAACGCAACAACGCTCACCGTGTTCAGTCCTGACTGGTTTACCGGATTTTCGCGAACGCCACCCCGAAGGCCGGCCTGGCACCCGTCGGTTCCAACTTTCACTGCCCACCGGCTATGCCCGTGCTCACTGCTCGCGTGGCCACCAGCGACGACCCGTTTTATGCTGAAGAACACGTGAAAGAGTACCTTAGGTATGCCAACACGAAGTGCCGGTCCTCTGGTGTGTGAGTGATCCCGCACTCAGGGATGTTTCTCCTTAGTGTTTCGGCACACAGTGGACCTACCCAACGCAGGGACCATCAGTGTGAGGAGAAAGAAATCCGTGCCAGAGTAGATCGTCGACGGGCGCCTTCGTCAATGGGAAACATCCTGAGCGCAGGAGCAGTCGTGGAGGATCTCATCTACTGCATCGAGGCTTGACCTCATGTCGTGTGGGCCGTCGTTAGTGCCTCGGAGAGATTCCGCGTGTTGACAAGGGTAGCTGCGGACAGACTCGAACTGTCGACCTCACGATTATGAGTCGTGCGCTCTCACCAACTGAGCTACGCAGCCATAGTGTGCTCTGATCAAGCAACCTATATATTTTCACATAGTTAATATCAGAGAGTCAATTTGGGATGGCGTGATCGCGACGACGGATCCTGTAGATCATCGGCAGTAGCGACACAGATCTGGCTCAGCACGAATGACTACCATGCCAGATCGTGTTGACCACCGATTCCATTCAGACAATACCGCCGGTATACATCCGACGGTGATGGCCGGGCTCGAGCGGGCGAATTCCGGCTATGCCGGCCCCTCCGGGGATGACGATGTCACTGGGGAACTCAATCGTTTAGCGACAAACTTATTCGGTCCTGATGCCGTGATGTTTGCCGTATTCAATGGCACCGGTGGAAATATGGTGGCTTTGCAGGCAATTTGTGGCCACTTCGGCATGGTATACGCACCTGCAAGTTCCCATATTCTCAGCACCGAGTCGACCTCGATCGAAGGGTTGGCGGGGAGCCGTGTCCACCCCTGTCCGGCCCACCCGGACGGAACCTATGATGTGGGGCAGTTGGAGACGGTGCTCACCCCGTCAGTAGTTCGAGACCATATTCATGCGCCACGTGCGGAAGCGGTCACACTGGCGCAAGCCCCCGAACGCGCCGGTCTCTATTCGCCACAGCAACTGCGCCAGCTGACCGAGTGAGCACATCGGCACGGGTTGAAAGTCCACATGGACGGCGCACGTCTTGCGCAAGCGGCTGCGAGTTTGAACTGCTCTTTAGCAGAACTGACCGTTGATGTTGGTATCGATATCCTTACCCTGGGCGCGACCAAGCTCGGCGCGTTAGGAGCCGACGCGGTCGTCGTGCTTCACACGAGGGACCTGAGCGACACTCTCGGTGTCGTCGAGCGGGCTCGCAAATACACCACGCAGTTAGCTTCCAAACAGCGGTTCTTGTCGGCCCAGTTGTTGGCTCTGCTTGATAACGACACCTGGTTAAACAACGCTCAGCACGCTAACGATATGGCGCGCTACCTAGCCGAGTGCGCCACACACTACGACTGGGCTCGTCCGGTTCGCGAGCCCCGCGTCAGTGGAGTATTCATCGCACTACATCCCGACAAGCTAAAGCGTGGGCGCCACCGCTATCGATTACGGCAGTGGGACACGGATGCTCAAGGGTGGCCGGTGGTACGCCTGATGTGCCCCTGGCAAACTTCGCCGGAAAATATCGAGACTTTGTGGAACGACCTCACCGACTGAAGGCACCTGTTTTTGGCTCATTGACAAGTGCCGGGACCTACACAAAGACCCGCACATTGGCCTGTGCGGGTCCTTAGTCTCTGAGCCCCGACCGGGAATCGATCCCGGGACCTCCATCTTACCAAGATGGCGCTCTACCACTGAGCTATCGGGGCAACGAGCAATGAGTTTACCAATGAATTTCGCAGAAGTGAAATCGAGAGGGCAGAATCGCGACGAACATGGTGAACGTCACGATTTCCTTCAGAAAGGTCGGATCTCAGCCAGGGCTAACCGGCGTACCAGAACGTCTTCGAGCCTTTTTTGAGCATGATGGTCTGCTCGACCATCTCGCGTAAAAGAGACCAGTTCACCTCAGCATCCCACGGAATCGTGAATTGGCTCTTGGTCGACTGATAGCCAGCCTCGCTTACTCGAGCGCGGAACTGCTCCAGGATGACGAGTTCGGGTCCCACCGCGATATGAGTTTTCGCCACGCTGAAGGCGATAATAAATGTTCCGCCCAAAGTCAGCATGGGGGTGTTCCATTTGATTTCCACTGTCAAGCCAGCGTGCATGGCCTCAGTAGATCTGACGAGCGCAACGAATTTTTCCTGATGCTCTGTGTCGGCTATCAGCTCGAGATAGTCCTGGAAGGTCACGATCGCAGCGCTCATTTCTTCGCAGCCCGCTTCTTCGCCTTGGACCAGCGTTCCTTCTTCTTTGCGGTCCGGCCCTCACGACGCGAGGTGGTCTCACGATCTCGACGACTCGGAGCCAGCCCCCCACGGTCTTCCGGACGCCCCCGGTCCAATCGCAGGTTAAGACGTCGTCCAGCCACCGTGGCATCGCGCAGGGTAGCAAGCTGTTCTTTGGAGAGCTTTTCGGGTAACTCCACCAACGAGTGCGTGGGACGAATACTGATGTCGCCGATCTCACGGGCATCAAGGTTGGCCTCATTGGCGATAGCGCCGACGATATTGCCAGGACGCACGCGGTCTTTATGTCCCACTGCGATCCAGTAGGTGGCCTTGCCATCGGCTGGGGTAGCCACCCCACGATCGTGGTTCTTGCGGTGGCCACGTGCCGTGCGGTTTTTCTTCCCCCGATCGAGTTTCATGGGGGGTAGATCGGGTTCTTCGGCGAACAGCGGTCGGCCGTCTTGGGCCATCATCGCCAACGCTGCAGCGACGTCAACGGCAGCCACATTGTGTTCGTCGACGTAGCTGGTGACCAGCTCGCGGAACGAGGCGATATCGGAATCTTCTTCCTCACCCAGGGTGGCAGTAATCTGGTCGGCAAAACGCTGTACCCGGGAGGCGTTGACTTCTTCAAGGGATGGCAGTTGCATCTCTTCTACCCGTTGGTCGGTAGCTTTTTCGATTGCTCGCAGTTGGTGACGTTCGCGCGGGGTCATCAGGATGATGGCGTCCCCGGCCCGTCCGGCACGACCGGTACGACCGATGCGGTGCACATAGGAAGAGGTGTCGTGCGGAATGTCGTAGTTGATCACGTGGGAGATACGTTCCACGTCGAGCCCGCGGGCGGCCACATCAGTGGCGACCAGAATATCGATACGACCGGCACGGAGATCTTCGACGGTCTTTTCTCGAATGTTTTGTGGAATATCGCCCGATATCGCGGCCGCGCGAAAGCCTCTGGCCTGGAGTTTTTGGGTAAGTGCCTCGGTCATGTTCCGGGTGCGTACGAAAGTGATGATCCCGTCGGTGTCCTCGGTTTCCAGGATCCGGGTCATGGCCTCGAGTTTCCACGGGAAAGACACCTGGATGTAGCGCTGCCGAATGTTCTGGGCGGTGGTTGATTCAGCTGCGATTTCCACTTGGGCCGGGTCGTTGAGGTAGTCCCCAGAGATCCGCTGAATCGCGCGTGGCATGGTGGCTGAAAACAGCGCGGTTTGTTTATCCTCGGGGGTTCCGCTCAGGATCCGGTCGACTTCTTCCGCGAATCCCATCCGCAACATCTCGTCAGCCTCGTCCAAGACGATGTAACGCACCTGAGAGAGGTCCAAGGACCCTTTTTCCAAATGGTCAATGACGCGTCCAGGGGTTCCCACGACAATGGCGGCGCCACGTCGCAGTCCTGCCAGCTGAGGGCCGTAGGCCGAGCCTCCGTAAACTGGGACGACGGTGGCTTGCGGGATTTCGGCAGCGTAGCTGGTGAAAGCTTCAGCGACCTGCAGCGCCAGCTCACGAGTGGGAGCGAGCACAAGAATGCGGGGAGCCTGGATCTCAGGGTCCCCCGCTAGAGTGTCGAGCAACCGGGCCAGGGCCGGAAGCGCGAAGGCGGCCGTTTTGCCGGTACCGGTTTGGGCTAAACCAACGACGTCGCGGCCCTGGAGCAATAGCGGGATGGTTTCGGCCTGAATTGGCGAGGGCTTCTCATATCCCAGTTTCTCTAAGGGAGCCAACAGTCGTTGGTCGCTGATCAGGTCCGAGAAGGTCACGTGGCCACTGGTCGTGGAGTTTTCGGGCACAGACATGTGCTGTGATGATTCAGTCATCGTGGGGTCCTCTATAGGGGGCAAGGAAACGAATTGGGATCGTTTTTCACACGTATTCCGGAACACCCCTGGTACGCTCCAACAGCGCACCGCACCACAATTCTGGCACCGAGAACCTCGCTCGCCTCAGGCGCGAGAAGACAGCTAGTTCTTTGCCACAGGACATCCCGGGCTATCACAGGATGTTTCGGGGGCAGACCGGACGGTCATTCCTCTAGTGTACGCCACAAGCAACCAGCGGTGACACCTGCAAATACGCCAGCATCATCAGGAATCTCATAGCTGAGCGAAGGCCTGACGGAGGTCTTCGACGAGATCATCGGCGTCTTCAATACCCACCGACAGTCGAACCAGGTCGTCGGGAACGGCCAATTCGGTCCCGGCTACCGACGCATGGGTCATCTCTGCCGGGTAATTCATCAGTGACTCCACTCCCCCCAGGGATTCAGCCAGCTGGAACAGGCGCGTGGACTCGGCAATCTTCTTCGCGACCGGGGCACCACCGCTGAACTGGGCCGAGACCATGCCACCTCCGGCTTTCATCTGCCGGGAGGCCAGCTCGTATTGCGGGTGAGTCGACAGTCCCGGATAGTGCACCTGGGAGACCTGTGGCTGTTCGGTCAACCATTCGGCCACAGCGGTGGCATTGGCCACGTGCCGGTCCATCCGGACACCCAGGGTCTTCAGCCCGCGGGTCACTAGGTATGCGTCCATCGGACTGTTGGTGGCCCCCGCGGCAGCTTGTTGAAATTGAACCTTGTCGGCCACCTCCTGATTTTCGGTCACCACGGCGCCACCGACTGTATCGGAGTGTCCGCCCATGTACTTGGTGGTGGAGTGCACCACCACATCGGCGCCCAGCTGCAGTGGCAACTGCAAATACGGGGTGGCGAAAGTGTTATCGACCACCAACAACGCTCTGTGCCGGTGTGCTAGCTCCGCTAGCCCGGCGATATCGGCGATCTTCATCAGCGGGTTGGTCGGCGTTTCGACCCACAACAGCTTGGTCTCCCGGGCGGTCATCACCTGATCGACCTGGTCCAGGTCGGACGTATCCACCACCGTGTGAGCCAGGTGCCACTGTCCCAAGATCTTGTTAATCAGGCGGTGGGTACCGCCGTAGACGTCATTACCCATCACCAGGTGATCACCGGGAGCCGCCACTGCCATCAGCAACGCGTTTTCGGCGGCCAACCCCGAGGTGAAGGTCATGGCGCGTCCGCTCGCAGAATTACCGGTTTCCAGGGCAGCAATCTGGTTCTGCAGGGCATCACGGGTCGGGTTGGTGCCACGACTGTAGTCATAACCTTGCCGCAACTGGCCAATCGCTTCGGGCGCATAGGTGGTTGACAAGTACACCGGGGGCACGACCGACCCGTTATTCGGGTCAATGTCTTGGCCAGCGTGAATAGCTCGAGTGTTGAAACCGTGGGCACGTTGCTCAGTCATGATGACCTTCGTGAAATCCTTACTTGTCGTAGCTTGTGATAGCTCGTATTCGCCCGTCTTAGCGGGGGCTCAAGAACATTAACAGGTCGTGGTGGGTCATAATTCCAACCGCGAGGCCGTCTCGTGTGGCGATCACTGCCGAGGTGGTTGCCAGCGCGAGGCGGGCATCGCTCAGTGAGGACCGAGCCCCGAGTAATACCGGTTGATCCAGCTTGACAGTGCCGACCGGGTCGGCCGGAGTGAACCGTCCCTGAGCCAACCCGTCCATTAAGGTTGCGGTCGTGATCATCCCGCGCACTTCATTGACCCGAATGTCGGCGGTTGAGGCACTCACCACGGGCAACGTGTCAATGCCGTACCGGTTCATGATCGAGATGGCCTCACCGACTGTGGTTTCGGTGCGGGCGGTGACGACCTCGGGCAGTGATCCCGGCAACCAGGAGTGTTTATCGTCCAAGAGCTCGGCCACCGTGGTCTCGTCCAGCTGTTGCTCAGCGGCGGTACTATCGGCAGTATCGGAGGCTCGGCCCTTGGGGCTGTCGGCACCCGCGGCGAGGCCGTCCCGGTAGGCTGTTCCCAGGCGATCGGGAATAACGGGAGTTCGCTCGCCGGTGGAGAACCCACGAGTGCTCATCCACGTATCGGAGAAGATTTTGCCCAGATAACCACGGCCGGAATCGGGCAGGATCACCACCAACACGTCATCGGCGGAGAGCTTCTCGGCTTCCCGTAGCGCTGCCACCACGGCCATACCGGATGATCCGCCCACTAGGAGCCCTTCTTCGGCAGCCAGCCGTCGCGTCATCGCGAAGGCTTCGGCGTCGGTGATAGCATACACTGCATCGGGAAGGTCCGGGTCATAGTTGTCCGGCCACATATCTTCGCCCACACCTTCTACGTAGTAGGGCCGGCCGGCGCCACCGGAGTATACCGACCCGTCCGGGTCAGCGACCACGATCTTGACCGGGCCACCCTGACGCTGCGCGGAGACATCCTTCAGATAACGTCCCGTACCGGTCATGGTCCCACCGGTGCCTGCCGAGACAACCAGATGGCTAATTGCCCCGGCAGTGTCTTTCCAAATTTCCGGCCCAGTGGTTTCATAGTGGGATTCGGGAGCAGCCGGGTTGAAAAATTGGTTGGGCTGATAAGCCCCGGGAATACTTTCCTCCAGGCGGTTCGCGATCCCGTAGTAAGACTCTTCCGAGTCGGGCGCGACCGCGCTCTGGGAGACCATCACATCGGCACCGTAAGCCTTCAAGACGTCGCGTTTTTCAGCTCCGACCTTATCGGGAGTGACAAAAACCGACCGATAGCCTTTTTGTTGAGCCACCAGGGCCAATCCCACACCGGTATTACCTGACGTGGGTTCCACCACGGTTCCGCCCGGGGCCAGCTTTCCCTCGCTTTCGGCTCGCTCGATCATCTTCAGTGCGATGCGGTCTTTGACCGAGCCACCGGGGTTGAGATATTCGAGTTTGGCCAGAATGGTTGGTTGAACGTCTTTCGCCACCGAGTTGAGCTTCACCAGCGGGGTTGAGCCAATGAGGTCGAGCACGTTCTGGGCGTAGCGCATTTGTAATGACTCGTGATCAGGCTGACTGGTGTGCTGTTCGGTGGTATGGTCCGGTTCAGTCATAGCCACCACGGTACCGCGTTCGCCCCCGGGGTGTCAGCGACTTCGGAACGAAACGACATCTTTGACTCGAAACTCCACAAGAACCCCATGACAGTAACCCATCGTGTGCGTAGCTTCACGACCGAGGCAGCAATTTCCTTGGCGCATACGCTGAAACCCCTGCAACGTGGCACGGGCGATCCGACCACTCAGCTACGCAAGGACGGTTTCTGGACGGCTCTGTGCCCGAACAGTCCCACCGTGTTATGGATCCAGCCTCCGGCCAGTACCACACAGCCGACCACGGTAACCGCCCATGCGTTTGGCTCCGCGCCGGAGGTCCTCGAGCAGGTCCTCGCTGGTGTGCCACAGTTGTTAGGAGTCGACGAGTCGGCGCTACAGGGGTGGGCGGAGTTCGCGCAGGCGCTACAGGCTGATGCTTGGCGTGGACTGTTGCCGTCTGCGGTCATCCGAGCCCACCATGAGCATCCTGGACTGCGACTGCCGGCGACATCCGATCTGGTGGGCGAGCTATTTCGGGTGGTGCTAGAACAGAAAGTCACCCACGATCAGGCCCGGGCGAGCTGGCGATGGTTGGTGCGTTCTTATGGGACGCCTGCTCCGCAGGTGCCCCTGACAGGCGCACCACGGCTAATGGTTCCGCCCAGCGCATCGCGTGTATGGCAGATACCGAGTTGGTCATGGCACCGGGGTGGTGTGCAACCGCCGCTGGCACGGACGATGACTGTGGTTGCTTCCCGAGCCGACACACTCGCCACGCTGGGCCAGACAGTGAGTATCGACGAACTTGCGTCCCGGCTGACCGCCCTACCTGGTATCGGCCCCTGGACTGTCGCCGAGACGTTGCAACGGACTCATGGGGCCGCTGATCTGGTCTCGGTTGGGGACTATCATCTGGCTCACCACGTCGGCGAAGCACTCATCGGGCGCAGAGTGGATGACCACCAGATGCTGGAACTCTTAGCACCTTTCGCCGGCCACCGGCACCGTGTGGTGCGTTTAATTCACCTCTCAGGGCTGCGTTTTTCGCGTTTCGGGCCGAAGCTTGCGCCCATGGATTTTCGAGGTTTTTAGGAGTCCTGGTTCTGAGTGGCCCGCACCTGGTCCATATCCAGATCCCGAACCTTCGAAATCAGATCCTCAAGCTGTTCTGCCGGCATAGCGCCGGGCTGAGCGAAGACCAGGGTCCGGTCGCGCAAGGCCATCAGGGTTGGGATCGAGGAAATATTGGCCGCGGCAGCCAGCCCCTGTTCGGCGTCGGTGTCGACCTTGCCGAAAACGATATCGGGGTGGTTTTCCGAGACCTTGTCATAGATCGGGCCAAACATCTTGCACGGCCCGCACCACTCAGCCCAGAAATCGATCAACACAATGTCATTGTCGGTAACGGTCTGCTCAAACGTGGATTCAGTCAGATCAATAGTTGCCATGGTCCCAGCCTAAAGGATCGGGATATCTGGTTGGCCAGGCTCAGCTCTAGGCCTGAAACCTGTGGACAACCTACGCCCACAGACCGCAATGACACCGGATACCACGCGGAAAAACATCGTATGTGTCTGGATGGTGGCAGGTGAGGGATTCGAACCCCCGAAGGCAATGCCAGCTGATTTACAGTCAGCCCCCGTTGGCCGCTTGGGTAACCTGCCGCAAGGTCCGCGTTTCTCGCGAACGACAACCCACCCTACCGCAGATGCGAAAAAAACCCTAATCTTACTAAGCTAGAGTCACCGTGATGTTCACCATCACCGTGACAGCATGTCCCCACCATGGTTCAGAGGAGACCGTTATGGCTAAGGATGCCACCTTCGACATCGTGTCCAAAGTCGATCCGCAGGAGGTCGCGAATGCGCTGAATCAAGCGACCAAAGAGATCGCACAACGCTACGATTTCAAGGATGCGGCTGCCTCGATTGAACACAATGATCAGGTGATCACCATGCACGCTGCCTCAGAGGATCGCGTCAAGGCTGTGCTGGATGTGTTCCAGTCCAAGTTGGTCCGTCGCGGTATTTCACTGAAGTCTCTTGAGTCTTCCGAGCCCTTTGCCTCAGGTAAAGAGTACCGGATCACCGCCACCATTAAAGAGGGCATCGACCAGGCGACGGCGAAGAAGATTTCTAAGCTCATTCGCGATCAGGGACCCAAGTCTGTCAAAACACAGATCCAGGGTGATGAGTTGCGGGCGACCTCGAAATCCCGCGACGATCTTCAGGCCACCATTGCTTTGCTCAAAGACTTCGAAGATGCCGATCTGCAATTCGTCAATTTCCGTTAACCGCTCAACGCTAGTGTGACAAAGCCTGAGAGACGATCACGCAAGGAGAATCATGCTGTTGCTCGTGGAACCCCATCACCCGGTACGTTATGTCGATATGACCGTCGGCCGGGCATTGGTGCGTCGCAATGTCGAAAACCGTAGCTTGGACACGCTCGAGTGGGAAACCACGGACGATTACCAACCTTCGGAGGTTCTGCCCGCCGCGCTCCGTCGCGGTATTAAGACCGGTCGCGGGCTGATTGTCGACGAGGGCTTCGTCAAGACCTTCATTTCCGCCGATGTCCTCGAGGATGCCCGCGCACAACAACGTGCTCTACAGGACGAGTTGGCCTCGGTGCGCCGGACGGGAAACCAGCCTGCTTACGAACAGGCTCGCCGCCACCAGGCCGAGATCGATGAGCGCGCTGATTCCACCCGTGAGGCCACTCTGAAGGCTGCGGTGGCAGCCAAACAAGAATTCGTGGCTGAACCCATCAAAGACGAGCTACAACAGCACTGGATCGCGGTTACTCAGCGTCCGGTGGAAACCTATCCGGAGCCCAGTAACCATGACTAACGACGAGAGAGGCTGTGTTTCGGCTAGTTAGTCAACTAATCGAGCTGCCCCAAAGACCGCGCCATTCCTTCGAGACGTTGCACCCGATCTTCCATCGGCGGGTGCGTGGAGAACCAGGCTCTGGCGCTTTTACCACCGAAGGGGTTAGCGATCATCATGTGAGCTGAGCTGACCAACTTATTGTCTTCTTGGGGCAGTGGTGCGGCCTGGACACCGTGCTGGAGCTTGTACAGCGCCGAGGCCAGAGCGAGGGGATCTTCGGTCAGGCTGGCTCCATCCTGGTCCGCATCGTATTCGCGCGACCGGGAGATGGCCAATTGGACCAGACTGGCCGCCAAAGGCGCCAAGATCATCGTCAGGATGAGCCCGATGATTGCCAAGGGATTACCGCCGTTATCCCGACCGCCACGACCGGCCCCGACGAACAGCAACATGTGAGACACCGAGGTAATCAGCGAGGCCATGGCCGCAGCGATCGAGCTGGTGAGGATGTCGCGGTTGTAGACGTGCATCAGCTCGTGCCCTAACACTCCACGGAGTTCTCGGGCATTGAGCGTGTGCAAGATCCCTTCAGTACAGCACACCGCGGCGTTCTGCGGGTTCCGTCCGGTCGCAAAAGCATTGGGAGATGAGGTCGGCGAGACATAAAGCCGAGGCATGGGCTGCTGGGCCCGTTGCGACAATTCTTCCACGATTCGATACATCTCGGGTTGGTCTTGTGGCGACACCGAGTAGGCGTGCATCGATTTCAGCGCGATCTTATCGGAATTCCAGTAAGAGATCGCGATCGAAATCAACGACATGGCACCAAAGACTCCGATCCATATCATTCTCCCGGTTGCCAGTGCAATCAGCCAGCCGATTGCCAGCAGGATCACGACCAAGACCATGAACAGCACAAAGGTTTTCAAGCGGTTGTTGTGACTATGCACCGGTGACCCCCTGTGTAGACCGCGTTAACATTAATATTATGCCCAGCTTAGGCGCCCATCCTGAGTGGTAACTGATCTTCCGTGCTGGTGAGAGCAGTTATTTGTGTTGACGGGAGATCGAGACCATCTCCTCATTGGAGAAGACTTTAACCCGTTCCCGACTAATCCCTGCGGTCTGCGAGAACTCTTCTCCCAGTTTCACCTCGTGCGCATCCAGCCGGTGCCATCCTTCCCAGTCGGTGTAGCGGATTCCACGAGACTCCAACAGGTCAATAATGGCGTGTTCATCCGGTTGCTCGGCGGTATAAAGGTGCGGTTCGTCTTCGATGATGTGCCCGATGGTCTCCAGGGCATCGCCTTTAGTATGACCAATCAGCCCGACGGGACCGCGTTTAATCCATCCAGAGGTATAGAGCCCGACCACCGGCTGGTCCTTCTCATCCAGCACCCGACCCTCGCGGTGAACAATCGTGCCGGTTTTGTCGTTGAACCGCACCCCAACCAACGGGGAACCGAAGTAGCCGATGGCCCGGTAGACGGCCTGCACCGGATAGTCGATGAACTCCCCGGTGCCCTGTACGTTGCCGTCTCCGGTCAGTTCCATGCGTTGCATTCGAATTCCGGCGACATGCGTGCCGGACTCATCCGACAGAATTCTCTGCGGTGCTTGTAAGAAGTGCAGGTGCAATCGACGAGTTGCCCCGGTGTCTTCTCCGGATTCCTCACGCTCTTCTTGCTCCAACATCCAGTTGCTGAGCGTTCCCACCATGTTCTTGATCTGGTTATTGCTCTGCGCAACCTGTTCTGAGGCTTCATCGAATTCAAAGTCGTCCGGGTAGAGCACGATGTCCACATTGGGCGAGTGCGCTAATTCACGCAATTCCAAAGGCGTGAATTTCATCTGGGCCGGACCACGACGGCCGAAGATATGGATGTCTTTCGCCCGGGAGTTTTTCAGGCCCTGGTAGACGTAGTCTGGGATCTCTGTCGTCAGCATTTCATCGGCGGATTTCGCCAATACACGAGAGATATCCAGGGCCACGTTGCCGTTGCCAATCACTGCAATAGATTCTGCAGACAGATCCCACTCGTGAGGTGTATGCGGGTGGGCGTCATACCAGTTGACAAATTCCGCAGCTCCGAAAGAGCCCTCCAACTCAGCACCAGCAATGTTCAAGGTTGCATCGTGTACCGCACCGGTCGAGAAGACTACCGCGTCGCAGTAGCGGTGCAGGTCGGCCAAGGTGAGGTCAGTGCCATAGTCAACGTGCCCAAAGAAACGAATATCGCCACGGTCCATCACCCGGTAGAGGGCTTTAATAATGCCCTTAATACGCGGGTGATCAGGAGCCACTCCATAACGGATTAGTCCAAATGGGGCCGGATAGCGGTCGAAAATATCGATGCTGACCTCGAAATCTCGTTCTGCCTTCGTCAGCAGGTCCGCCGTGTAAATTCCAGCTGGCCCTCCGCCGATAATCGCTACGCGCAACGGTCGGTTATCACTAGCAGTCACAAGCCATCCTTCAGTTTGAGTCGTCTCACCCATCTGCCACGGGGTGTAGCCAGTTCACTATGAGAGCATGCGGTCGGCTGACTCACCGGTGAGCATTACGACGCACGCCCCGTGTCCAGCTCGGCGGGTACACCCCAAGTCATGAGCTCACTCTACCGATTTCCGGACGATACCCCGACGCTAAATCCGCCACACTGGCCCAGGGCGAACACCTGTGTGGGTGGATTCACAACGGACCGGATCAGGCCAGTGGGCCCTTACACACATGACGCAGATGATTAGACTAATGGGCATGGCCGATGAATCTTCCACGAGCACCGGGGTCTTCACCGAGCTTTACCAACAGCTACCCCACAATCTGTTAGGGCGAGCCTGGTCGCCTGCCGACGGGATGCCGTTGCAGACACTGGCCGAACGGCTGGCTGTTGGACCGATCTCCGCCGAACTGCGCGACGCACATGAGCCGGTTCTCAGCGTCAACGACCTACCGATTTCTCTCGTTGAGTTCTATCTGTGTTTAGGATCCTGTCCGGAACTGCTGGAAACGACCCATTTCTTTTTCGACCCGGATGAGTTTTTCATCGTCGATGACCACCTGGTATTTCTCGAAGATGAGGAAGAATCTGCAGCCTGGGGGATCCCCGTCGATCAGTTACCACTGCCCGACCCGTTGCTCTGGCGACGTACCGTCGGTGCAGACACACCAGATGGTGAAGGTGACTGGCTCTGTGAAGATGGCACGATCTCAGAAGTCGTTACTGACGTCATCACCTGGGCCCTGAGTGATCCCGACGAAGATGCCGAGGACCATGCCTGATTTCCACGATGTTCCCCTCACCTCCCATGCCCCAGAGGGTTACGTCTGCCCGTTTTGCGGTTTGGTCTCCGGAGACGTGGCTGATCCCAATAACCGGTGTGAAGCCTCCGATGTCGTCTATCAAGACGATGATCTGATCGTCTTTGTTGCCGTTGACGGTTTCGGCCCACATAAAGGGCACGTCATGATTTCCCCGGCCGAACATTACGAATCACTGTATGTCCTCCCGGACCGGGTGCTGACCCGCATTGCCCTGATGGCCCGTGAGGTCGCCCTGGCGATGAAGCGTGCTTGGAATCCTGAGGGCATCTCCACGCGACAACATAATGAGCCGGCCGGCAACCAACATGTCTGGCACTACCACCTCCACATTTTCCCGCGTTACTCCGACGACAGCCTGTATCGTCAGCTCCGTCAGCCGGTCGAAGTAGCTGACCGCCAGCGCATCGCCGAGGGCCTACGCCCGCATCTCAATGCCTCGGCCACCCGGTTGAACCTGGCCTGCTCCTGACTCGTGCTCCCTGGCGTCACCGGCTGACAGCCACCTGTGGACAGCGTTGTCCTTATCCACAGTTGCTCCTGAGCGAGTCCTCCCGATGCCAGAGGCGGTTCTAGTCTGGGTGCAACAAACGGGTCACGCCTCGCACGTTGACCAGATCCTCGACCACGACCAGGCGGTGTGTCATGGCAAAAACGCAGAATTTCCAGGCTAACCAAAGCCAGGGGCCAGATTGGAAAAGTTGGTTTGTCGACACCGAGGGGGCCCCGAGTGTCAGTCTGGGCGAGTTACTAACCACCATCGAGCACCTCGTCTTGCTGGCCTCAGAACAAGCGAAAAACCCCAGCGTCTCGGCACAACTGGCGCACTTCGGAACGGAACCGGCCACAGATTGGAACACCCTGTGGGCGAGCGCGGAACGGGTAGCCGATGATCCGGTGCAGTCACGAGTTATCACCCCACCGAAAGATCTGGACAATGCGTTGCCAGAGATGCACCATCGGCTGGAGAAGATCTCGTATCTTTGCGACGCCATCAAGACCGGACTCACGCAGATGACCCAGCACGCCTTAGAAACCAGTGTCGATCGCCAGAGACTACTTGGCATACCAGAACAGCAGACAGGGATAACTCAGGTCCGACGGTATCTCAGCCAAACACTCGGTGTTGCCGGAACCGAGGCCTCAAAACGTTCTCGGCGAGCGGATCTGCTCGAACCGAGCCCGGCCCGATTAGGACGACCCCCTTCTGCTCCTGTCCTTCCGCTCTTGGCGCGATCTTTTCACGCCGGTCGGGTACCCACAGCCAACGTTGATCGGCTGGTGCGGCTGATTTACGACGTGCGGACATACGGCCAGCAGACAGCCACTGATCCGGAACTGGTACACCGGGTGATCGAGGCGGTCGAACCAGAACTGGTGGAATCCGCACAAACCGTGAACCCCGCCGTCTTCGCTAAGATGTGCCGGCGATGGTTGCACACCATAGCATCCACGATCGATCAGGACGGGCCAGAACCTGCCGAAGTGCTATCTCCCCGGACGGAACAACGCCTTTGGGTTACCAAACGATCCGACCGTGGCGTTGATTTTGGTGGCACCGTTTTCGGGCTGGGCGCCGAACTGTTGCTGACACTAGACGCTGCAGCTAATCAATTCGCTCACGCTACCGGGGGCGGTATTCAGCAACGCCTGGAATTCCCCGAACAACCAGATTCCATTCCCCACCCCATCCGCACCGCATTGCGCGTTGCGTTCCCAACTTTGGATCCAAACACGGTTATGGTTGAGGACCGCCACGGCAACACCCTGACTGCGCATCACTATACGTGGTTCGATACACGCAAGCGCACCCGACGGACCTTGGATGTGGTGGTAGCAGCACTCTTGGCAGCTGTCGGGCTCAACGCCGAAACCAACGGCCTCCCCCGCCACCGGGGTAGCTCAACCAGAATTTTGACCCTGATGGATTACCAGTCGCTACTGGCCACCTACCGCAACCATCACAACGGACCACACAGGGTGCCTACTGTCATGGCGGAACAACGCGTAAGCCAGGGCCAGTTCCTGGGGCCACTATCTGCAGCGGAACTGCGGATCGCCAGTTGTGAGGCAGAACTCATTCCCGTGGTGTTCGGTGGTCGTTCGGAGGTTTTAGATATCGGGCGGGCTCGGCGTCAGTTTTCGCTCAAGCAGTATCAGGCCGTGGTTGCTCGAGATCGAGGGTGTACCGTTCCGGGGTGCACGATCCCGGCCCTATGGTGCCAAATCCATCATTGTCAGCCGTGGAGTCACGGGGGTTCAACCGCGGTGGATAATGCCATTCTGGTCTGCGCAGCCCACCACGCCGATCTCCATCACGGCACGTGGCGATTCGTCGCGCTCGATCACCACGGCGCGTGGTTTATTCCAGCCCCGTGGGTAAATCCGGACTCCACCCCGCAGCGAAATCGCTATTGGAAACACTAGCCTTCCAGGCTAGTTTTGGCGCTCCACGACGTAGTGGGCAAAAGCAATCAGGGCTTGTTTAATCGGAGAGTCGTCGAGGTTTTCGATAGATTCCAAAGCCTTACGCTCCCAGACCCGGGTCAGTTCCCACGCCCGCTCAAGCACCGGGTGCGTGGCGATGGCTTCCAAGGCCTGGTTAACCTGTTCTTGGGTGTCCAGCGGGCCATCAATCAAAGCCACAGCTTGCTGTGCCGACTGATCACCCTCCGCAGCTACCTGACGCAGCAGCAGGGTCGGCAAAGTCGGGACGCGTTCTTTCAGATCAGTGCCGGGGACCTTTCCTGATTTCTCACCTGGAGAAACCAGATCAATAATGTCATCGGCCAGCTGGAATGCCATGCCAACGTTATGACCGTAGTTGCGCATCATGGCCACGACCTCGGACGAGCACCCGCCGAGCAACGCGCCAATGTGCGCGGTGGTAGCAATCAGAGAAGCGGTCTTACCATCAATCACCGCCAGGTAATGATCCAACCGATCTTGGTCTGCACGCGGTCCGACAGTCTCCCACATCTGGCCCATGACCAAACTTTCAAAGGTTTGGGCATGGACCCGGATCACTTCCGCGCTCATCTGCGACATTCGCATCGACGCGCGGGCAAAGATCAGGTCACCGGCCAAAATGGCCAAAGAGTTATTCCACTGCTTATGTGCTGCCGGCACCCCACGACGCATATCGGCTTCATCCATCACATCATCGTGATAAAGCGTCGCTAAATGGGTCAGTTCCAACGCCACCGCGGCACTTCGAATGTTCTCTGACGGGGCATGAACTTGACCGTTGGCAACTCCGGGATCGGCCAACATGCTGGCCAGCACCGCCAGCAGGGGACGTAACCGTTTTCCGCCCGCATCGAGCAGGTGTCGGGTGGTTGCTTCAGCGAGCTCATCTGCATTGCGCAACGCCTCGGCAAGTTCCTCTTCAATGGCGCTGAGAGACTCGACGAGCACCGCCACCAGGTCAGGGTAGTCGTCTAGTACCGAGAAGCCTGCCGGTAATGAAGCAATGGATGGTTCGGTCACTCGTTCAACCCTATCCCATGCGTTGAGATTGTTGGCACTTGGTCAGTCCACATGTCGCGAACGGTTCTGTCTGGAGTATACTCCGGACATCCTCGGACCCGATGTGACGAACACCTCCGGGGATGGTCGATCGCCGTCCAGACCGTGAGCTCATTACCGGTGCATAGAATCCGGTATCTTGAAAGATGCCATGCTTTATACTCTGTCTGTTGCGATCGACCCCGCCGAGTTTTCCTCTGATCTGTCTGCCTTATTAGCCACGGATGTTTCGGCCGCTTGGGTGCGTGAGGGCTACGGCACCGTCGGGTGGGGCATCACCGCCCAGCACCACACCAATGATGCGCAACGGTTTCAGAGTTTAGCGTCGTGGTGGTCTCAGCAAGCACACACCCCGGCACCTGGTACCCACTACCCAGTCCCCCGTACCCCGGGCTTATCGTTGGGGATGATCCCCCCGCGGGCGATGATTTCTGCCACCTTCGATGCCCGCTCGGCCACCGACACCGTTGCACTCGTTCCAGAGGTCCTGTTGATTCATACGCCTGGAACAAGCACACTGGTGTGGCAACTTGATGACTCAGATTCACGTCTGAATCAAGGCTCACAATTCAGCCTATCGATAGAGCAACTCCGTGCCCGGTGGCGTGAGCTACAGGGCACAGCCCACCTGCCGATACAGACGCCCGAGGGCTGGTCGGCAACCCGTGACGCCGAGACCGTCTCGGCGTCACGTATCAGCCGCGGAACGTTCCGGACCGCTGTGGGCCGGGCCCTGGACCACCTTGAGACCACGAACCTGGACAAGGTGGTATTAAGTCGGGACCTGGTGGTGGTCTCGCGGTCTGAGGGCTTCCGCCCACCCACGACTGCCTCCGCACTGGTTCAAAATTATCCGCAAGCGTGGACCTATCTGATCGATGGGCTGGTAGGCGCTACCCCCGAATTACTGGTGGGCCGAACCCATGGACGGATGACCGCACGGGTCCTGGCTGGAACGCTGTCCCGACAACAGGTCGAGTCCCTGGCTCAGACGTCAGCCGAACCGGTCGATGTGAGCCGGGAGCTTTTGGAGGATCGTAAACAGCGATTTGAGCACCAGGCTGCTGTGGAGTCCCTGTTAGGGCGGCTCCGCCCACTGGCTGAGACAGTGCAGGCCGATACCACGCCCTACATTCTCGAGTTACCCAATGTATGGCATCTGGCCACTGATATCAGCGCGACGATGACGGAAAACACCTCGGTACTGGACCTGGTCGAGATCTTTCATCCCACCGCGGCTGTCAATGGTGTCCCGACCGCTAAGGCCCGCGAAGTCATCCACGATCTGGAATACCGTGCTCACGGTCTCGATCGCGGGCGCTATGCCGGGCCGGTGGGCTGGTGTGATGCCACCGGAGACGGTGAGTTCGGTATTGCACTTCGTGGCGGGGTGCAAGAAACCGCCCAAACCATGCGACTCTTTGCCGGTGGCGGGATTGTGCCTGGATCGGTTCCCGATCAGGAATTAGAGGAGACGACCGCAAAGCTAGAACCTATGTTGCAGGCTCTGGGTGTCAAGCTTCGAGACAGCACATCGAGACCTACACAAAACTAGCCCGTACCGCTTCCTGGACTGCCTTCCGGGTGCTGGGACGCAGCTCGCGATCGGAACGGACCTCGATCACGCGACGTCCCGTGGTGGGTTCTGCCAGCAACGACATCAGCTGAAACTCGTTGTTGACCAGCTGGTAGTCGATGTCAAAGGCTTGAGATAGCGCGGAAATGTCGGTGCCGTGCGGCGTCCCAAAGAAACGTTCGACAACCGGGGACATCCCGGGATACTGGGCCACCTGGCCGTGTTCCAGACCGGCGAAGATGGCCCCACCGGTGTCGTTGATGACGACGATGTCCAGATCCGGCTCGGTTTCTAACGACCCGAGAGCCAGGGAGTCATAGAGGAAGGTCAAGTCTCCGCACAACACCACCGTGCGAAGATCGGTGGCCAAGGCAATTCCTGAGGCCACCGAAAGAGTCCCGTCGATTCCGGCCAGCCCCCGATTGGCGTAAATGGTGGAGTGCGGGGTGAACGGCGGTCGCCAGGCGATGTCGATATCGCGGATCACCGAGGAGGACCCGATCACAAGGTTTCCGCGGGCGGTGGCGGCCACGACTTGGGCTGCCCGCATGGCGGTCAGTGCGGACCATTCGCGGTGCCGGTCCTCGGCAACCTGTTCCAACGCTGATTCAATTCGAGCTTGGGCGTGGTTGGAAGCCGCTTGCCAGGCGGCCAACCATCCGGGTGCTCCTTGGCCGGCGAAGCGTGCCAGCTGGGGGAGCTCTTTAATCATGGTTTCCCGCCGGCGGGAGCGGTGGAACCATCCGACCGGGCGGGGCAAATACATGGCAGCTTTCACATCGGGCCGTTTCAACAGCGCGGCAATTTGTCGCGACAGGGTGGGGCGTCCGAAAATGACGGCGTGAGAAATATGTTCAGCCAGCGGGTGAGCGTCCTGACCGGCGCTGGTGCCCAGCAGGAGCGGGTAGCCGGCGACCGCATTACGTCCGTAGCGGGCATTTGAGCTGGGCTCGGCGAACAACGGCAGTCCGAGTGCGTGAGCAAATTCGGCGGCAACGGGGCCAGCTCCATGCCCGGCGATGACCACACTGTGGTGTTCGGGTAGCTCGGAAACATCCAGCGTATGTTGCCGTATCAGAGCCCGACCGGGGTCGTGGTCTCTGGGATCCCATTGTTCGTCGGCAATCCGGTGAACCAGTGGCAGTGGTCCGGTCGCGAAATCGGTAGGGGCAAGGCTATCCGGGCTCGGGACCAGCGGCTCACGGAACCTGAGGTTTAGATGGACCGGTCCGGCCGGTTCCGAGGCGGTCCCGGTACTCAGGGATACCATGGCCTTCACGGTGGCTCGCAGGCTGGCGGGATCGTAGTCTTCGGAGTCGATCGTCACGCTCGCGCGGGCATGGACACCGAAAATATTGCGCTGATCGGTGGTCTGGTTTGCCCCGGTTCCCTGCAGTTCGGCGGGACGATCTGCAGTCAGAGCAATAAGTGCCACGTCGGCGTGGGCGGCTTCCATCACCGCCGGCATCAGGTTGCCAACCGCCGTCCCAGAGGTGGTCAGGACCGCTGCCGGGGCACCGGAACCAAGGCTGAGCCCCAAGGCAGTATGAGCTGCTGCCCGTTCATCAACGCGAACGTAGAGCTTGAACCCTTCCAGATGGGAGGCCTCGGCCAAGGCATAAACCATTGGGGCCGAACGAGAGCCGGGCCCAATCACGACGTGACGAACACCCGCCTGTTGCAAAGTACCAACAATGGTGCGCGCGGTCAGCATGGAGTCCATGCTCACCATGGTAGACCGATCAACCTGCCAGCACGGAATAGGCCTCCTCCAAACGCTGGTGCCATACCTGTTGGCGGTCTTCTGGGAGACGAAAGCGAGCCAGCTTGTCTGGGTCAGGCTCAGACACCTCGGAATGAGACGCCGGAACGGTAAGCTCTCCGTGCTCGGGGATGAGCGGGGGCGAACAGACGTCCTCGCAGAACAGCGCCACCGTCCCCAGACCGCATGCATAGTGCAGTTCGGGCAACGCCCCGGCCAGGGCCAGCCCAGCGCTCATTCCCACGGAGGTATCCAGTGCCGAGGAGACCACGGCCTGCAGACCGGTGGCCTCGACGACCGCCAGCGCGCGACGAATCCCGCCCAGTGGCTGGACTTTGACCACCGCGATGTCGGCAGCTTCGGCGGCAACGACGGCGAAGGGATCTTCGGCTTTGCGGATCGACTCATCGGCGGCCAGGGGTAGGTCGATACCATTTCGAGCCAGCCGGGAACGTAATTCTGCCATGGCGGTCAGACCGGGCACCGGCTGTTCGGCATATTCCAGCCCGGCCTCTTGCAGCACGCCCAATAGGTGGACCGCCTCGTCGACGGTCAGCGCCTGGTTCGCATCAACCTTGATCTGCGCTTCGGGCAACAACTCCCGGACCCGCATCACCCGCTCGTAGTCGGCCTGTACACCGTGTATGTGTCGATCGAGCTGGGCCGGATCGGCCGGGAGTTTTTCGGCGATCTTAATCTTCACCGCCGAAAGGCTCGATAGATCACCGTCGGTAGTGAAACCACGCAACACAGTCTCAACCTGCTCGGCGGCAATGGCTGGCACGGTGGCATTGACCAACACCGTGCTACGCCGCGGCGTGGGAAAACCCAGCCAGCCAGCTTCCAGAGTGGCCGACAGCCAGCGCGAGGATTCCACAGGCCCGTATTCGGCGAAGGGTGAAAATTCTGCCCACCCTCGTGGCCCTTTGATCAGCATCGCTTCCCGCACCGTCAGCCCGCGGAAACGGGTCCGCATCGGAAGCCCGACCGCCACTGCCACACGGTGCAGTTCCTCCCGCGAAACTAGCCCCACCGGTGAGATCAAATCGGGTAACCGGTCATCGCTCCAAGGTGTGTGATCACCGACAGTCTTCATCCTCTCCAGTGTAATTGCGTCAATTCCCAGATAGGTACGGGATAATGGCGCTGTGAACTTTCGGCATCGATCATCCCAGCACGACCCGGAACAGGGCCCCGAATCTGAACCGATCTCCGCCGAAAAACAGGTGCCCTTTGATCCGAAGAAAACATATAACCCATACGGGGAAACCGACATTTTTCAGGTGGATGAGCTACATCCGAACGCCGCCTCCTCCCCTGCCTCACCAGACAGGCTATCCGAGCCCGGCCTCGTCTCCCATGTCTCGGATGAATCGGCTGGCTCACGCCGACGCGAACGCCACCCTCAACACCAGCCGGGGCACGCTCCGATGGCCATCCAGCCGGCCTCCCGTCTGGGACTCTGGGCCCTTTGGGCGCTGGTGATGGCACTGGCGCTGTGGGGCATCTATACCTTCTTCGTGACCTCACATACCGGCCAAATCATCGAACAGGCCGCCATTAACTCGGCCACGCAAAACCTGCAGTCCTTGCACAGCTACTCCCAGATGGTGCTGAGCGAGTTGCCCACCGTGGTCGCAGTCTTGGCGGTGCTGACGTTTGTGGTGATCACCTTATTCCGCCGGCGCTGGCTGGCGTCACTGATCGCGGTAGTGGTATTTGCCGGGGCCAACATCAGCACACAAGTGCTCAAGAATGTCGTGCTGACCCGTCCCGATCTCGCCAATGGCGTGCCCTACTACACCGGCAATTCCATGCCCTCGGGACACACCACCTTCGCTGCCGCTGCGGTGATTGCGATCTTTTTGGTGGTGGCACCACGCTGGCGGTCACTGGTGGCGTTCTTAGGCGCGGTTTTTGTCTCGGCGGTGGGAGTAGCCACCTTCCTCGAGGCCTGGCACCGTCCCGCCGATATGGTCGCGGCCTTGCTGGTCTCGGGCATTTGGGGGCTGATCGGCGGAGCGATCATTTTCCGTGTCGAACCGCAGTGGAATGCTTTCTCAGCTCGGGGCCGCCCCCGCGATCTGGGGTGGAACGCTTTGCTGTGGACTCTGGGGATCATGGTGCTCCTGGGAGCCGCGGCCACCGTGGCGATTGCCACCGGACTGAATATGGTCCCCGAACAGTTCAACCCCAAGTCCTTGGCCAGCATGTGGTACCTGGCTTATGGCGCACTGTTTATTGCCGGGTCCTGCTTTGTGATCTACGGAGTGCTCTCCACGTTCTTCCGCGCTGAGACCGGCCAGCGCGGAAGTCGATAAACAATTTTCTGCTGAAGGCTGAGCGCTATAACATAATCGGCATGGCCAACAACAGCTCTGAACACGGCTCTGCCAAGATCGATTCCGACCATCTCGTGACCGTCAATTCGGTCGCCGATGCCCGTCCTCGCAACGCTCTCGATCGCTACTTCAAAATCACCGAACGTGGTTCCACGCTCGGACGCGAAGTTCGAGGCGGGATCGCCACCTTTTTGGCGATGAGCTACATTGTGGTGCTCAATCCCTTGGTACTCTCCGGGGAAGATGCCGCCGGGGAGGTGCTTGGCATTCCTCGCGTTGCTGCCGTGACTGCCCTGTTGGCCGGGCTGAGCACCATCCTGATGGGCTTGTGGGCCAAACACCCCTTCGCGCTGGCGGCGGGACTGGGAATCAACGCATTTATCGCCATTACCGTGGCGACCACCCCGGAACTGACCTGGCCCCAGGCCATGGGCCTCATTGTGGTCGCGGGCCTGGTGATGATCATCCTGGTTGCTACCGGTTTCCGTGAAGCGGTCTTCCGTGCAATTCCGGACTCTTTGAAAACCGCCATCGTGGTCGGAATCGGCCTGTTCATTTCCCTGATCGGGCTCGTCAACGCCGGTTTCGTGCGCCGTCTACCCGATGAGGCCGGTACGACCGTGCCGGTTGGTCTCGGAACCGGCGGAGAACTCGAGGGCTGGCCGGTGCTGGTCTTCGTGATTGGACTGGTCATCACCGCGCTACTGGTCATTCGCAAGGTCCCCGGAGCGATCTTGATCGGCATTGTCGCCGGAACGGTACTGGCCAATATTTTCGAAGCCATCTTCCAGATCGGCCCCGCCGTGGATGATGATGGTAACGTCAACCCGGTCGGTTGGTCGCTGGTGGCCCCCTCAGTACCGGAATGGACCGCACCGGATCTGAGCCTGCTAGGCAAGATCTCCTTCGGTGCCTTTACCGCCGATTCCGTGGGCGCGGTGATGGCCACCTTGCTGGTCTTCGCGATCCTACTGTCGGTGTTCTTCGATGCCATGGGCACCTCCACCGGTCTGGCCCGGGAGGCTGGCAACGTGGACGCCCAGGGCAATATTCCGCATCTGAACCGGGTACTGATGGCCGATGCCATTGCGGTCACCGCCGGTGGTGCTGGCTCCGGTTCCTCCAACCAGATCTTCGTCGAATCCGGCACCGGCATCGGTGAAGGGGCCCGCACCGGTTTCGCGTCAGTGGTTACCGGCTTGCTGTTCATCCTGGCGATGTTCCTCTCCCCACTGATCTACCTGGTGCCCTTCGAAGCCGTCGCCCCCGCCTTGGTGGTGGTCGGTTTCATGATGGTCACCCAGGTCACCAATATTGATTTCTCCGACTGGGGTGCTGCTATCCCGGCCTTCTTGACGTTCATCCTGATGCCCTTCACCTACTCGATCGCCAACGGCATCGGGGCCGGCATGATTGCCTACGCGGTCATCCGCACCGGTCAAGGACGCATCAAAGAAGTCCACCCGCTGATGTGGGTGGTTGCGGTGGCTTTCGTACTCTTCTTCGGTATGGGCGTCTTCCGCGGATTATTAGGGCTGAACTAGCCCACCAGACTCGGTCCATTCGGTTGCGTAGCATGGGGCTATGAGCTTTAATCCACCCCTCGCAGCCAAACGTCCCCACACGGTCACTCACCACGGCCGGACCCTCACGGACCACTACGAGTGGTTACGTGATGCCGATAATCCCGAGGTGTTGCACCATTTGCGGGAGGAGAACTCCTACACCGAACAGCTCACTGCCGATCAACAACCGTTGCGGGAGCAGATTTTCGCCGAGATCAAATCCCACACCATCGAAACAGATCTTTCGGTGCCAATACGCCGGGATGACTGGTGGTATTTTGTCCGCACGCGCGAAGGTAGTCAGTACCCCATTCACTGCCGGGTAGCAGCCGAGAACACCGGTGATCTGGTAGCCGATTGGACCCCGCCGGTGGTGGAACGTGACCAGCCCCTGTCCGGTGAACAGGTAATTCTTGACGTCAATGAAGCCGCCGAGGGCCATCCCTTCTTTTCGCTGGGTGGGATGAGCGTCTCCCCCGACGGCAACACGCTGGCCTATCTGGTCGACACCACCGGCAATGAGCTCTACCGGTTGCTGGTCCGTAATCTGACCACCGGTGAGGATCACCAGGAGGATCTCACCGGTGTCTTCGCCGGCCTGAGCTTCGACCGCACCGGCCAGCAGGTCTTCTACTGTTTGCCCGATGATTCCTGGCGCCCCAACCGGGTCATGGTCCACCGGCTGGGCGCCTCGAGCAGTGCGGACCAGCTGATCTATCAGGAACCCGACCAGATGTACTGGACCGGGTTCAGCCTCTCAGCCGACCGCACCGAGCTGATCATCTCCTCTGGGACCTCAGAGATCTCCGAGACCCGAGTGCTTGCACTGTCGGAGACCGACCCGAGTATTCCCGCCCCGCAGCTGGCCGTCAGTCGCCAGCTGAACAGTTTGCACACGCTCACCCCGGTCGTCATCGACGATCAGCGCTTCTACCTCATTGTTCATGACCGGAACCCACTGGATGGCACACCGCTTCCGAACAACACGGTCTCGATGGTGTCCGCGCAGACCGTCACCGAGCCCGAGACCTGGCGAACCGTGATGCCGCACTCGACCGCGACCAAGATTGATGAGGTTGACGTCAACCGTACTCACGCGATCGTCTCCGCCCGGGTGGAGACCACCCCGCGCACCATGGTGATCCCGCTGGAGGGGTTAGGCACCGAAAATCAACAGCCGGCCGTGGAACCGCAGTTTCCCGAAGAGCTTTTTAGCTGTGAGTTGGTCTCGGCTCCCTACCAATCACCGCTGGTCCGGCTGAGCTACAGTTCCTGGGTCACCCCGGTTCACGTCCTGGACTATGACCCCACCACCCGCGAGTTGTCAGTGCGACGCCGCCAAGAGGTCCCCGACTACGACCCGAGCGCCTATCTGGTGGAACGCTGGTGGGCGCCCACGTCCCGCCCCGAAGAGTCCGTGGCCATTCCACTTTCGATCATCCGTCACCGTGATGTGGCCTGGGACGGTAGCAATCCCGCTCTGCTGTATGGTTACGGCTCCTACGAGATCTCCATGGATCCATTCTTTGCCCCGTCCCGACTGTCGTTGCTGGACCGTGGCGTGGTCTTCGTGGTCATCCACGTCCGCGGCGGCGGGGAACTGGGACGTCCCTGGTACGAGCACGGCAAGAAGCTACATAAGAAAAATAGTTTCACCGATTTCGTCGATGCCACCCGATTTGTCGCCTCCTCCGGGTGGGTCGACCCCGACCGGATTGCAGCCATGGGTGGCTCAGCCGGTGGACTGCTGATGGGTGCGGTCGCCAATCTCGCTCCCGAGCTCTACCGGGCCATCTTGGCCGATGTGCCCTTCGTGGACGTGCTCACCTCGATGCTGGACCCGGATTTGCCGTTGACCACCTTGGAATGGGATGAGTGGGGAAATCCCCTACAGGATGCCGAGGCCTATGACTATATGGCCTCTTATACGCCCTATACCAATGTTCGGCCCGTGGACTATCCGGCCATCGCTGCGGTGACCTCACTGCACGATACCCGGGTGCTGTATGTGGAACCGGCCAAGTGGGTCCAGCAACTGCGCCAAACCGTCACCAGCCGCCACGACGCCCCTGTGGAGGCCGGCGGATCGCCGGTGTTACTCAAGATTGAAATGGATGGCGGACACGGCGGAGCCTCCGGACGCTATCGCATGTGGGAAGACCAGGCCTGGGAGTACGCGTTTCTGCTCACCGCCTTGAACGCCACCGAACGGCGGAGGTAAGAAAAATCGCCAGGTACGCACTATCAGCACATCTACAGCAAAGACATAGTATCCACTCCTATTAGACACGAGCAATTGCTGTTAGGCTTGGGGTGTATTCTAGCCGGCCCGGCATCAGCAGGGTGTCAGGCCAGAGAACCGTGAAAAGCACCAGATCAAGGAGTACTCATGACCATCACCGCTGCCATTGTTGGATACGGCAACCTGGGCCGTTCCGCTGAAAAACTCATCAAGGCTACCGAGGACTTCGAGCTCTTCGGCATCTTCTCTCGTCGGGACAATCTTGACACGCAGACTCCTGTCTACCCCGTCGCCGATGCCGCCCAGTATGCCGACCGGGTTGATGTGCTCCTGCTCTGCCTGGGTTCAGCCACCGATATCCCGGAACAAGCTACTGGATTCGCCGAGCACTTCACCACCGTGGACACCTACGACAACCACTCGAAGGTCCCCGAGCACTATCAGAAGATGAACGCAGCCGCTGAAAGCTCCGGCCACCTGTCGATCATCTCCACTGGGTGGGACCCGGGCCTCTTCTCGATGAACCGCGTGCTCGGCCAGGCACTATTCCCTCAGCCGGTGCAGAATACGTTCTGGGGTAAGGGACTGTCGCAGGGTCATTCTGATGCGGTGCGCCGGGTGGAAGGGGTCAAGCGCGGGGTGCAATACACCGTGCCCCGCGAAGATGCCATCGCCGAGGCTCGCGCCGGTGAAGGCGAGGACATTGTCTCCACCGAGGCTCACGCTCGGATGTGCTACATCGTCGCCGATGAGACCGATCACGACCGGATTCGCGAAGAGGTTGTGAACATGCCGGCTTACTTCGCCCCATACCAGACCACCGTGAACTTCATCTCTGAGGAAGAATTCGAACGTGACCACCTCGGCATGCCACACGGCGGTCATGTGATCACCACCGGCGATCTGGGCGGTTCCCAGCAAAGCGTGGAGTTCACGCTCGAGCTCGAGTCCAACCCGGATTTCACTGCCGCTGCCATGGTGGCCTTCGCTCGTGCCGCATCACGGCTGGCCGAAGCCGGTGAAACTGGCGCACGTTCGGTGCTGGAGATTCCCCTGTACCTGCTGTCTACCCAGGACCACGACACGTTGCTGGCCCGCGAGGTCTAAACGCTCGCCTCAGGTAGTAGCCACCGTGTGACCAACGGGCGTAGCATCGGTCCCTGCTCCACCGACGGGACGGGTGTTACGTCCGCAGTCGTCAGCTGACGACTCATTCAGAGCCTGGGCATGCAATCGGCGACGCACTGTCCTAGCATCATGGCATGGCTCACTCATCATCACACACTCTCACCGGTAGCGATGTCGTCCAGAATCTGCCCTGGCAATGGAACGTTCAGGGACGAATCTTCCTGATCGGCGGTCTAGGATTCATGTTTGACGCCTGGGACGTCTCACTCAACGGTGTGTTAATCCCGCTGCTCTCCGAGGAATGGAATCTCGAGCCAGGTCAAGCTGCCTGGATCGGCACCGCTAACCTGTTGGGCATGGCCGTCGGTGCCTTTGTCTGGTCCACCATCGCTGACCGCATCGGGCGCAAAGCCGCCTTTACCGCCACCATTGCAACTTTCGCACTGTTCACCATTGCCGGAGTGTTTGCTACCGATGTCGTCACCTTCGCGATTCTGCGATTCATTGCCGGGTTCGGGCTCGGGGGCGCGATTCCGGTCGACTACGCCCTGGTCGGAGAATTCACGCCACGTCGACAACGTGGCCGAGTACTGGCGGCCATGGACGCGTGGTGGCCGATCGGTGCCGCGCTGGCTGGGTTCGTCTCCGCCTGGCTCGTGGGGATTTTTGCTGACTGGCGACCGACCATGCTGGTCATGGTACTGCCAGCCATACTGCTGATCTTCGTGCGGCTCTGGGTCCCGGAATCACCGATGTATCTGATTCGCACTAACCAACACGACAAGGCTCGCCACGTCATTGACCGGCTGGTCGAGGCCACCGGGGCCGAACCGAAACCCTATCAGCTGGAAACCATGACGGATGTTCCCACGATGTCCTCGGGGGCGATTTTCGACCAGCTACGTCGTGTTTGGGCGTACTCGTGGAAAATCACTCTGTCGGTCTGGTTGCTGTTCTTGACCATCATGTTCGTCTACTACGTTTCCTTGCAGTGGTTGCCGACCTTCCTCATCGAGGCCGGGTACGTCGAGTCCCAGGCCTTTATCACCACCGGTGGTATGGCCGCTTTCGGTCTGGTGGGCGCACTGATTGCCACATACTCCATCGAAAGAACCGGTCGTCGACCGCTGCTGGCCATCTCGGCGATCATCGGCTCGCTACTCTTGGTGCTACTGGCGATGGTCTTGGACATCCCCTCCGCGGTACTACCGGTGATCTTGACCTACGGAATGGTCATTCAGGTCGCGATCCCAGTCATGTATGCCTATGCCTCCGAGATCTACCCCACCGAGCTACGGGCCTCTGGTTTCGGTTGGGCTTCAACCATCTCCCGTATTTCCGCCGGTGTTGGACCGCTCATTTTTATCACCGCACTGGTCCCGGTCCTGGGTCTGCCGGGAAGCTTCCTGGTGGGAGCCGGCACCGTGGTGGTGGCCGTGATCGTCATGTTCGTCCTGGCACCGGAAACCACCGGACGCAAGCTGGAGAACTAGGTGCGGTTCTGCTCGGCGAGGTCCAAGAACTCCGCAACCCGGCGCGGTGTCCATTGTCGCACAAACTTTTCCAGAGCCCTGGCACGAAAAGCTAGGTCGCGCTCAAACTCCTCACCGGTGAGCCCACGCTCGACCGGATGCGGAACCGCCGAGTGCAAGTGGTGGTCGTTGATGCCACGTAAGGCGGCCTCGTGCACGGCGAGAAGCTCGTGCAGGGTCGTACCACCGCCGGGAACGCGGCCGGATTGCAGGGCGAGGGTAACCACCAACCCGGTCCGGTCGCGACCCGCCGAGCAGTGCACCACCACCGATTCCCCACGCTCCAGCGGAGCCAGCACCGCCTCCACCGCGGTGGCAACCATATCCGGGAAGGTCTCGATGATGTCCTGGTAGCTACTCGGGTCCCGCGGGTAGGGGTCATACCGGGCCCAAAACTCCTCGCGCTGCAGCTCGTGGACAGGCGTGTTGACCCGAGTGAGCGCTGCGGGACGCTGCCCAGCTACCGGATCGGTGGACCGTCTGCGCATCTCGGGAGTATTACGCAGATCAACCACCGTCCCCACGCCGGCATCGACCATCTGGTCCCAGCCACGAGAAGTCAGCGCTTCAGCCCGTCCCATCCGGAAGAACCCTGGACGAATCTGCCAGGCATTGACCGCTCCATCCCAATCCAGTCGTTGCAACGAGTATGTAGTCATGATGTGCTCTCTGTTGAGGTCTCGACACCGTGAGGTAGTTACTGGCTGTTGCTGTGCTCACCAGTCTAACCAGCGACCATCATGACTAGACTGGGTTCCATGACCGAGACTTCGCCCACGCACTCTGCACAGCCTTACCCTGCCCGGCCCCAACCGGCCGATACCTCCGTTCCTGAGAAGGTCTCAGATATTTTCGACCCGAGCCAGTGGCGGGTGGTGCCAGGATGTGATTTCACCGACCTGACCTACCACCGCCAGGTGCTCCGCGATGACAACGGGGACTGGGTGGGCGATCTGCCGACCGTGCGCATCGCCTTCAACCGTCCCGAGGTACGCAATGCTTTCCGTCCCGGCACCGTCGACGAGCTCTACCGGGCCCTGGACCACGCCCGGATGTCCTCAGACGTGGGGTGCATCCTGCTGACCGGTAACGGCCCCTCGCCCAAGGATGGTGGCCACAGTTTCTGTTCCGGTGGCGACCAGCGGATCCGTGGCCGGGATGGCTACCACTATGCCCGCGGGGATACCGCTGAAACGATCGACCCCGCCCGTGCCGGACGCCTGCACATCCTGGAAGTCCAACGCCTGATCCGCACCACCCCCAAACCGGTCATCGCCCTGGTCAATGGCTGGGCAGCCGGTGGTGGCCATTCATTGCACGTTGTCGCTGATCTGACATTGGCCTCGGCCGAGCACGGAAAGTTCAAGCAGACCGATGCGACCGTGGGCTCTTTTGACGCCGGCTACGGCTCAGCCCTGCTCGCCCGGATGGTGGGCCAGAAGAAGGCCCGAGAAATTTTCTTTACCGCGCGTGAGTATTCTGCCCAAGATATGGTTGACGCCGGTGCGGTCAATGAAGCGGTCCCGCACGAGAAACTCGAAGACGTGGCACTCCAGTATGCCGCCGATATCAATGCTCAGTCTCCGCAAGCCATTCGCATGCTGAAATTCGCCTTCAACCTGGCCGACGATGGGATGGCGGGCCAGCAGGTCTTCGCCGGCGAGGCAACCCGCCTAGCCTATATGACCGATGAAGCGGTCGAAGGCAAGAACGCCTTTCTGCAAAAACGGGACCCGGACTGGTCGGCGTTCCCTCGCTATTTCTAATCCCGTCCCCGCGATAGGGTCGTCACGGCATGGACTTACCAACACCGCACCAGCTCGACCAGATGCTCGTTGCGCTGCAACGCGCGATGGACCACACCGGTGATCCGGTGGAGTTCACCGGCTCCGGCGAGGTGATCTTCCGCCCCGAGGCCAGAGACCCCGCTCGGGGCGGGGGCCCCGACATCGCCGCGGTGGTTCGCACCTCCGGGTCCACCGGCAAGCCCAAACAAACCCTGTTGTCTACCTCCGCGTTGCAAGCCTCGGCAACCGCCACCGCGGAAGCGCTGGCCGGTCAGGGACGCTGGCTGCTGGCGGTCGGGGCCCAGTTCGTGGCCGGTCTCGCGGTGCTGTCTCGATCGATCATGGCCGGAACCACGCCACTGGTGCTGCCCTCCGGACCCTTTACGGCCGAAAAGTTCGTTGCTACCACCGCAGGCCTCAACGAGCGCACCCCGGTGGACCAACCCCGGTACGTCTCGCTGGTCCCCACGCAACTGACCCGGCTTCTGGAGGCCGGGGAGGCGATCCCCGAGGTGATCGATGGCCTGCGGTCCTACAGCGCCGTGTTGGTCGGTGGCGCTCGCGCGCCGCAGGCCAGCGTCGAGGCAGCCCGCCAGCACGGCATCAAGCTGATGCTAACCTATGGTTCCTCGGAAACGTGTGGTGGGTGCGTCTACAACGGCCGTCCGCTACCGGGCGTGGACCTGGGGGTGGCCCGGCACACCATCGCCGGCGGGGCCGCGGTGGACCGGGTCACCCTCACCGGCGCCATGGTCGCTACCGGCTACCTCGACCAGCCCAAGCTCACCGCCGAGCACTTTCGGACCGGCCCGGATGGCACCCGCACCTACCTCACCGATGACTACGGGGAAATCCTCACCGCCTCAACCTCGCAGACTCCGCAACTGCGTGTGCTGGGACGGGTGGATGATGTGTTGATCTCGGGAGCGGTCAAGGTCTCCGCCGCCGAAATCCAGCGGGTGCTGGAGTCACATCCAACAATTCGCGAGGCTTTTGTGACCGGGGTGGCCGATGACCACTGGGGACAACGTATTGTCGCCGGTATCGTGCCGGCTGAGGATGCGGCCATCGAGTCGGGGAGCCAACGAGACACAGCCCTTCGTCGTTGGGTACGTGCGCAGCTAGGTGAGGCGGCCGCGCCCAAGTCCTTCACCGTTCTGGAGCGGATCCCCTTGCTCGCCAACGGCAAGCCCGACCGGCGTTATCTTCAACAGTTGCTCTCCGAGTGAGTACTACAGTGAAGGGGTGCCATCATCGGCACCGGAAGGCACTGCATCCCGTGATGCCTCGAGTCAGACCAAGGAGTAACACACCAGGTGGCAACATTTTCTCAGTGGGTCTCAGCTGCACGATTGCGCACCCTTCCCATGGCCATCGCTCCGGTCGTGGTTGGCTCGGCCGCAGCTGCAGAGCTGGACTCCTTCAACCCACTACGCGCTGTCCTTGCTCTCATCGTGGCGCTGGCCATGCAGATCGGGGTCAACTATTCCAATGACTACTCCGACGGCATCCGTGGCACCGATGACAACCGAGTCGGTCCCTTCCGGCTGACCGGTTCACGATCCACCGAACCGCGTCGAGTCAAGCTGGCGGCTTTCGGATGTTTCGGCGTGGCTGGACTCGCCGGTCTGATCCTGATTGGCCTGTCAGGAACCTGGTGGCTGATCGTCATCGGCATGCTGGCCGTGTTGGCCGCCTGGTATTACACCGGGGGCAAACACCCCTACGGGTACGTGGGATTAGGCGAAGTCTTCGTCTTCATTTTCTTCGGGCTCGTCGCGGTATTGGGTACCACCTACACTCAGGCGCTCGCCCTCTCCGGGCTGGCGTGGATGGGAGCGATCGGGTGTGGCCTGATCTCCACCGCACTGCTGATGGCCAATAACGTCCGCGATATTCCCACCGACCGCGAGACCGGAAAAATGACGCTGGCCGTGCGACTAGGTGACACCGCTGCACGCTGGAGCTATCCGGTGATGCTATTCATCGCCGTGGTACTCCCGCTACTCTTCGTCCCGATCCACCCGTGGTTGCTGTTGTTACTGATCGTGTTGGGCATCTGCATCCGCCCCTCCATCATCATGATTGAGTCCACGGACCGCCGAGACCTGATTCCCGTCTTGAAACTCACCGGTATCCTGGGCTTAATGTATGCGATGTTGTTCACCGCAGGCGTTCTGCTCTAGAGCGCTGGTGCCCTACCGCTTCTCGGAGCGTTGCGCGTCGAGTTCGGCTGCGGCCCGTTGCGCTTCGGCTTCGGCTTCGCCACGTTGCTGCTGGGCGTCGTGGAACCGGCCGGCGGTAAAGCTGTCCTCGGCTTCGGCGTCCTTGAGTTCTTGGACCCCATTTTCTTTGCGGTTCGGCGAGAAAATATCTGCCAGGTTCTGTCCGGCTGCATTGCGTAGCCGGTCCAACAGGAGGTATCCCACCGCGAAACTGACGATGAGACCGATCACCGTGGCAAAGGTCCACGAGGCAGCCAACGGCCACGACGAGGTGACATAGGCGGTGATTGCAAAGGCCAATCCGAACAGCAACAGGCGCAAGCCACCATAGACCAGAAACTTCATAGTGTCCCAGTCTAAACCCGGGATCGTTCTTCCGGAGAAACGAGCACGCGCGATGACCCGTTCCTTCGTAGACTGGTACCATGCGTTTTCTGATTCCACTAGCGATCGTCGCCCTCGGCGTGATGATCTACGCTTTCGTCGAGTGCATGCAAACTCCCCGAGAGCGCATCCGCACCCTGGCAAAACCGGCTTGGCTAGTGATTATCGCTCTCGTTCCTGCCGTGGGAGCCTTGCTGTGGCTGTTCTTTGGCCACCGTCGTGCACTGCCACAGCCCGGCAGTTTGGGGTCGAGTCCACAACGTGGCAAACAACAGCCGGCCCGGCCGAAGTCCCCAGACGATGATGACGAATTCTTGCGTCGTCTCGATATTCAGCGTCGCCAGAAAGCTCGTGAAGAACAGCTCGACGCTCGAGAAGCCAAGTTAGACGCCTACGAGCGGAAGCTCAGAGAACGGCACGATTCTGCTCACACCAATGACAGTTCCGAGACTCCAGACGATCCCGACGACGAGGATTTCCCTGGCGACTCGACCGGATCGCAACGGTCCTAGCCACAAGCCAGAAGCACCGCTACGTGTGGGGTTGCCGGTGTCCTGAGATGTCTTCCGTTGTCCAACATTCGATGTTTTCCAGGTCAGGCATATCGGAGGCGAGAAAGATCGGTTCTTTACCGTCACGTCGTTGTGCTGTGTAGTGTTTGAGTAGGCGGATCGCGGTACCAGACATCTCAGTGATCACCACAAAATTGAACAGCGCGATGACGACCATGGTGACTCCAGCAATCGCCCAGGCGATATCCACCGAAATCGTCGATCCCACGAAGACCACGCCGGTCAGCACCACCGCGTAGATTTTGCGCAGTTTCTCTGAATCCGACAGGAACAAGATGTTCGCCTCGCCATAGGAGTAGTTGCCCAGGATTGAGGTGAACGACAGCAGCAGAATGATCACGGCCAGGGCAACAGCACCAAACGCGCCGAACGTTGAGGTCAACGCCATCTGAGTCAGTTCGACCCCCGGATTGGCGTCTGCGGTCGCAACTGGATCGGGGTACGTAAACAGGATAATGAAAGACGTAACTGAGCAAATGACAAGGGTGTCCAGGTAAACCCCCAGGGACTGCACCAGACCCTGTTTCGCGGGGTGAGAGACATCGGCCGTGGCGGCCACGTTCGGCACCGACCCCATGCCTGCCTCGTTGGAGAGCATGCCACGTTGGATACCGGCCATCAGCACCGTGCCAAATGCGCCACCGGCGGCCGCCTCAAAATTGAATGCCTCACCAAAGATCAGGCCCATGACGGTGGGAAGCTGGTCAATATGGATGATCATCACCGCAAGCCCGAGCAGAATGTATAGCATCGCCATCACGGGCACCACGTTTTGAGCCACCCTTGCCACGCGGCGCAAACCGGCGATGACAATCAGGCCGGTGAGAATCACCAGCACCACGGCCAGACCCCAGATGAGTGCGGTGGTATCCTCCACGCCGAGTTCGGTCGCGGCACCGGTCACAGAGTCCACGATGGTATTGGCCTGTAGCGAGGTGAAGCTCAAGGCGAAGCAGAAGATAAAGATCACGGCAAAGACAATGCCACCGGCGCGAGAACCGAGACCTCGTTCGATGTAATAGGCCGGTCCGCCCTTAAAAGTGTCGAAACGACGGGTCTTGTACAGCTGGGCTAGTGTGGACTCCACAAAAGACGCGGCCGAGTTGAGGATCGCCATGACCCCACATCCAAAAAACGGCGCCCGGGCCTCCCATAGCAATGGCACCGGCCACTCCGGCGATATTTCCGGTGCCAACTCGGGCCGAGGCGGTCACTGCGAAGGCTTGGAAGGCCGACAGAGACCGGGTGCGTCCCGTATCGTCGCGCGTGGCACGGTCGGTGATCGCCCGGAACATATCGGGCAAATGTCGAATCTGGACCATTCCGGTACGCACGGTGAGATAAAAGCCGAGCAGGATGATCACAGGCATGCCCAGAAGTTGCCAGGCCATGTCCTCTACCTGACCGAGCATCTCGGAGATGGTCTCTGCATTCATAGAAGGTGAGGTTACCGGATCTTAGGCCACGTCCCGAGTGCCCCTCCCAGAATCCCGGAGATCCGGAAAAACATCGCTGTTCGGCATGTCATGATACGTCATATGCAGGCTTTCGTGACCGACCATGTCCGGGCTTTTTGAGGCTTAGACTCCAGCGTAAGAGTGTAGCGAGGGGAAGTAGAGGTTGACGATGGTGTAGTTGAAGACCAGGCAGGTGAAGCCGATGATGTTCAACCAGGCCGCACGGGTCCCGGTCCAGCCGCGGGTGGCGCGCGCGTGCAGGTAGCCTGCATAGACCACCCAAATCACGAAAGTCCACACTTCTTTGGCGTCCCAGCCCCAGTAGCGCCCCCAAGCCTGCTCGGCCCAGATCGCACCGGCGATCAGCGTGAAAGTCCACATCACGAAGGCCACAGCGTTCAAGCGGTACGTCCAATTCTCCAAGGCGAAGGAGGAGGGGACCAGGCGCAAGAAAGACCAGGGTTGCTGTCCGGCTTTGGCTTTGACCTCGGCGCGCTGTTTGATCAGCTGCAACACCGACATGGCGAACGTCAGGGAGAAGATTCCGGTGGCCATCACCGCCACCGAGACGTGAATAACCAGCCACCAGGACTGTAACGCCGGTTGCTCGTTGGCGACCGGCGTGGCGAAACCAATCGTGGCTGCCGTGAGCATCAGCACGATGACGGCGGTGACGAAGGTCCCCACAAAGCGGAGGTCTTTGCGGATCAGGAACCCGAGGTAGACCAGCGAGATAACCAACGCTCCGGTGGTCATGAATTCGTACAGGTTCGACCAGGGCACACGGTTGGCTGCCACGCCACGAGAGATCACAGCGGCTGTGTGGATCACCGCAGCAAAAACCGTGATCGCAACGGCCACATTGGCCCAGGGCCGGCGCGTGTGGCCGGAATAGTCCATATCGTCGGAGACCAGTCGAGCACCCACCCGGTGGTCACCGAACATATCAGCTGTGTGTCCTGACGTCTGACGCTGGTCGAGACGGTCGGCCGGACCCGAAACATCGGTGTCTTCCCGCCCGGTGTCGTCCCACGCGGCGGTGGAGCTACCACCACCGGCACCGACCAGCGCCGGTGCGCTCACCTCCGCGTTGGCGGTTTTCTGGGCCTTGCGCTCCCCAACTTCTTCCAGTTCACGCACGTGATCATCATAGAGTTCGTTCTCGACGCGGCGAATGGTCTTCGAGGCAGTGGCCATGTCCCACATGAATAAGAAAAAGGCGACAAGGTAGACCAGGGCAGCGATGAGCATAAAGAGATCGCTGTACTCGCCGAGGGTCTCATTGACTGGTTTCATCGAGGGTCTCCGTTAGTCGATGGTCGAACTCGCGGTGGGGAGTTGTCACCGGTATTCTACGTTTCTTCCCACACCACGCGCAGTTATGACGAAGGGCCAGATCGCTTTGCCCCACGAGCCGATTCCTCAGGTACCGGTCCAGATTCCTCAGGTGGAATCACCGGCCAGATCTCTTCCATGGCCAGCCGAATCTTGATGTTTTCTTCGCGCAATCCGAAGGACTCTCCGCGCGCTAACAAACCATACTCGATCGCAGTGGACCCCGTGATGGGATCCTCGGTGGCGCGCACCCAAACACGACGGCGACGGACAAACAGTGACACCGCCAGTGCGCCCAACGCGAGCACCGCAGAAATACCCACACCCCATTTGGCCGGATCGTAGTGAATATCGAGCCCAACGTAGCGATCTAAGGATTCAAAGGTGATCGACCCTTTGCCGTCGGGCAGTTCGTACGTTTCTCCCAGTCCTAAGGTGATCCCACCGTTGTCGTTGGTGCGTGAGTTCAGCTCCGTCATGTTCTCGGTGTTGAGCACATAGACGTTCTGCGGTTCGCCACTATCCAGGCCGAGGTCGCCGTAGTAGGAGTTCAGGATCAATTCGGGATTGCCCGCATCGGGATCGACCGAGACGGCGACTCCATCCTCGCCGGTGTAGGAGGTCGGCAAAAACAATCCCACAAAGCCCAGCTGGTCCGGCTGAGCATCGGGGGCTTTAATGACCGCCAAGGAGGTGTTGGTGCCCGGCTCTTGGATTTGGGCGATCACCGGCCCGTCAAAGGCGACATTCCCTTCGCCGTCTCGGACCACAATAGTGGGCGCATAGCCGTTACCGACCAAGAACATCCGCACCCCGTCGACGGTCAGTGGGTCGTTGACTTTCAGGGTATCGTGATACGGCTCGGCCTCGGGCGAACTCTGGACTGTCATCGTCGCAGTGTAGGTCAGCGGTTGCCCGTAGTGGGAGGTGGAAGTGCGGTCGTACTCGATCTCGAAGTCGTCAAGCTCGACGTAGAAGGGCGAGAGCATCTCTTCGTCGAAAGCGGTGCCCGGGGTGAAGGAGTCGTAGGCGACCAGGTTATTGGTGAACCCTTCCCCCTCAACGAGAACTTTTTGGCCGTTATAGCTGAACATGCCACCCACAGCGATGAAAATCAGCACGCCGAGGAGTCCGAAGTGGAAGATCAGGTTTCCGATTTCTCGCAGGTAGCCACGTTCGGCTCCCACCGAGGCGGCCCGGGTTTTGGTGTGTCCCTTACCGGCGGATTCGTCACGAACATCGACCCGGTACCCGCGCTTTGACAGGATCGCGGTGGCCTGGTCGATCGCCTCGGTAGGGTTTGGCCCCTGCTCGCGCAACAAGAGGCGACCGTACTCCGGAAGGCGGGATAGCCGGCGCGGCGTCCGCGGAGGTTGAGAGCGCAGTTGTTTCCAGTGTTGCTTGGCCCGGGGAATCAGACAGCCCACCAATGAGATGAACAGCAACAGGTAGATCGCGGAGAACCACACCGAGGAGTAGACATCAAAGAACTGCAGGGAATCCAGCACCGGGCCAATTCCGGGGTTGTCTTCGATCCATTGCTCAACAACTTCGGGGCCGGCCGGTCGCTGGGGGAAGATCGATCCCGGCACGGCAGCCACTGCCAACAGCAACAGCAACAGTAGCGCGGTGCGCATGGAGGTCAGCTGGGTCCAGATGAAGCGGAGGGTTCCGGTGACACCCAGTTTCGGAAGCTGTGGTTTTTTCGTCTGTTCTGATGTCATTAGATCGGTAATCTCACTTCGTTACTGAACCACACCTGCAACTCGTTGACCCAAGCGCTCCACAAACCGGAGACCATCAGCAGGCCCAACACAATCAGCAAGCCCCCACCGAAACGCATCACGGCGACCCGGTGGGTGCGGAAGAATTTCAGTGCCCCCAGAGATTTCTTGAATCCCAAGGCAATCAGCAGGAACGGGATACCCAGTCCCAAACAATAGGCGAAGGCCAGAATACCGCCACGCCAGGGGTTGGGGGATCCAGCGGTGGATAGCAGGAGTACAGCCGACATGGTGGGACCGATGCAGGGAGCCCACCCGAGCCCGAAGATCATCCCCAATACCGGGGCACCTGCCAGCCCGGCGGAGGGCTGGTAGGTGATCTTGCGGTCGCGCTGGAACCAGGAGAATCCGCCCATGAACACAATCCCCATCAAGATCACCACCACCCCGAGGATTTGGGTCAGCCATTGTCCCTCGCCTTGTACCCAGACAAAGACCTGTGAGAACACCAGCCCCAATAGCACGAAGACCAGGGTGAATCCGGCGACAAACAGGGCAATGCCGGCGGCCATGCGGCCACGTTTCTCATCGGCGAGATCGGCCCCTGACAGACCGGTGACGTAGCCGAGGTAGCCGGGAACCAGTGGTAGCACACAGGGAGAAAGGAACGAGACCAGACCGGCCAATAAAGCCACCGGAATTGCTAATAGCAGCGAGCCGTCCAGCGCAATTTCGGCGAAGGAGTTGGCCTGAGACAGCGGTGCCAGACCGGTCAAGTGGGTGGCAAGGGGCAGATGCGGGGTCATCAAGGTACAGTTTAGGTTTACTCGGTTACGACGGTATCGATCAAGGAACGCAACGTGGCGCGCTCAGCAATACCAAGGATGCGGGCGGCCACGCGGGTTTGGGAGTCCAAGACCAGTGTGGTCGGTACTGCTTGGGGCGGCACGAAGTCAGACAGCGACAGCAACACCTCCCCGGACCGTTCTTCCAGGGACGGGTAAGTAATCTCGAAATTGCGCTCGAAAGCTTCGGCGGTGCCGGCAGTGTCGCGGACGTTGACCCCGTAGAAGGCGACCCGGTCACCAAATTCATCATGGAGCGCCACCAGGTCGGGGGCCTCAACCCGACATGGGGCACAGGCGGCGTACCAAAAATTAAGCATCACCGGCGATCCGGCGAAATCCGCGGTGCTCACCGGCGTGCCATCGAAGGTAGTGGAGGTGAACTCGATCGGTTCGCCACGGTCTTCCGGGCTGATCTCCAGCACTGAACCGTCACCGGCAATGTAGTTTTTGCCGTCGGCGTTCCCGGCCTGTTCTGCTAGCGGATCGGTGGAAGAACAAGCGGCCAGCACCGGGGCAACCAGCACAGCGGTGAGGCCACCCAGGACCGCACGGCGACTGGTAGCAGAAGTGTGCAAGCGAGGATCTCTCATCGTTGGGTTTCTCCTACGCGAACGAAGGACTCGAGGTGTGTTGCGACGCTGACAAACGGGTCCGTCTATTCTAACGGGGCCCGGCGGTCTGATTCGCATTCACGGTCTCAGGTACCGATATCGTGATGCTCACGATCAAGCCCCCGGCAGTGCCGCGGCTGAGCCGGTCAGCTCGGCGTTCGGCTCCCGGTACTCGATCCGTGGCAAGTGGTAGCCGGGGTCAAAATGGAAGGTTGTCACCGAGGCCAGGGAACATTCTCGCTCTCGGGGGTCGTGCCAGAGTCTGGCGCGCTCAGCACTAAGCCGGGTGACCCAAATGGGCAACTGGTGGGACACCACCACAGCTTCGCCCCCACCGTGCCGAGCCAGCAATTCATCGCGCAGGTCAAACATGGCCGAGCTGACCCGTTGTACCTGGGCCCGATAGGGCTCGCCCCAGGACGGGCGGAAGGGGTTCAGCACCAGGGGCCAATTCCAGGGTTTTTTCAGCTGGCTTGACATATCGGAGCGACCCTCAAATTTATTGCCGGCTTCAATCACACGACGCTCGATGCGCACCGGCAAACCCAGAGCCTCGGCCAAGGGCTGGATGGTTTCTTGGGCCCGCAATAGTGGGGATGAGACCAGAATCTTGGGGGCTTCGCCGCGTTCGGTGGCACGGTCGACAAACCAGTCAGCGATCGCATCTGCCATCTGGTATCCCAGCGACGAGAGATGGAATCCAGGTAATCTGCCGTACAGCACCTGACCGGGGTTGTGCACTTCCCCGTGACGGACCATGTGGATCGTGGCAACACTCATGCTGTCTAGTCTCTCAGATCTTGCTGAAAGATCGCCGTGATGACGTCCGGATCGTTAGGATAACAACCAGAGTATGCACGGTATCAGTCAACAGATAAGGACAATCTTGTGAGTGAGAACCACCGTCGGGACCCGGATGAGCAGAATCAGCAATCCTCCGGTTCAGAGCCCACCCACGGCTCCCAGTATCCCCAGGACGAGCAGCATCAGGATCGAAAAACCTCCGGTGCGGCTGAAGAAGATCAATCCGACCAGCCCCGGTACGGTGTCCGACTCACCGGTGAAGAGTTCCAGCGATGGCAACAGGAACGTAGCGCACAGGCAGGATCTTCCGACCAGACATCGAACGCCCAGCATCACGCTGGGTACACCAAACCCCGCTACGGCACTTTCACTCCACACCAGCCACAGCCTGAACAGCAGGACAACCAGCAGGCCTACGGTTCCGAGTACGGCACTCCCCCGACCGAGTCACAGCTGCCCGCACAACAGTATCCCTTTCCGGCCGGTTTCAATCAGCCACCGACCGCTCAGCAGAGCACGCAACAAGCCACCATGCCCGCACCGCAGCACGTGGTGTGGTCGTATTGGATGATCCTCATCGCAGGCCTGCTGTATGTGCTCACCTCCATTATTCAAGCGCTGTTACCGAACTTTGGTTTGAGCTCGCAAGAGATCGCTCAACTAGACAGTATGATGGCCGCCATGGATACCACCGGAGAAATGGGAAGTTTCTCTGAGATGATTGCCGGGCCGATGGGCATGGCGACCCGGACCACGATGGTCGTCATAGCGCTGGTGACCGGTCTGCTGTACTGGCTCGTGGCCCGGGGCGTGCGGCGCGGGTCGAATATCGCCCGCATCATCGGATGTGTTTTCGCCGGGTTGTCGTTAATCAACCTGTTTTCGCTGTTTACCGTCGTCAGCGTGGTACTGGGTGTGGTGGCGATGATTTTGACCTTCACGCCCACTTCGCAGGAGTATTTCCGGTTTAAGGCCTGGGAGAAGGTCCAGCGGTTACAGGCCATGCAGTTGCCACCACAGCCTCCGCAGGACCACTAGTCACGTCGTCAAGCGGGTGCACGCTATTCGGCCTCTATCGATGGTCTGTCCGATGACGGTCTCCTGGCGCTCAAGAGTGCTCGGAGCCTGACAGTGTCGATGCGCCAAAAGTCGCGCTGTAACCCGTCAACGAACAGCACCGGGATTTCTTCGACGAAGCGCTCAGCCAGATCCGGGCGGAGACTAGCATCAATCACGCCACAGTCCACGTGGAATTCCTCTGCGATTTGTTCGGCAGTGGCAATTGCCTCCTCGCAGAGGTGGCATCCGCTTTTCACCAGCACCTGCAATACCGGTGGCGGTGTGTCTGGTGCGCAGTCGTCAGTGGACATCGGTATCGCCTAACCTTCCATAGCGCTTTGGGGCGGAGGAGGAATGTTCAGCTCAAACACCAAGAGCCACCCGAACAATCAGGTGGCTCTGTGCGTCTGAATCAGCGCACCACGGCAACTAGACCCTACGCGCCGGGATGCTATTTGTTGCGGCGCTGGTGGCGGGTGCGACGCAACATCTTGCGGTGCTTTTTCTTGGACATGCGCTTACGGCGCTTCTTGATGACTGAGCCCATGGGCTTCCTTCCTGTCGTCTCGTCTTTCCCGCAACGCGCCACAGTGGAGAACTCTCAACACCACAACACGTACAGATTCCCAGCTATTTTACCGAAGACTAACGTTTCGGCGATCTAGGTGTTAACGAATGACAACACTAGCAGAGGATTCTCGGCGGGCTCGCGACAGCAGACTAGGCCTCCGTGCCCGCTAGGCCTCCGTGCCCGTTGCTTGATCGGCTGAACCAGTCGACAAGATTTGTTCGACAGCGTTTTCGGGAACACGATAAGAACGTCCGAACCGGACGGCGGGGAGTTCACCGGCATGAATCATCCGGTAGACCGTCATGCGGGAGACTCGCATCATCTCAGCAACCTCAGTGACGGTCATGAATTTCGCATCGGCGAAGTTTTCACCCTGTGCCACGTTGTGCACCCCTCCACGGTGTTCAACATTGATTAATAAATAAACGGTGTTGTGACGAACAGCGCGATGGCGTTGCCATCAACGTTTCCGTGCCGTGATACCCGAGGGGAAGTTCGGGGTGATCGCGTGATCATCCCTGATTTGGGTCACCTTGGAAATTGTAGTGCATCCACTCCGGTTACAGAAGTTCAGTTCGGTTCCGAAGTGAATTGTGATGACTTTGTGATCAGTCAAACCAGGGATCGAGTCCGTGCAGTGGAAAGATCTCCTTGCGGGTGGCCATCACTGACTGGTCGTTATGGTCAGCCGGATCATAACCAACTTCCCACGACCTCCACCACACATCGACATTATCTGTCATCAGCTCCGGTATTTTTTCCAACTCCAACCCGGAGACTTCGGCAACTTTTTCCCGCCACTGGCGCGGAATGCCAGTGCGCAACGGGATCGGGTTCCCGGCGACGATCGCAATCAAATGTGCCCAAATACGTGGCACCACCTGATAAGGGGTATACCCTCCGCCCCCGAGGGCCAGCCACCGGTTATCGGCGAAATCTTCGGCCCACATCGCAGCATCCAACATCATCTGACGTTGGCCGTCGACGGATAGGTTCAAGTCGGCCAGCGGGTCCAGCCGGTGACCGTCGCAACCGTGCTGGGTGATCAATACCTCCGGAGAGAAGGCCTTCAGCACTTGCGGAACCACCGCGTGAACCGCCCGCAGAAACGCGGCATCGCCGGCTCCAGCTGAAATCGGAACGTTCACCGCTGACCCCTGGGCGTCATCGCCGCCGAAATCCCGGGCAAAACCGGTGCCGGGGAACAGCATCAGTCCGGATTCGTGGATGGAGATCGTCAGCACCCGCGGATCGTCCCAGAACAGCGCTTCCACGCCGTCACCGTGGTGGGCGTCCAGATCAACATAAGCGACTCGCTCGACCCCGGAATCCAGCAGGTGTGCAATGGCCAGCCCGGCGTCGTTGTAGATACAAAACCCGGAGGCCTGAGCCCGGTGGGCGTGGTGGAGTCCGCCGGCGAAATTGACCGCGCGAGAGACCTCCCCGGAGGCGATGGCTTGGGCTGCTCGCAAGGAACCGCCGGCGATACGCGCCGAGGAGGTGTGCATATCAGCGAAAATCGGACAGTCTTCAGTTCCCAGACCGGCCCGGTCGAAGCGTTCCTTGTCCTGGTGGCGGGAAGGATCGGTCTCGAGCTGGGCCACGTCATCGTAGTCCGAGGCGTGTTTAACCGCGGCAATGTAGTCCGCTGTATGGACGCGGGCCAGCTCGGCATCTGTGGCCACCGGCGGGTACATGATACTCAGCTGGTCGTTGTCCAGCACGCCAAGTTGTTCGGCCAGGTGGTAGGTCAGCTCCAGGCGAATGGGGGCCATCGGGTGGGTATCACTGAAACGGTACTTCAGTAACTCTTCATCCCACATCACAGCGGTGGGCACCGGGGTCTTGTCTGTGTCAGTCATCACTCTTAGGGTAAGTGCTCCGAGGCCCGGGCGGTAGTTTGTGATGACATACAACGGAAAAGACTAGGCATTTCACCGTTTCCGGAGCATGATGGTGTCGCTATGATTCATCAACGCTCCGGTAGGTTCCCCACCCAGCAGGACCGGGAGTATCCCGCACGAACCATCCCCGGATACTCCACCATGCGTGGCATGGTCTCCTCCTTACTTGTGCTGTCTCCAGCACGGGTAGCCATCGGGCTGTTCATGCTGGTCATTCTGGTTTTCACCGCACTGCTGTCGTTGCCGGTCGCGGCAGCCAACCATCGTCCGACCGCGCTCAACGATGCCGGGTTCACTGCGGTCTCGGCGATCACAGTCACGGGGCTGTCCTCGGTCAATACCGCAGAACACTGGTCATTGACCGGACAAATTATCATTCTGATCGCCATCCAAGTCGGTGGCATTGGGGTGATGACCATGGTCGGGATGCTCGCGATGGCCGTGTCAGAACGGATCGGACTCAGCTCGCGATTGCTGAGTATGCAAGCAACCGGCTCATCCAGCATCGGTACGACCCGCAGACTGATTCTTACCGTCCTGGTCACCACATTCGCCATTGAGACTGTTCTCGCCGCGGTGCTGATTCCCCGATTTATTGACTACACCGACGATGGGCTTACCGGCATCTGGTACGGCATCTTCTACGCGATCTCTGCTTTCTGCAACGCCGGATTTTCGCTTCACCCGATGGGATTAACGGCCTACGCACATGACCCGTGGATCATTCTCACCGTCTGTCTCGGCGTGATCATCGGGTCACTGGGAGCCCCCACCCTGCTGGTCCTGCAACAGGTGATGAGACGTCGCGCGCGACTGAACCTGCACGCCAAGCTCACCTTGTGGGCCACCGGAATTCTCTTGATAGTGGGTTTTATCGGGTTCGGTCTGTTGGAATGGAATAATCCGGATACCCTGGGTGAGTTCAACACGATGGAAAAATTCCAAACCTTGGTGGTTTCGACGGTGATGCCTCGCTCGGGAGGTTATGCCGTCTATCCGGTCGAAGAGCTCACGCCGGCCTCCATGTTTTTGATGTATGCCCTGATCTTTATCGGAGGCGGATCCGGATCCATGGCCGGAGGTATCAAAGTCACCACCTTGGCGGTGCTGTGTTTAGCCATTGTCGCCGAGGCCCGCGGACGTCAACATGTGACGGTCTTCCATCGCACCATTCCTGCTGATACCATCCGAGTGGCGATTGCACTGCTGGTCGGTTCCGGAGTCGCGGTGCTGACAGCGATGATTGTGCTGTCGGTATTGACTGGCGCCAGTGTGGAGCAGGTGGGTTTTGAAGTTCTCTCGGCTTTCGGAACCTGCGGGCTGTCCACCGGTCTGTCGGAGCAGGCCCCGGCCTGGGGGCAACTGGTGCTGTGTGTGATGATGTTCCTCGGCCGGGTCGGTACCATTACTTTCGCCGCCGGGCTGGCAACGCGCCATGCCCCCACGCTGTATAACTATCCCGAAGAAAGGCCCGTGATCGGCTGATGTCTCCTAAACGCACCATTGATTCCCACGCCCCCGTGCTGGTGATCGGTTTGGGCCGTTTCGGCGCCGCCCTGGCGCTGGAATTGACCGCGCGGGGCCAAGAAGTCATGGCCGTTGACCGTGATCCGGTTTTGGTGCAGAAATACTCGCCCGCGTTGACTCACGTGGTCCAGGCTGATACGACCGATCCGGAAGCGTTGGAACAGCTCGGTGCCGCCGAGTTCGACATTGCTGTGTGCGGTATCGGCACGTCGATCGAGGCCTCGGTGCTGACCACGGTGAATTTGGTGGAGCTAGGCATCGATAAAGTCTTAGCCAAAGCGGTCACACCCTCGCACCGGACCATTTTGGAACGGATCGGGGCCTCCCGCGTCATTTTGCCGGAACAAGATGCCGGCGAGCGCACCGCACACCTTTTGACCGGGACGATGATGGAGTTCATCGAGTTCCGTGGTGGCTGGGCTATTGCGCAAATGCAGGCCCCCGAACGAATCACACACAAACCACTGGTTGATGTGAAGACCCGCTCGCGGTACGGGGTGACCATTGTGGCCTATCGTCGCAACTCCGGTACCTACACCACAGCCCTGCCGGAGACGGTGCTACGCACCCGGGATGAGCTCATTGTGGCCGGTCCGATCGAAGACCTTGAGAATTTCGCCGACCGATCTTAGGCGGCCGGGACCGGGACGAGCGGTTCTGTCGTGAGTTAACCTTAGGAGTTGGCGATCTGCTCGCTGCGGGCAATATTGGCGTGCACAGCCGTCACCAGCAACTCCTGAAGCCCAGAGTCATCCATGGCATTCACCGCAGCTTCGGTGGTACCTCCCGGGGTGCAAATCTGGTCGGTGAGCGCCTTGGGGTCGGCTCCGTCTTCACCCAGCATCGCCCCCGCACCGGATACGGTCAAACGCGCCAGCTCCACCGCGGTCTCAGGGTCCAGGCCGAGCTGGGCACCAGCCTGGGCCAGCACATCGGTGATATGGAAAATGTACCCCGGCCCGGATCCGGCAATGGCAGCAACCAGGTTGATCTGGTCTTCGGGCACATGGAAGACACGCCCCGAACCGGAGAAAATCGCCTCCGCTTGGGCCAGCCCTCGGTCAGTGACCGCCTGATTACCGGCCATACCCACCACGCCTTTGCCCAGGGTCAGCGGTAGGTTCGGCATGCACCGCACCACCGGCTGGTCGGCTCCGACGGCCTCGGTGATCGCCTGCAGGGTGATGCCTGCAGCCACCGAGACCACGACAGCCCGGTCCGGCAGAGCTGGTGCCAGGTCGCTGAGGGTGGGCACAATATCGGCCGGCTTGGTCCCGACCAGTACCACGTCTGCCTCAGCCACGGCTTGGCGGTTAGCTTCGGGGTTGCTGTCCAGGGAGACGACAGTGATGCCCAGTTTCTCGCTTTTGGCGGTAGCGCTGGCGATAGAGTGCGTGGTGGCCTGGATGGCCGCCGGCGCAGCGCCGGTGGCCACATAGCCGGCCACAATGGCGGTGTTCATATGACCCAGTCCAATCACGGCTAGTTTCACATCGGCGGGCTGGTGTGCTGCGTTAGTCATCGTCACCTCGGGGCATTTTTCTTTGGTGGTTGGAAATAATCTGCATTGGTTGGGTCTGAGCCTGTTCATGAAGTGAGGCGATGTGCTGGCCGTTGCACTGCCCTGTGGCCTGAGCTTGGCACTGGGCAGTTTGCCCGACGGCCAGGTGGAAGCGAGTGAATCTCAGGGCCTCGGCAAGCATTTCTTCACGTTCCCCGGCATAGGAGACTTTACGGGTGGAAACCTCGACGCAGGCGGCTCCGTCCCATCCGGTGGCTCCCAGATACTGCAGGCATTCGGCCACCGGTTGTTCACCCTGGCCCGGAATCAAGTGGGAGTCTCCGGCACTGGTGGTCCCATCGGTGACGTGGACATGTTTCAGCCGCGACCCGAGCAATTTGAAGACCGCCAGCGAGTCGGCGTCAGAGATTCCAGCGTGGGAGAAGTCCCACGTGATGTGGTCATAATCTTCCGGGGTGGGGTCCCAGTGCGGCAGGTACATTTTGATTTCTTGCCCGGAGACCTTCCAAGGGTACATATTCTCCACCGCAATCATCACCCCGGTGGCATCCATGATGTCGCGGATTCCGTCTTTGAAGCCTTTGGCGTAGCGCCCCTGCCAGCGGAAGGGCGGATGAGCAACCACGATATCAGCGCCCAGTTCGCGGGCCATGTCGGCCGAGCGGGCAATTTTGTTCCACGCCGAGCCCCAGACTTGTTGGGTGAACAGCAAGGTCGGGGCGTGAATCGAATGAATGGGCATGGAGTATTTTTCCGACAGTTGGTCTAGTTTCCTCGGGTCTTGCGTCCACGAGTTTTGGGTGACCATGATTTCTACGCCGTCATAGCCCAAATCTTCGGCCATTCCGAAGACGTGTTGTGGCGGGAGGGCAAACACTGAGGAAGACGATAGCGTGACGGGTATGGGCGCCACGTCGGCCGGAATCTCAGGCACTGACAACCCCCAGCGAGAACCCGGGAGTTTCGGCACCAGAGGAAAGATTCAGCGAGCCCACCCACGGGTCCAGATCACGACCGACGACGCCTTCCATCAACAACGCATCGAGCCGTCCCATCATTAACCCTTCGCGCAACGCCCAGGGGCAAATCACCAAGCGTTTGACGCCGAAGTATTTCATCGCCGCATGGGCCACCATGCCTCCGGCCAAAACCTGCGGGGCCCGGATTTCGGACACGCCGGGCAACTGGGCTCGTTGGTCGACCGTCATCTTCGACATTTTGCCGATCCAATACTTCAGGTCTTTGCGCTTCAGCGTCCGGGTGACAAAGGGACCTTCCGAGCTGGGTGCGGCCCCGGCGACACGAGCCAAGGAACGGAACGTCTTGGAGGTGCCGGTCACCACAGTGTGCTCGGGCATCTGAATCGAATCCCCCAAATGTCCCAGTGTGTCGTCTAAAACCGCCTCAATGTGGCCGGAGAGCTTTCTGAGTTGCTTGCCTTTCGGCGGGTCCGAGGACAGAAATTCACGGGTTAACCGGGCTGCACCCAACGGGACCGAGACTGCACGGGAGGGCAACTCATCGGTGCCATAGGCAATTTCGAAGGAACCGCCACCGATGTCAAAGTTCAGTAGGTGTTCCACGTGCCAACCTTGCCAGCGCCGGACGGCGAAATATGTCATCGCTGCTTCTTGGTCGCCACTGAGTTCGGCCAGATGCACTCCGGTTTCGTCGGTGACTTTGGCCAGGACCTCTGGGCCGTTGGCCGATTCACGGATCGCCGAGGTACAAAAGGCGATCATGTCTTCTGCACCGTTGCGCTGAGCAAAGCTCACCGCCTCCCGAATGAATAACAGAAGCTTGTCGACACCTTCGGTAGTGATCGCACCCTGGTCATCGAGATGCCGGATCAACGACAGTTGTTGCTTGTGATCAGCGTAGGCGTTGGGGCGAGCTCCGGGGTGAGCGTCGACTAAAAGCAGATGAACTGTATTGGATCCAATATCCAGTACTCCAAGGCGCATGCTTCTAGCCTACTCTCTCTGCGGCGGCCGCCGGTGAGCTAGGTGGGTGAAGCCCTACTAGCTTTTGGACGCGGTGGTCTTTTTCCGCGGTGAACGCTTTTTCTTTGCCGGGGCTTTCGCACGCTTATCGCTGAGCAACTGATAGGCCTGCTCTGCGGTGACCGCCTGCGGATCGGTACCGCGTGGCACTGTGACATTGGTGGTACCGTCGGTGATGTAGGGGCCGAAACGGCCGTCCTTGACCACCACCTTGCCACCGGAGTTCGGGTCCTCCCCTAGTTCGGCCAGTGGTGGCTTGGCTGCACCACGTCCGCGCTTTTTAGGCTGGGCATAGATCTTTTCGGCTTCTTCGAGGGTGATGGTAAACATCTGCTCCTCGGTTTCCAAGGACCGAGAATCAGTACCCTTCTTCAAATACGGACCAAATCGGCCGTTCTGGGCGGTGATCTTGGTCCCATCGTCGGCAGTACCCACCACGCGTGGCAATGAGAGCACCGTGAGGGCATCCTCCAAGGTCACCGTGGCCAAGTCCATCGATTTCAGCAAGGACGCGGTCTTGGGCTTCGGTCGTTTGGGCTTCTTCTTCGGTTTGGGCTTGCCGTTTTTATAGTATTCGGTCGGCTGAGCGTCAATTTCTTCCTGGGTTGGTTCCGGAATCACTTGCGTCACATAGGGCCCGTACCGACCGTCCTTGGCGGCAATCTCATACCCAGACTCAGGGTCCACGCCCAGGATCCGCTCCGACGGGGCGGCGTTATCGATCAAATCCCGGGCTTTGTCCGCGGTGAGCTCGTCCGGGGCCAAATCCTCGGGAACATTGACCCGTTCGGGGTCGGTCCCTTCGGAGGCATCAGCCGGTAGCGCCTTTTCCAGATAGGGCCCGTAGCGTCCGACTCGCAGGGTGATGTCATCGGTGAGATGTACCGAGTTCACCGCACGAGCATCAATATCACCGAGATTTTCCACGACAGATTTCAGTCCGTCGGCGGCTTGGTCATCGTCGGTCTGGGCAGCGTGTTCGGCACCGAAGTAGAACGCTTCCAGCCACGCAGCCCGCTCCATTTCCCCAGCCGCGATCTTATCCAAGTCATCTTCCATCCGAGCGGTGAAGTCATAATCCACATAACGGTCGAAGTGTTCTTCGAGCAACCGGATAACCGAAAAGGCGGTCCAGGAGGGCACCAGTGCGGTGCCTCGTTTCTTGACGTATCCGCGATCCATGATGGTCGAGATTGTCGGCGCATAGGTGGAGGGTCGACCGATCTCGCGCTTTTCGAGTTCGGCCACGATCGAAGCTTCGGTGTATCGGGCCGGCGGGGTGGTTTCGTGGCCGTTGGCAGTGACCTCAGAGGCATCCAGGTGCTGACCAACACTGAGATCCGGTAGCCGCACTTGTTGTTGCTGGTTGGACTCGTCCTGGCCCTCTTCATAGGCCGCCAAGAAACCGGGCACGGTAATCACGGTGCCGGAGGCGCTGAACTCTGCTACTCGCGGGGTATCTTCAACGGAGCTAGCCTGCAACTTCACGGTGGCGGTATACCCGGTGGCATCGATCATCTGCGAGGCCACGGTGCGCTTCCAAATCAGCTCATAGAGCCGGTATTCGTCGCCGGAGAGCTGGGAGGAGACCTGGGCAGGAGTGCGGAAGTGGTCCCCAGCTGGACGGATCGCTTCGTGGGCCTCCTGGGCTGCGGTGTTCTTGGAAGTGTAGTAGCGCCGAGTCTCGGGCACGGAATCTTGGCCGTAGAGTTCGGTGGCTTGTCCTCGGGCGGCGTTGATGGCTTCGGTGGACAGCACCACCGAGTCAGTACGCATATAGGTAATGAACCCGTTCTCATAGAGTCGCTGGGCCACCTGCATGGTCACCCGTGAGGAGAACCGCAATTTACGGGAGGCTTCTTGTTGCAATGTGGAGGTCGTGAACGGGGCGGCGGGACGACGCCGGTACGGCTTATCCTTCACCGAAGTCACCCGAAATTCGGCATCGGCCAGTCCTTCGGCCAGAGCAGTAGCCGAGGATTGGTCCAGGTGCACGACCTGGTCTGTGGCCGAGGATTTGAGCTCACCGCGATCGGTGAAGTCACGGCCGGTGGCGACCCGTCGATCATCAACGGCACTCAGTCGGGCGGTAAAGGATTCCTCGCTCTGGGTGGCGAACTGACCGTCAATGTCCCAATAGCCGGCCGGGATGAATGCCATCCGTTCCCGTTCTCGCTCCACGACCAGGCGGGTGGCCACCGACTGCACCCGTCCGGCCGAGAGCCCAGGGGCGACTTTACGCCAAAGCACCGGAGAAATTTCGTATCCGAACAATCGGTCCAGAATGCGACGGGTTTCTTGAGCATCGACCAGGTCGTGGTCGATCTCCCGGATATTGTCTAAACCGCGGGCCACACCTTCTTTGGTGATTTCGGTAAACGTCATCCGGTAGACGGGAACCTTGGGCTTGAGCACCTCGTAGAGGTGCCAGGCGATGGCTTCCCCTTCTCGGTCGGCGTCAGTGGCCAAGTAGAGGTCATCGGCGTCTTTGAGCAATTTCTTCAGCTCGGTGACCTTTTTCTTCTTATCCGGGTAGACCACGTAATAGGGTTCAAACCCATTCTCGGTATCGACCGCGAATTTTCCGTAGTTGCCCTTTTTCAGTTCGGCCGGCAGGTCCGAAGGACGCGGGAGATCTCGAATGTGACCAGCTGAAGCATCCACAACCCAGCCGTCACCTAAATATTTGGCGATCGACCGAGATTTCGCCGGGGACTCCACAATCACCAAGTGAGTACCGCCGGTGGTCGGGGATGACTTCTCTGGCACGAGGTTCCTCCAATAATTTCCCAGGCATGACGCCAACTAATGCACTGACAGGCACACTACCCGGAATGTTTGTGACTATCCGATTATTTCAATTCTCACCACGGCTCTGCGTCTGCTCGTCACGGTTTGTGACGGAATCACCGTCATCCGCTAAGACGACGAACCCTTCGACGATCAGCTGTGCAACCGCCCGTTCTAATGCGGTACTGGCGGTCTTGTCCAGGCCTAAGAGCCCCGAAACCGCCGCAAAGATCTGGCGCAAGCTCAGTTGCCCATCTGCTACCGACAATACCGCAGCCGTTGCTGTGTCCAGAATGGCAGTCCGCCCGAAGCCGGCACCCTGCCGGGCCATGATAACCTCTGGATCCTCAGCCCCAAAGTGTTGATACCGTTCTTCGGTCACATGGTACGGGACCCGGGCGTGGCGTTGCGTCCAGTCGGTGGTTTGCAGCGTGTCCCAGGCCTTCACAGCCTGAGTCCATGCCCGCCCCACGGGCTGGTGCACCTCACCCTGATATGACTCGAGCCGGCGTAACGGGGTCGCTGCCCCGGTAGTCCGTCGCCGCAGACGCACCCAACCGAAGCCGATCCCGGTCACGGATCGCTGAGCAAAATCGGTGAGGTAGCGACGATATCCGCTGGCAAACAGGGCCGGATCCAGCTGGTCAGAGGAATCGGCCAACCAGGTTTCGGCATATCCAGCCGGATCTTGCTGATCGCGCTGAATCACCCAGGCGTCCACGAGCACAGCATCCGAGCCGGAATCGGCCGGTGGGCCGGGTAACCACTGGCGGATCCGAGTGTCCCACTGCTGGTCGTGATGAATTTCCCAGTTGGCCATCAACACCGCGGTCCCACCGTCGGTCAGTGCTGTCGGAAGTTCTTGGATAAGTTGTTCGGTCACCGCGTCCCCGGTGGCGCCGGTTTGCCGATAGGTATGTTCTGCACCGGCAGGGCCGCCGGCGGGTGCAATCACAAAGGGCGGGTTAGAAACGATGAGATCAAACCGCTGTTCGGCCACCGGCTCGAGCATTGATCCGTTGCGCAGAGTCAGGCGGTGCTGCGGGTGTGCTGGATCAACGCCCAACATCGACGCGTTCAGGAGGACATTGAATAAGGTAAAGGCCAACGCTCGGTCGGAAATATCAGTAGCGGTAACGTGCTGGACGTGGTCCAACAGATGAAAGGTCTGCACCCCGCACCCGACTCCAAGATCCAGGGCGGTAGCCACCGGTTCGCGCGGAACGAGCCCCGCCAAGGTCAGCGACGCCCGACCTGCGCCCAGCACGTGTCCGCCCGGTAGGGGCTGGCGTAGTTGCAACGCGGTCTGATCGCTGGCCACCCAGAGCTGTCCGGGACGATCAGCGTCGTAGACGGACAGGTCCACGCCCGGCACGAAGCGCCCCTCCACGACGGTGCCCAGCCCCAGCTGCACTGCCCCGGCAACACCCAGGGTCGGCAAGGCAGCCTCGAGATACTCGGTGGCCACGGCATCGCCGAGCATCCACACGCTGATGACCGCCGCCAAACCCTGTTCCGGGCTGATCTGCTCTGTCGAGTTTTTCAGCATCGTCTCCACCACGACACGGGCGGGTTCTGCCTGTTCTCGGTCCAAGGCCGCAATCGCCCACGGCCCCAGCAACTCGGCGATGGGATCAGCCCGGTAGTTGACCTGGTCAAGGTCTGCCGCCAGCGCACCGATCAGGTCCCGGTCGGCCCGTGGTGTTGTCGGCATCGGCCCCAGGGCCGGCTGCTTCGAGTGAGTCATGCTGAAGACTCCTGCGAGTCCTCAAAGGTTGAGGCGCAGACCTCACAGATTCGGTCGGGGTGGTTTGCCTCGCACTGGTCGCACACCACCTGCAAGTGCCGGCATCCGGGGGCGTGACAATTCCGTAGCTGACTCGAGGGTTGCTCGCACAAGATGCAGTGCCCGATGGTTTTGGCTGCTGAGGAGAATTCGGTGTGCATCCGCTGGTCGAAAACATACAGCGAGCCCTCCCACAGGCCACGGTCAGCGAAGGCCTCGCCATATTTCACGATGCCACCATCGAGTTGGTAGAGGTTCTTAAATCCACGGTTGGCCATCAGCACGGTCAACACCTCGCACCGGATCCCCCCGGTGCAGTAGGTGACCACCGGCTGATCTTTGAGATGATCATACTTACCGGAGTCGAGTTCGGCCACGAAGTCACGGGTCGTGTCCACATCGGGCACCACCGCGTTTTTGAACCGACCAATCTCGGCCTCAAACCGATTGCGACCGTCAAAAAACACCACGTCTTCTCCGGCCCGCTTCTGGTTCTCCACCAGCTCGTGGAGCTGTTGCGGTGAGAGATGTTCAGCAGTGCCGACCACTCCCTGGTCGTTGACCTCAATTTCATCGGGAGCATCAAAGGCCACCAGCTCGGGACGAACCTTGACCGAAAGGCGCGGAAAATCCTCATCCGAACCATCCGACCATTTCACGGTCAACGATGTAAACGGCGCATACTCCCTGGTGGCTTTCACATACGCCTTCACGTCTCGAATGGGTCCGCCCACGGTGCCGTTAATGCCGTGTTCAGAGATAATGATGCGACCGGTGAGCCCCAATGACGCACACAGGGTTCGTTGCCACAGTTGCACTGCTTGCGGATCGGGAATCGGAGCAAAATGATAGTACAGCGCGATCTTGGTCTGGGGGCTAGCGGATACGGAACTCACATGTCTCAGGGTAAGACACAACGACAAATCTTTTCATCTCAAGTTGATTACGTGTGTGGGCCTGGCCGGCCCTGCCAGGTATGCTTAATGTCATGGCTATCTCCTCATCGCTGACTGACGAACTTGTCACCAATTGGCTGACAGGGCGCGCCCGTATCCGGAACCACCACCTGACGTCCCACGGAGAAATCCACGCTGCGTTGCGACCGGCCATCTCTGATGATGCGACCGAAGACTTGTGGGAGTACGTCATCGCGAACACCGACGACCACGTATTGAATACTGTGGCCGATGAAATCAAACAGCACCCCACCCGTCGTTTGATCGTTGCTTCCGATCTGCCCGCGCAACCTGAGCCCGCCGAGGCCGCCGCTCAACGCCTGGCTGAAAAAACCGGCCTGAAGGCCATCGGTGTGGGTGAGAAGCTGATGGTCACTGACATGGCCAGCCACGATGTGGAAGAACCTGTTGTCCCCGACGAGTTCATCGCCGATGTCCGTCGGCAGGACGGGTGGTACTCACTGAGCTTTATCACCACCGACGAGCACCCCACCGGTCCGGACCACACCGCCGCTCGCGGACGTGTGGGTGTCGTCGGTCAACACGCCGTCTTTGACCGGATCTGGACCAACCCCGAGTTCCGTCGTCAGGGACTGGGCTCACTGGTGATGCGTTACCTTGGCTCCCTGGCCTTGGAAGAAGCCGTCGAAGAAGGCCTCCTCATTGCCGGGGCCGATGGTCAGGCACTGTACAAGCACCTGGGCTGGACTCCGCTCGCCGACGTCGTGGTGTTAGCTCACCCTGATGTCTCCGATGACCATGTTCAGACTCACGAGCATTTCCAGGTCTAGGAGCACACAGGATCCACCCGCTCGACGATCCCGACTCCGCTGACCGCGATCTGTCTGGTTGCCCGGATAGTGCTGGGCAGGCGGCAGAACGTCTTGCGCTCAATCAGCTGCGAGAGGCCCTGGGATATTCCACAGTGCCGGCCCAGTTCGTCCACGGTCGTTACATTCCCGCACGCGAACCAACTTATGCCGACTGGCCACAGGGTATTGCTGAAGCGGTCCGTGAGGCCTTTGCACACCGCGGGATTCACCGCCCGTGGTTACACCAAGCTCAGGCCATCGAGATAGCTCTCGGGTCTGAGCACACCATTCTGGCCACCGGAACCGCCTCGGGAAAATCATTGGCATACCAGGCCGTGGTGGCTTCCAGCGTTCTCGCGGACCCGACAGCGACGGCACTGTATCTCGCTCCAACCAAGGCGCTGGGTGCCGACCAATTGGTGTCCTGGTCCCAGCTGGCAGATCGTCTCCGGGCCGGCTTACGCCCTGAAGCCTACGACGGCGATACGGATCCGCAGACTCGACGGTGGGTACGCGACCACGCCAATATTGTGCTCACGAACCCGGACATGTTGCATCTTGGGATTTTGCCCCAGCACCACCAGTGGACCCGGTTTTTCCGGCGATTGCGGTGGGTGATCATCGACGAGGCCCACTCCTATCGCGGCGTATTTGGTTCTCATGTGGCGGTAGTGTTGCGCCGTCTGCGCAGAGTCTGCGCTCACTATCACAACACCGACGTGCATTTCATCGGTGCCTCTGCGACCTCCTCGGATCCCGCGACGAGTTTCGCAGAACTCATTGGCGCACCGGTGCGAGCAGTCACCTGTGATACATCCGGGCACGGCGCCGTCTCAGTGGGCTTCTGGGAGCCCGAATTCTCCGATGACACCGGAGAACACGGTGCTCAACGGCGTCGTTCGCTGATCTCTACTGGAGCAGACTTTCTCACTGATTTCGCCATCCAGCAGATTCGATCCATGGCCTTCATCCGTTCCCGTCGCGGGGCGGAGGCCATGGCGCAATCGACCAAGCGACAGCTCAGCGAGGTAAAGACGGATCTTGTCTCGCGGGTAGCAGCCTACCGCTCTGGACTCTTGCCGGAGGAAAGGCGCGAGGTGGAACAAGCCTTAGACAATGGGAAGCTCCTGGCGGTGGCCACCACGCCCGCTTTGGAACTTGGCATTGATATTTCGGGGCTGGATGCGGTGATCATTACCGGTTGGCCTGGCACCCGCGCCAGCTTTTTCCAGCAACTGGGACGTAGCGGTCGTAGCGGTCAAGATTCTTTGGCTATCTATGTGGCCGGTGAGGATCCGCTAGATACCTTCCTGGTGCATCACCCGGAACGAATTTTCGACATTGGGGTCGAAGACGTGGTTATTGATCCCACGAACCCCTATATTCTCGGTCCACACCTGTGCGCGGCGGCCACTGAACTTCCACTCACCCCCGAGGATCTGCCAGATTTTGGTCCCGAAGAACACGTTCACCGCCTCCTTGAGGACCTCACCGCAGAAGGCTATCTGCGGCGCCGTCCCGCCGGCTGGTTCTGGACCCACCCCGACCGGCCGGCCGCAACGATCGGGTTGCGCGATATCGGCGGAGCGCCGTTGGAGATCGTCGACGAAGAGACCGGCACCGTTTTAGGTACCATCAGCGCCGAACAATCACATTCCCAAGCCCACCCCGGAGCGGTGTATGTCCACCAGGGGCGCACGTGGCTGGTTACCGTCCTCGATGAGGACAACGGGGTAGTGCTCGTCGTTCGTGCTGAACCCAATTTCTACACCCAGGCTCGAGAAACCACACAGGTCGCGATTCTCAACACGCTCGAACAAGTCGTTCCGGACTCGGCGACACAACCAACCCGACTGACCTGGAACCTCGGCAACGTCAAGGTCACGACCCGAGTCGTGTCCTACCAGCGGCGAGAAGTGATCACTTCTCAAATACTCGGAGAAGAACCACTCGAACTGTCCGCACAAGAGCTGTTCACCGAAGCGGTGTGGTTTTCCACAAGCTCCGACGAGCTGATCGCCGCAGGGCTGACCACCGACCGGATGCCTGGAGCATTACACGCTGCTGAACATGCAATGATTGGTATGTTGCCACTGGTGGCCTCCAACGACCGGTGGGATATCGGAGGGGTCTCGATGGTGTTGCACCCGGACACCTCCCAACCCACGGTCTTTATCTACGATGGATACCCCGGTGGGGCGGGATTCGCTCGTCGTGGCTTTAACACGGCGCGGATGTGGGTCAAGGCCACCCGTGACGCAATTCTGGCCTGTGAATGCGAGCAAGGATGCCCTTCCTGCGTGCAATCACCTAAATGTGGGAACCGTAACTCGCCCTTGGATAAACCCGGGGCCGTGGCAGTACTCACTCATCTGTTGCGGTACCTTCCATCATCCGGTCAGGGCCAGCCCGTGATTCCGCTGTTGCGACCAACCCGAGGGTCCCGGAACCGGCGACGAGCTCATTGGTAACCGAGACCCGCACCGTATCGTCGGATTCCCACTGGCAGGATTCCATCCTGACGTGATGGCGCGTTGCGGTCTGTTCGGCAATCTGACACGGTTCGCTTGGAATCAGTGACCGGGCAGCATCGGCGGCAGCCAAGGCTGCTAGGTCTGCGACCGCAGCAGCCCGCGAGGAAGCGACCGTGGCTTGGACGAGCATCAACCCTCCTATAAGCAGTGTGGCTAAACAGCCGATGATGCCAACCACCACAACGGTGCCAGAACCCTGCTGGTCGTCCCATGACGCTGGTGGGATGTTCATGGGGAAATCACCCACTGATACGGTGCATGAGCACGAGCTTCCAACGTGCCGATGTTGAGCCAGCCAACCGGACCCGGGGTGGGCCTCGACACGGTAACGCTGGCCCACGAACCGGAGATCTCCTGCTGGGCGGAGGCCTGGCTTCCCGCCATCCGCGATACGGTAGCTGTCACCCCATCGGCGGGCTCCCCACGGGCCAGTTCTCGAGCTGCCGCGGCGGCAGCTTGCTCGAGCCGAACTTGTTGGACACCGATCACCACGGCGTTGACCAGCATCGCCGCCACTATCATGGCGACTGGGAGCACCACCGCGAATTCCGCGGTCACCGACCCAGTATCTCGGCCTACTCGGTATCTAAATGCCTGAGACATCGTCGTCCCTACCTTCCGGGCCACATCGTGGCTGGTTGTCAGATGGAGATATGGTGGCCGGGTTGCCGTGGCACTCACCGCTGAATGCCACGGCAACCCGATTCACACCGCCGTTTTAGAACTGCAAGGCCTGCTCAACCAGACCATTCAGCAGGTCTTGGACGGCCCCACCCGAGAGAATGACGGCCAGCAAGCCGGCGAATCCTACGGCGGCGAGCATCACGATGCCGTATTCGGCGGTTTGAGCTCCAGATTCGTCGCTGAGATCAACCTGAAATTCCTGGTCGGAAACAGCAGCAGTGTTGTGCGAGGACAGGATGTGGTCGCTCATGACGAGCTCCTTTCTGTTGTATGGGATGTTGTGATGTTGTTTGACGGACAGGGACTATTCAGTTATAGGTTCATCACGTCGGGAAACAGGGTGACCACCAGTGGCATCACGCCCAGGCAGATAAAGCTGGGAAGCAGACAAACGCCCATGGGCACCACGAGTTTGATGCCCAGCTCGGCTGCGCGTTTCTCGGCGGCTCGTTGTCGGTGTCGACGCAGGCTGGAGGCCGCCCCGCGAATCACGGTGGCGCTAGGGACGGCGGCTGTAAACGGGAAATACAGGTGTTCGGCCAGGGTCTGGTACTCAGTGATACCGGCAACCGGTTCCCAGGCTTGCTGCCAACTGAATCCGTGATGGAGCCGAAGCCCGACCTCGGAGAGCTCGCGGGCTTGGGGAAAACGCGTACCGATGTGTTGCAGACCGCTCGCCAGACCGATGCCGGAGGACAACAACGCAGCTAACAGGTCCATGGCTAGAGCGGGGTCCAGGTAATCGCGAGACCTTTCAGACATTCTGGGCCTCTTTCACCAGCCGTTGGCTCCACCACCGACCTAGCGTGGCCAGGCCTATGCCAGTGGCCAACAGCACCCACCCGATCGGTTCGAGTAACAGGTGGAAGACAGTGACCCCGATCATCGCGGACAGGGCCATGCCCGCTACGGGAAGCCACGCCAAAAGTGTGGCTGTCGAACGTGGCCCGGCGGCCGCGGTTTGCCGAGCTTGGTGTACATCTTCTCCGGCTTCAAGAGCGTCGGCAAGTCGGCTGAGCAGTGTGGAGAGTTTCATTCCGGTATCTCTGGCGAGTTCGAGGCTGCCACTGATCTGTTGCCAATAGTGTGGTTCTCCTGGACCGGTGACGTGTTGTAGTGGGGTTTCGGCGAGGACTTCCAATCCCTGCTGGGCTGCCAAGGTATGGTGCAGACAACATCGCGGGTCGGTATCGTCGGTAGCTACGGAGCGTGGGCACGCCGGGTAACCTAGGGCTAGTTCGCTCCAGACACGTTGGGGGTCGCGTCCGGCATCCAGCAACGCGGCGGCTTGGCGGAGCATCTCGATAATTTCGGACAGTTCTCCTGGTTCGGCTAGGCCCAGCAATGGGCCGAGCGGGGTAGTGGCGAGGAGGTTTTTGCTACGGTGGGCGAGCGTGGTTGGTGTTCGGCTCATCGGGGCAGCCCCTTCCATTCTGGTTTGGTGCCCAGTTGTTCGACGACGGCCAGGCCCGGGCCTTCATACAGCGTGCTACCGCGTTGCGTCAGAGCCGGTAGTACTGTCAAGGCTTGACCGGCTCGTTCTTCCGGCGCCAGCACGGCTAATTCGGCGGGGTGCCGGCCATATTCGTCTCGGCAGATATGCATCAGCACGTCGACGCCTGACCGGGCTTGCAGGGTGAGGACCTCTGGGGAAAGCCCGGCTAAACCGCCCATCGCGTGGAGGCGGGCTGGGACATCGGCCGTAGAGTTGGCGTGCAGGGTTCCCATCGCGCCTTGATGCCCGGTATTCATCGCCGTAAGGAATTCGGCGATTTCGGCTCCGCGGCACTCTCCGACGATCAACCGATCGGGTCGCATACGCAACGACTGTCGGATCAGCTCCCGCGTTTCGATGGCGCCGGCCCCTTCAATATTGGCTTCCCGGGTGCGCAGGTTGACCACATGTGGGTGGTCAATACGTAGTTCAGGGGTGTCCTCAATAGTGATGATGCGTTCGTGGTCGTCCACCGTGGAGAGCAGGCTGGAGGCTAGCGTCGTTTTGCCCGAGCCGGTGGCTCCGGAAATCAGGACATTTGCGCGACATTGGACAAGGAATTCACACACGCGTAACCAGTACTCGCGGTGGGGCCATTGCTGACTGAGTTGCTCAAGTCGCGGGGTGTCCGGATGGGGCAAGCGGATACTGAGCTGAGGGTGCTCCACCACCGGTGGGATCAGTGCGTGAATGCGAGCCCCAGCCAGAAACACGTCACCGAAGGGCTGGCCCTCATCTAGGCGTCGTCCGCCTTGAGAAAGTAGCCTCCGGGCCAGGTTCATGACCTCTGCCCGGGGCAGTCGGTGCTCGGTGGGTTCGACCCCATGCCCGCAGTCAAGCCAGACGTGCCCCTCTCCGGTCACCATGATGTCGGAGACGCCTTCCTGGCGGAGATAGTCGGCCAGCGGCCCGAGTCCTTGCAGGTCGTCGAGCAGCCGGGTCATCAAATGCCGGGCGTGTGTCGGTCCCAACGAATCGACATGTCGGCCAATGGCTTCGGCGGTGTGCTCCTCCTGGGATTGTTCCCCGGCGCCGGCCAGGCGTGAAGCCAGCCAGAGTTTTGCCTGAGCCCACCGGTCAGTCGCTGGAGCCGGAGGCAGGTCAGGGACGAAATGTCTCATCGAGGCCACCTCCGGTGGCCAAACAGGGTGGTGTAGAGGCGTCGGTCGCTTCGTTGTGGTGTGATGTCCAGATTGCGGGGACGGCACCCCCAACTGAGCGGGAGGAAGATGGTCGGAGGGTCTGTCGAGGGTAGCGAGGTAGTCAGCAGGCGCAGTACCCGGTGACGGATACGTGGCACCACCCCTCCCGGGCCCGGGAAGCGCACCACGATGTCGGGAGTCAGCCCAGCGGGAGAGACGCCGGTGGTGGCGAGAGTAACCAGGGTGGCGCCACGGGACTGCAACTCGGTTGCTCGATTGGCGTCGAACCCAACATCGGTGACCGTGGTGATACCCATGCGGGCGGTTGCCTCAAGAACCTGAACCACATCGTGCTGATCTGGCATGGCCCCCACGACAGAGTCCGTGTCATCGGGAACCTCGAAGCCCAGGAAGGCCAGCGGTGTGTCCCGATGTCGCGAGCTGAGCCCGGTAAAACATCGTTCTCCAACTGCCAGCCCGTCCTGCACGGTAGCCCAGCACACCCAGCCCCGCCGTGAGGGGTGATGCAACCGGGGCACGAGCGCGCGCGAACAGGCGGCCTGGGGGTCGGCGTCGACCAGCAGTGTGGGAGCGCCGTAGCGGGTCACCCGAGCAAGGTTCCATCCGGCCCAGGGTGTTGCCGGGGCGGTGGTGGTCCGCACCAGTACCACCTGGTCTGGGTGCTTGGCGCGAGCACCTGGCGGGTGACCGGGGTCGGCGGGGTCGTGGTGTAAATGCTCGAGTAGCGCCTCGGTATCGTCGGGTAGCCTCCAGCTGAATGGACCAATACTCACCCTGCGGTGATGACCTGAGTTCAGCCGGATTTGGAGCTGGCGTGGTTGCATCTGTCGCGCCGAGGACGGCTGGGGTGCTGTGGCCGTGTCACCGGATAGAATCTCAATACCCAGGCTGGCTAATAACCCCAGCAGGTAACGGTAGGTCTGTTGCTGTTCGGCACTGAGCCTGCTCGGGCGGTCTATCGTCGCTGTTGCGATAGCGCGCTGGTGACGCGGACGTTTCGGGAGTGCTCTCATGCCCTCTACTGTGCCTGGCACAGCCAGGCCCGTCCCAGCAGGTGCCCGCGACTGTGGAACAGGATCGTCGCTCGCCGTCCAACTGTGGACGGGCGGGTCGCGCCGTGACGGCCCCAGCTAGTCAGACAGGTGCTCGTGGCAGGTAAAAATTTTCGGGGCGGGTTGCGTCGCGTCCCACCCGGTGACGTCTACGCACTGGGCCCGATCCCAAGGATGCGTCCATCCCAGAAGATCCAGGATGCGGTCGATGAGCAAGGCGGTAAACCCCCACACCAGCGTGTCGGCCACGAGGAATCCGGGCATGACCGGGCGGAGAAGTTCTCCGGTCTGCGGTGAGGTCATCAGCACCGAGACTCGGTGATCGGGGTCGATCAGATCGGCGACGGGGACGCGAAAAACGCGGGTCGCTTCATGATCGTCGACCACGTCAACACTGCCGGGGGTGGACCACCATCCGATGACTGGGGTGACCGAAAAATTGGTCACGGGCAGTCCCACGGTGGGTAGTTGTCCCAACACGGTGACGGAGGATGGATCGAGGCCGGTTTCCTCGCTAGCTTCCCGCAATGCACAGGCGGTGTCATCGGCATCGGCAGGATCGCGCTGACCACCCGGGAAGGAAATCTGGCCGGGGTGTTTGCGTAAGGTCACGGCGCGTTGGGTGAGCAAGACATCCAGTGAACTAGGCACCGTCTCGCTCCGATAGTCGGCCGGCACGTCGTCGAGGGCGCCGAAGAGAATCAGCACCGCCGACGGTGTGGCGTTCTCGGTGGTCATGCGGGGAAATCGGAAACCCCGTGGATCGAGTTCCTTAGTGGGCGTGCTAAATGCGCACTCGGGAAGCTCCGCGTTGAGCGTGCCGTAGCGACTGACCAGGTCCACCAAATCTTGTTGGACGGTCTCCAGGGTGGTCTTCTCGGGCTGCACGGGCTGGGTCGCCTCCTGAGGTGCGGGTGGTGCAGACTGTCATCGTGGCGGAGTTAGGCCTGTAGCGAGTAGCCCTCGGCACGGAGCTGGCGACGGGTTGCTCCTTCGAGCATGCGCTGATGGAGTTCTTCGCGCCCAGGTGCTAGCTCATACTTCAACAGCCTACTGGCACTGTAGGGGTCCAACGGGCCGATCCCGGCCGAAGGGCACCAGCGGGCGACCGGGCAGGCCCCGCAGGCCGGTTTTCGCGCGTGACAGATGCGCCGGCCCAAAAAAATCAGCCGGTGGGAGAGCATGATCCACTCGCGGGGTTCGAACAGCTCTGCCACCGCGGTTTCCACAGCGACGGGGTCTTCAGCGGTGGTCCAGCCTAGACGGCGGGACACTCGACCAAAGTGGGTATCGACGGTCAGACCGGGTTTGCCAAAAGCGTTGCCTAACACAACGAAGGCGGTTTTCCGTCCCACCCCGGGCAGGCTAGTCAGATCCTTGAGATTGTCCGGGACCGATCCGGCGAACTTCTCCACCAGCGCTTGGGAGAGTTTCATAATCGAGCTCGTCTTGGACCGATAAAAACCGGTCGGCCGGATCAACTCTTGGACTTCGCGTTCATCGGCCATAGCGAGCGCTTCGGCATCCGGGAATCGGGCGAAAAGGTCCGGGGTAACGGAATTGACCCGCACATCGGTGGTTTGGGCTGACAGGACGGTGGCCACCAGCAACTCAAAGGGATTGTCAAAATCCAGTTCCGCGACCGCATAAGGGAAGAACTCCGCCAACACCCGATTGATTTTCCGAGCGCGACGCTTTCGAGCTAGTGGTGTTTCATCCTCGGGATCACGAGCGGTCACTGTTGCGGTGCCCGTTCAATCCCCTCGAGCTCACGCAACAGACCACGCTGTCCATCGTAGGATTGCACGAGGAATTCGTGTCCACGGTCTTCCAAGGCCAGAATCCACTGGCCCGGTTCCAGCGCGAATGCCGGTTCGCCCTGCTCAGTCACGGCCCGGCGGGGCGTGTAGACCGCAAACCAGAACGGCTGGGCGGTGTCGGCGGGAGTCAGTCCGCCCGAGGTAAGTGCTGAGTCGGCCCCGACTGTCGAGGACCGACCACCGGTTTCCACCTGCGCGTCGACCACTGGGTCGACACCGACTGCTGGCTCGTGGGTTTCGGCAGACGTTTCAGGACGGTTCCAGCTCTGGTCAGGTTCGGTCTCGTCGTGGGATTCGGTGGAGGCATCCTGGCCAGGGTGTGCCGGTGTTACGGGCTCGGCTTCAGTCGGAGCGGGTTGGCCTCCGGGCTGTTCGCCGTGCTGTTCAGTCGAAGGCTGGGCAGCCCGACGCCCGGACGGCTTGTCTTCCTCCTGGTGAACCTGCTGCGGGGCCTGAGTCTGGTTCTGCTGTGCAGACGCGGCGGCGACAAAGGGGTCTACCGGTTCGGGCTGTTGCTGAGACGGTGCCCCCGGTGTGACCTGGTCGGTGCCACCTTGTTGGAATTGCTGATAGCCGGTCTGCTGAGACGCTACCGGCTGACCGAAGTCCTGGTAGGCGACGGGCTGTTGTGCTCGGACAGGCTGGGCTGACCCCATGTAAGCATGGCGCTGGTACGGTGGCGTTGCTGGCTGTACTCCTGCAGGCTGTGCGCTAGCGGAGCCGTTGAATAGTTGTGGCCAGGTGACGAACAACACCAAGGCTGTTGCCACCAAGAACAGCAAGATTGTCATCAACGCTTCAGACGCCCAGTAGAAGTAGTCGAAAGCAATGAAGTTCAAGAGCGCGTAAACGCCAATGGCCCAGGAAATGGCTTGCACCAGGTGTTTGGAGGTGAACGACCCCAACATGGGACGAGATCCGTCCAATCCCTTGGCCCTGAGCACCAGGACCATCACCACGATTCCACCACCGATGTTCAGAACAAGGTTGAGCAAAAACTCCGCATTCCAGAGGATATTGAAGCTCGCCGCCTGATCACCAATGTATCCGCGTGTTTGGTTGTAATACGTAATGTCGTTGATCATCGCCCACAGACCGGCACCGGCTACCAGGGCGGCGGCTGCCGTGATCATCACGGCCACGGCCGGCATGGAGGAGCCGCCTTGCAGATTCTGCACGCCCGGACGAGGCGCCGAGTACTGTTGCGAAGCACCAGCACCGGGTTGCTGCTGATGTGGATATCCCTGCGGTGGCTGGTAATTCTGATTCGACACGGTAACCCTTCTTAACATCTCAGGTCTCTCGGGCCTCAGGTTTGCTCCTGAAGATCTTCTCCCAGTGAACCACATCTGTCGAGAATGCGGGATATCTTTTGGGTAAAAGTCTGCTCCTCATCTGCTTTTAACTGCCGATCCCGCTGAACCACCGGTCCTGGGTAACTCTCAGAACCGGTGGTTCAGCGGGTTCAGGCCGCAACAGATGGGGATGCGACAACCTGCGCGTCAGCTCTGGTTGATCTGCTGGGCGGGGGGAACAGCTCCGTCGGCGCCGAGCTCTCCCGTGGTCTCATCCGGGTTGCCTCGCAGGTGGACGATCGCCACGGCCAGGCCACCCCATACGACCCCGAGGCAGATGATCATCATCACAATTGCTATGGTGCTCACTGGTTGACCTCCTGAGTAGTGACCGGTTGGTCTGCGTGCCGGGGTGTGTTCTTGATGTCGAAATCTTGCTCGTGCTGATCGTCTTGCATCCCGGAGTTTTTCGCCCAGGGGATCAGTGCGACCACGACGGCCAGCACCACCAGTAGCGCTGACATGCCCCATCCGAAGGTGCCGACATACCAGGAGGGCATTCCCCCATAGCCTTCATTGACAACCTGCAGAATGTACTGGACTAGCGTAATACCCAGCACGACTGGCATAACCACGGAGATCAAGATCTTGTAGATCCAGCCCAGGCGGAAGGAAGACACCGAGTTCAGGTGCCCGACGAATTCGTTGAGTCGGAACAGCACCCAGGAGACCACGAAGACCGCCACCAGGCTGACCCCGACAATACCGATGTTGTTCACAAAGGCGTCGGTGACGTCAAGGAGGTGGATTCCGGAGGTGGTGCTGAAGGCCAGGAGCGAGACCACAGCGGAGAGCCCACCAGCAATAGCCACCACCCGTGCGCGGGACCAACCAGTTTTGTCCATAATGCCGGAGATCACCACTTCGGTAATCGAGATCAGCGAGGTGATTCCCGCAAACAGTAGCGACCCGAAGAACAGGACGCCGATAATCGGGCCCAGCCCCAAGGGGGCTTCGGAAATGATGGCGGGGAACGCCACGAAAGCCAAACCAATGCCGGAACTAGCGACCTCGTCGACCCGAAGCCCAGATGCCTGGGCCATAAAGCCCAGTACCGAGAAGACGCCGATGCCGGCAAGCAGCTCGAAACCGGAGTTGGAGAATCCAACAACGAGACCTGATCCGGTCAGGTTAGAGCGTCGCTTCAGGTAGGAAGCGTAAGTCAGCATGATGCCGAAGCCGACCGAAAGGGAGAAGAAGATCTGACCGTAGGCGGCCACCCACACTTCTGGTCTTGTCAGTGCCGACCAATCCGGTGTGAACAGCGCATCCAAACCGGTGGCTGCGCCCGGCAGGCTCAAACCAATGCCGACTAAGATCACGAACATGATCACCAGCAGAGGCATACCGATCGTGGCAGCAACCCCGATGCCTTTGCCCACCCCGCGTGCGAGGATGGTCAGCACCAGGATCCACAGAGCTAGTAGCGGGAAGAAGACTCCTGGAACGATCTGGAAGCTCACTTCGGCTTGTTCTGTGGCTTGCAGGTAGTCCGCGAAGAAGAAGCCTTCTGGGTCATCTCCCCAGGCTTCGGTCACCGAGAACCAAATATAGGAAGTGGCCCAGGCCAGGATGGCGGCATAGAACAGTCCAAGCACGGCACAGATCATCACCTGCCACCAGCCGATGGCTTCAGTCCACCGGCTGAGCCGACGGAAGGCCAGTGGTGGGGATCCTTTAAAGCGGTGTCCAATGGCGTAGTCAAAGAACAACAGCGGAATACCTGCGGTCAGTAGCGCCACCATGTACGGCAGGATGAATGCGCCACCACCGTTTTCGTAGGCGACATAGGGAAAGCGCCAAATATTTCCGAGTCCCACGGCAGATCCGATTGCCGCCAACAGGAAGACCCAGCGGGTACTGAATTGTTCGCGTTGCTGTCTCCCCGCGGTGAGTGATTCTTGTGTCAGGGCCATGCCCAACTCCTTTATCTTCAGGGCCTACCAGCGTGATGAGTGTGATAGTGATCACAAGAGTATGACGAAACATGAAATTTCACAAGAGCAACGCGCGGAAAACCATGCCTCGCACGGAAACAGCAGGCATGCAACCGTTAGTTCATCGGTGATGAATTAATCAGCCAAACACTGCCCCGTTGATACCGGTTCGGTGTAGCTCTGCGCTGAGGTCAGCACCGACCCAGCTTCCTCGGCGGTGATTGCGTAGCCGACCTGGGCATCGGGAGCTTTGGCGAAGATGACGCCGGCAACCTGGCCGGCGTCGTCGACGAGTGGGCCGCCCGAGTTCCCCTCACGGATATCGGAGGCCAACTGATAAATGCCGGTCAAATGCGGATCTTGACCATAGATGTTATTCAGCGTGGCCGGACCTTCAGCTTGCACTTTGCCAGTCGTAATGCGGTATGGACCACCGGCGGGAAACCCGAGAGCGTAGGCATCATCATCGATGCTTAATCCACGACCGACCTCCAACGTTGGAAGATCGGCGTCGGGAATCTGGAGAATCGCAAGATCGGTCTCCGGGTCGAAGTAGACCACCGAAGCACGATAGACGTTTCCGTCGAGATCTTCGACGGTCGGTCCCTCAACTCCGGCAACAACGTGGGCGTTGGTCACCACTCGTTGCGGCTCCACGGCGAATCCTGAACCGGTTTGGTTCTGACCGCATTCAAATGCAGTTCCGGTGATACGGACCGTAGCCTGTCCGGCCTGTTGCACGGCATCATTGGGAGGGCGGACAGCATTGTCCTCCACCGGGCCTTGCGACTGGAGCATCGGCCCCAACTCGGGAATCACCCCTGAATCCAAGAAATCGGTCCACAATGAAGCCACGAAGGTCCGTCCAGACTCAGGAGTCAATTTGGTGACGAAAGCGATGACCCGGGATTCCTTAATGGTCTGCGTTAGTTGTGGCATACCCATCGATGACAAAGAGAAGGCCAATAGGGCAATCAACACCGAGGCGATGGCGGTATTGACAATTCCTCCAAGCACCTTGTCCACACGTCGGGCAATCGGAGCGTTAACCCGTAGTCGTACGGCTCGACCAACGGCCACTCCAATGGCCATCCCGATGCCGACGAGGACAACTGCGCACACCACCATAGCCACGATGCGCCACATCGGAGAATCCACGAAACGGTTGACTTCGGGCATCAAAAAGAAGGCAGCAATGGTGCCGAGAACGAATCCCAGCATCCGTCCGGCCGACACCCAGAGACCCTGTCGAATGCCATTGATGAACACGATGACCAGTACGACAAGAAGAACCCAATCCAGCCAGGTCAAGAACACTACGCTGCGCCACCCCTCTCTCCGTGCTACGCGTCCCGACTCTCTCCGTGCTACGCGTCCCGACGCGCATCCGCTGGCGTCTTCTACACCGTCGCGTATCTCCGCAGTGTCTCCACCCTAAACCCTACGACTGGAAAAATGCCGTGAAGACTTGCATTGTCCAGCGTTGTAACCATCTTTCGGTGGAACGGTTGACGACCACATTGATCGCTCACAGATGAATACCAGCAGATCATCCGGCAATTTCTACTGCCTGTAGAATAATTATGTGAGTAACTGCACTCGAGGTATTCACAGTGTGATCCCGATGATGCAGAATTAACAACGAGCTTACGCCGAAAAACGTTTACCCGGCCGTTCTGGCCAGTTAGGAAGATCTCGCATATGGATTTGGATGTTCTGCGCAATGCTCCGCTTTTTACCCATCTTGACGATGAAGTCTTTGATGCGTTGACTGCAGAGCTGACCGAAGTTGAATTGTCTCGCGGGGCGTCTGCTTTCCACGAAGGCGACGATGGTGATCAGCTCTACGTCATTATTTCCGGCAAGATCAAAGTTGGTCGCACAGCTACCGATGGACGTGAAAACCTGCTTGCCATCCTCGGTCCCGGCGAGGTCTTCGGCGAGATGGCCCTTTTCCAGCCCGCGCCACGCACCGCAACCGCCACTGCTGTGTCCGCAACCCGTTTGGCCGGTCTGCGTCACGAAAACCTTCGCAAGGTCATCTACTCCTCCCCGGAGGTCTCCATGCAGTTGCTGGGCGCCTTGGCTAAGCGCCTGACGCGCACCAACGAGTCGATGGCTGACCTGGTGTTCTCCGATGTGCCAGGTCGCGTTGCCAAGGCCATCCTGGATTTGGCCGACCGTTTCGGTCGCACCGCCTCCGACGGCCTGCTCGTTGCTCACGATCTAACTCAGGAAGAGCTGGCCCAGTTGGTCGGTGCTTCCCGCGAGACGGTGAACAAGGCTTTGGCCGAATTCGTCCAGCGTGGCTGGTTGCGCTTGGAAAACCGAGCCGTGGTCATTCTGGACCTGCAACGACTACGACAGCGCGCACGTTAACCGGAGAATTCTTCTTCTCTTCGTCTCTTCCTCATGGGTGGGCCGGAACACCTAGCATGTTCCGGCCCACCCATGTCTTGTGTAGGACTGTGCGCTGATTAGTCCTGAACCTTGACGGTGATTTCGACCTCGACGGGGGCGTTCATGGGAAGAACAGCCACCCCGACGGCAGCACGAGCATGGGAACCAGTCGCACCGAAAGCCTGGCCCAGCAGTTCTGAGGCGCCGTTGATGACTTGCGGTTGCCCGTAAAAATCCGGGGCCGAAGCGACAAAGCCAGTCACCTTGACCACCTGAGCAACCTGATCGAGGTCGCCGACCAGGTTTTTCACGGCAGCCATAGCGTTCAACACACACAACTGCGCCAACTTTTGACCTTCCTCGACACTGACATCAGCGCCCAGTTTTCCGGTGGTAGCCAGCTCCCCGTTCTGCAGGGGCAACTGACCAGAAGTGTAGATCAACTGACCTTCACGTAAAGCAGGCACGTAGGCAGCCAGCGGGGTGGCAACCTCGGGAAGGGTGAATCCAGCTTCCTGGAGACGGTCTTCAACTGCGGACATAAATCCTCCTCGGTATCGTTGAACATCTCAGGGGTAGAGCACGGCGACGATCTGGGTGGCTAGGGTTTAGGACGCTTGAGATAAGCCACCGGAGCGTTACCATCTGGTCCTGGCAATACCGTGACGAGTTCCCATCCTTCATCGCCCCACTGATCCAGAATCTGTTTGGTGGCGTGAATAATCAACGGTAGCGTGGCGTACTCCCAGCGAGTTGGTTCCGGAGCCGACGCGGGTTCTGGTGTTTTTTGGGTTTCGGTCATCTCCCCAGGCTATAATTGAAAGACCGTCAAGAATAGACATGACGCTCGCACTGTTTGCACCACACCCGGACACAAAACGCGAAACCGGTGGGGATTGTCACGCCTTCACCCCGGTGGCCCCGGGTCAGTAGATCACCTGACGTAGATAGAATTGCATCATGGCCAAAAAATTTGCAATGTTCGACATGGCGACCACTATGGGTAAGATTTTCGCCTTCTTCGGCGTCTCTGCTCTTTGTGGAGGGCTGGCAGCAGGACTGGCATTACCCTTGGGAATGGTTACCGGCGCTGCCGCAACGACCGGCACAGAACTGCTGGATGAGCTTCCTGCTGAACTACAGGAAGAGCCCATGTCGGTTCCCTCTCGGATCGTTGACAAGGACGGTACCGAATTGGCCACGTTTTATGCGGAAAACCGCGAACCGGTGTCCTTGGATGAGATATCTGAAGAAATGCAGCAGGCCATTATCGCCATTGAGGATGAGCGCTTCTACGGGCACTCCGGTGTGGACCCTCAGGGTCTGGCACGCGCGGTGGTCAATAATGCCACCTCCGATACCCGTCAGGGTGCTTCAACCTTGACCCAGCAGTACGTCAACAACGTGCTGGTGAACTACCAGAACCTCAACGGCCTGCGCACCACAGTGTCGGGCACCAAGACACCGGCCGATAAATTGCGTGAAATGAAGCTGGCTGTAGCGCTAGAGAAGAAGATGTCTAAAGAGGAGATCCTCGAGGGCTACCTCAACATTGTGTTGTTCTCCGGGCGGACCTATGGCGTTGAAGCTGCAGCCAACCACTTCTTCAATAAGTCTGCCTCAGAGTTGGACCTGTCGGACGCGGCGATTTTGGCCGGTATGGTGCAATCACCCAATGCGTTGAACCCCGAAACCAATCCGGAGTCCGCACAGAACCGTCGCAACGTTGTCCTGCAATCAATGGAGAATGCAGGATTCATTACCACGGCAGAGAAAGAGAAAGCTCAGGCCCAAGATCTCGGGTTGGATATCACTCCAAAGAACTCCGGCTGCATCGCAGCGCAACACAATTCGGGTTACTTTTGCGACTACGTGCACCGCCAGATCCTCAACGATCCAGCGTTCGGCCCGGACCCGGAGTCGCGTCAGCAATTGCTGGACCGCGGTGGCCTGACCATCAAGACCACGCTTGATGCGAAAATGCAGAAGGCAGCTGCCGAAGAAGCGAATAAGGCCGTCCCTCGCGAAGAGACTCAGGGCTTCGGCTCCTCCATTGTGACTGTCGAGCAGGACACCGGAAATATCCGGGCCATGGCTCAAAACACTGTTTATAGCCCCGAGGATGGAGCCGGTAACACGCAGATCAACTATTCTGTCGACCACGCCGACGGTGGTGGCCAGGGGTTCCAGGCCGGTTCGACTCTGAAGCCGTTTGTGTCACTGGCCTGGCTCGGTGCCGGTCACTCCATGTCCGACACGGTCAACGCCTCCCGCGATGACTACACGGGAGCGAAATTCCCCGCTTACTGCCTCGACGGAGGCAAAGCCCAGATCGGAACAGACGGCTGGAACATCAATAACACCATTGGCAACATGAAGAAACCGATGCCGATGAACTACGGTCTGTACTGGTCGATTAACACCGCAACCGTCGGTGCCGCCTTCGCCACCGATCTGTGCTCCATTACCGATATCACCGATGCTGCCGGTGTTCACGGCGCAGTGAGTGAAGAAGGTTTGGACCCGCAACACCCGTCGTTCTTGTTGGGTGCGCAAGAAGTCTCCCCGCTGACGATGGCCTCGGCCTTCTCAACCATGGGCTCCTACGGTAACTACTGTGAAGCGCGTGCCCTGACCGAGGTCACCGATGCCGCCGGCAACGAGTATGAAGTGCCACCGGTGCAGTGTAACGAGAATGTGCTGAATGAGGACCACATCGTCCAGCTGAATTCCACGCTGAAACCCATCGCTAAGGACCGTATCGCCGAAGGCAATATTGACTTTGACATTGCTGGCAAGACCGGTACAAACAACAACGAATCCTCCACGTGGTTCGTCGGCTACACCGAAGGCCTCACGACCGCCGCTTGGGTGGGTAACTACCAGTCGGTGGCCAAAACGTTGAAGGGTAACACCATCGGTGGCACCTACTACGAAGACGTGTGGGGCTCGCTGATCGCCGGTCCGATGTGGATCGACTACATGAAACAGGTCGCCGAGGACTACCCGCATGGAGAAATCCGTGATGATGGGTCGCCGAGCCCGCGAAGCATTTCCTCAGCCAAAAAGGGTGGTTCAAACTCCTCCGATGACGACGAGAACAACGAGTCCTCGGACGACCCTTCAGCAGAGTCCGCAGAGTCTTCGAACTAAGACCCTGGGGTGGTAGAGGTGATCACATCCGCGAAGCTGTGGCGCCGGTTCGCCGGTGCCACAGCCGTTACGGCCGTCGCGGGTGTTGCGAGCCTGGTATACGGCGCGTGTCTGGAGGCCCGCTGGTTTAAAATCCGTCACGAACAGGTGCCGGTCTTGCCCGCTGGTCGTCCTCGGTTGCGGGTATTACATATTGCCGATCTGCACATGGTCCCATCCAACCGTGCCAAGATCGACTTCACCCGCTCGCTGGCTGAACTAGAGCCCGATCTGGTGGTCAATATCGGTGACAATCTCGGTCACCGTGACGGTCTGAAACCGGTGCTTGATGCACTGGGTCCGCTCTTAGATCTCCCCGGAGTTTTTGTTCCCGGTTCCAACGACTATTTCGCTCCTCAGCCAGCGAATCCGCTGAAGTATTTCCGTGGGCCCTCTAGCCAGCACGGATCCGCAGCACATTTAGCGGACCGCGAGGTCCTGCCCTACCGGGAGCTTTTTAGCGAATTTGAGCACCGGGGCTGGGTGAACCTCACCAATGCACATCACGATCTGCACCTCGCCCGTCATCGCCTCGCGGTGGCCGGCACCGATGACCCCCACCTCGACCGTGACCGCTGGCCCGGGTTTGGTTCTCACGCGAGAACAGCAGATCTCACCCTCGGGGTCACTCATGCCCCCTATACCCGGGTACTCGATACCATGGCCGCCGACGGCGCGCAACTGATTCTGGCCGGACACACCCACGGGGGACAAATTGCTCTACCCGTGGTGGGACCGCTGGTGACTAACTGTGATTTACCACCCCGGCAAGCCGCAGGCCTGTTCGGATGGCCTGATCTCGTGCCAGGGCGGAACGCACCCGTCGAATCTGCTACGACCATCGTCAATATTTCCGCCGGTATCGGGGCGGCCCCCAAAGTTCCGGTCCGTTTTGCCTGCCGCCCCGAAGCGGTGGTGCTGGATCTTATCCCTGCGGTGTCGCGCTGAATTCTTCCCCGGTGATCCGACGGTAGGCTTCCAGGTACCGCTGACGAGTTTTCTCCACGATATGCTCAGGCAATGCGGGAGGCCGTTGCCCAGAGGCCGGGTCCCAGCCGGACTCTTCGGAACTGAGCCAGTCACGGACAAACTGCTTGTCAAAGGAGAGCTGGGGGCGTCCTGGTTCGTAATCTCCGGCGTCCCAGAACCGTGAGGAGTCCGGGGTAAGCACCTCATCACCTAAGGTGATCAATCCGGTGGAGACATCAATACCGAATTCGACCTTCGTATCGGCCAGGATGATCCCGGCGTTGCGAGCAATCTCCTCGGCCTGACGGTAGAGCTGCAGGGTCATCTCCTGCAAGCGGGCGGCCCGTAGCAAACCGACGCGTTCACTCAGCTGCTCGAAGGTGATGTTTTCATCGTGCTCGCCCACCGCTGCCTTGGCGGAAGGGGTGAAAAGAGGTGGGTCTAGACGAGAGCCGTCCACCAGCCCATCGGGTAGTGGGATACCGGTGACGGCACCGGAAGCTTGATATTCCTTCAGCCCGGAGCCGGTCAGATAGCCTCGGGCAATGCATTCGACCGGTAGCATCTGCAAACGCTTGACGATCATGGCGCGTCCGGCGACTTGCTCCGGGACGTCCACAGAGATCACATGATGCGGAATCGGATCCAGGTCTTCGGCTGGCTGGGCGAGCTGCTGGAACCACCACAACGACAGTTGGGTGAGGATTTTGCCCTTATCGGGGATACCGGGGCTGAGGATGTGGTCGAAGGCCGAAACCCGGTCGGTAGCGACCACCAGCAGGCGGTCTGATTCACCGCTGGGCTGATCGCTGGGCTCGTAGAGGTTACGGACTTTGCCGGAATAGACGTGGCGCCAGTCAGCAAGTTCAAGGACGTCGTGAGAGGTCATCATCTAACTTTCATCGCGGACGGATTGACGGTTCACGTGGACAACAGTAGCCCGGGCAGGCACTGCGTTAGTTAGGGAAGCTGAATCTCGCCAGCCACGGCACGGCGGGCGATATCGGTGCGGTACTGGCCGTCTTCAAGGTGAATTAGCTCCAGGCCCTGATAGGCCCGTTGCCGTGCCTGCACGAGCGTCTCACCTTGACCGACAACAGCCAACACTCGTCCACCGGCGGAGAGATACTCACCGCTGTCGTTGGCGGCTGTCCCGGCGTGGAAGACGGCTACCTTCTCCAGAGCCTCAGCATCCGCAATGCCGGTCATCACCGCACCGGTGCGAGTGGTTCCCGGGTATCCCGGGGAGGCCAGCACCACTGCAACGGCGGAGGAATCAGTAAACCGCGGAGTCAGCTCCGGACGCTCGGCCAGTTCCGAGCGTGCCGCGGCGAGTAACAGCTGTCCCAGCGGTGTGGTCAATCGAGACAATACCGGCTGGGTTTCGGGATCACCGAAGCGAGCATTGAACTCAATCACCCGGATCCCCCGGGTGGTCACAGCCAGTCCACAGTAGAGCACACCCAAAAACGGGGTGCCACGCTGGTCCATCTCAGCCAGCACCGGCCGGGCAACCTGGTCCAGCACCTGCTCGGTGAAGTTCTCCGGCAGCCAGTCCAACGGAGTGTAGGCCCCCATTCCCCCGGTATTGGGGCCCTGGTCGTCGTCATGGATGCGTTTGAAGTCTTGAGCCGGACTGAGCGCAACTGCCCCGTCCGGGGTACCGTCGGCGATCACGAATACCGAAACTTCGGGCCCGTCGAGAAATTCTTCGACCACCACGGTGGAGCCGGAGGCGAAACAGGATTCTGCGTGAGCCAGAGCAGCCGCGAGATCCTCGGTCACCACCACGCCTTTACCAGCGGCCAGCCCGTCATCCTTGATCACGTAGGGGGCACCGAACTCGACACAGGCGGCCCGGACTTGCTCGGCGGTTTTCGCGTGCACCGAGGCAGCGGTGGGCACTCCGGCAACGGTCATGACTTGCTTGGCGAAGACCTTGGAGGATTCCAGTTGCGCAGCGGCGGCGCTGGGGCCGAAGACCGGGATGTGCACAGCTCGCAGAGCATCGGAAACCCCGGCTGCCAGAGGCGCTTCGGGGCCAATGACGACCAGGTCCGAGCCGAGCCGTTGCGCCAGTGCCACGACCTCTTCGGGGTCATTGGCGTCAATCTGGTGCACGGGGACCTCGGCCGCAATCCCGGCATTACCGGGAGCAGCATCAACCTGGGTGACGTCGGGGTCTGCCAACAGGGTACGGACCAACGCATGTTCACGCCCGCCGGGGCCTAGCACAAGAATTTTCACAGTTCCCAGGGTAGTCGTTTCCCTCCCCTGCCGTCGCGGTGCAATGACTGCGACGGGCAGACCGGGAGAAATCCACCGAGAAAAGCCCGCCAGAGTAGCTGCCAAGAATTCGCCCCGCGACGGCAGTATGGCTTTAGACTGGAAGGCATGGCAGATCAGCACGATCCCCACCACGAGCCCTCCAATGACCGCTCACGCCGGCCCGGAGACGAGCCCCGATCAAAAAGCTGGGTGCAACACCGCGCCGATTTATTCAACCAGCTCGCCCCCGGTGAATCGATGTTGCCGGACTGGGCAGCGTCCCTGTTCGTGTGGGTCATGGGTGCCCTAGCCGGTTCGATCGTCCCGTGGTTTTTATTCCGGTTGTTTACTGGCGCCCAACGTGGCGATATGACGCAAGCGACAATCAGCATCGTGTGTGGGCTGATTATTGGCACCGTAGCGCTGATCCTCTTCCGCAAAAGCAGGGCACGATGAGTTCCCGGACCTCGAACTACTCAAAACCGTTAGCCGGTACTGCGCTGGGCTCGGATTCCGTGGAGCTGGCCCAGCTGATTCGCAACGACTTTATTGAGACCCGATTTATCGGCTCCGCGGTGGTCGTCGATCGCACCGGGGCTATCCAGGCCAAGCTGGGTGATCCGGCGGCATTGATCTACCCGCGTTCGGCACTGAAACCGTTTCAGGCCTTGGCCAGTCTGCGCCACGGGGCAACGCTGGATACCGAACAGTTAGCCCTGGCAACTGGATCGCATACCGGTACGGAATACCACCAGCGACTGGCAGCGTCGATGCTGTCCGACTACGAGCTAGACAGTTCCGCACTACAGTGCCCACCGTCGTGGCCGTCTTCCCCGAAAGAAGTCGCCCGCATGGCAGCCGCTCAAGCACCAGTGCACTTGAATCCGCGACGGATTGCTCACCCGTGTTCGGGAAAGCACGCCGCATTCCTCGCGGCCAGCGTCGCCGCCGGTGACCCGGTGAAATCCTATTGCGAGCCGGGACATCCGATACAACACGAAGTGGACCGGGTGCTGGAAGAATACTTGCAAACCACCATCGCACGGCACGGCGCCGATGGGTGTGGCGCTCCGGCGGCTATCACCTCACTGACGGCCCTGGCCCGTGGGTATTCGCAGTTGGCAGCCTCGGTGCATGACCGGACGGCGGAATGGACGGCAGTGATGGTGGCCCGCTCAATGTTGGAGGCCCCTGATGCAGTGCAGTCCCCCACCGGGTTCGACTCGGTGGTGCTCAAAGAACTCCAGGTGTTGTGTAAGACCGGGTCCGAAGGGGTCGTGGCCATGGCCAGTGGCGACGGCACCGCGGTAGCGGTGAAGATGCTGTCCGGTTCCTCCCGGGCAGCCCATACCGTCGCGGCCGTGTTGCTAGCCCAGTTCAGCGACCCGCGACCGGACGTCTCCGCACTGACACAGGTGTTAGAGACGGTCTCTCCCCAGATCACCTCTGCCGGCCGCCAAGTCGGTCGCACCCGACTCTCCGATGAAGTCCTGAGGGTGATCGGTTCCTGATGGCACGTCGCAAAATTGATCTTCACCAGGGGCGAGCAGCCGTCGATGAGCTATTTAGCCATGCCGACTACGCCAGCCTCCCCCGTGCGGTACAAGCCACGGCCATCCGGTTCAGCCTCGAGGAGTTGGCCGATCGTGCCCCGGGAAAAACCGTAGAGGTCAGAGTCCCGCCGTTTGGGGTCACCCAGTGCATCGACGGCCCCGAGCACACACGGGGCACTCCCCCGAACGTGATCGAAACCAATCCTGAGACCTGGATGGAGCTCATCACCGGGGAAATCGACTGGGACCAAGCGGTGGCCTCGGGCCGGCTGCAGGCCTCCGGTTCACGAGCCGACCTCACTGATTGGTTGCCACTATTTCACCCGCCCCGCACTGCGCCATCGTCGGAAGACCGCACCTAGTCAGAACTGTTGACCGCCTTGTCCTATCGCGCTGTGTGCCACCTCGATCCTGACTGTTGCCGGCTACACACGAACCGGCGCAGAGGTTTTTCTCGCTAAACTGGGTCCCGATGTCCTCACCAGTTTCTCCACAATCCGCGCCGGATCCTGACCAGCCCGACGGATCCCCACAACCCGAGCAGGAAACCGTCGTGTTTCGTCGGGCACCCAAGATCGCCCCATTTCTCGTCGGCGGAGCGTTGCTGGGAGTCCTGGTTGCTTTGGTGATGGTCGGGATCCAAGGCACCAGCGAGGATTACACGCTGATGGCCACCCTCGGGTTCTTCGCGGTGCTGTTCGCCGTTCCCGGTGTTGCTCTCGGTGGCCTGTTGTGGCTGGTCTTGGATCGCCAATCGAAAAAACATACCCGCACCTACTATTCGCGTCCTGTCGATGATCCCCGCCAAGCTGATTATGCGGTCACCGATGACGAGTGGTCGGCATGGCGCTCCCAAACTGCCCGGCGGTTAGCCGACGAACAATTTCAAGCCCGCAGACAGGCACGCAAAAACCAGAAGAAATCCAGCTGATTAGCTCACCGGGAAGGGAAGAACTCGTGACCAGCCCAGATGATCAACACATCACCTACGCAGGCGCAGGTGTCGATGTCGAAGCCGGTGATGTTGCCGTGGCTTTGATGAAGGATGCCGTCAAAGCCACCCACGGTGAGCACGTTCTTGGCGGTTTCGGTGGCTTCGCTGGAATGTGGGATGCCTCGGTGCTGACCAGCTATTCGCGTCCGGTGCTGACCACCTCCACCGACGGGGTCGGCACCAAGGTTGCCATTGCCCAGGCGCTGGACATCCACGACACCATCGGCCAAGATCTGGTAGGAATGGTCGTTGATGACATTGTGGTGGTCGGGGCCAAGCCACTGTTCATGACCGACTACATTGCCACCGGTAAGGTCATCCCAGAGCGTATCGCCGATATTGTCCGGGGCATCGCCACCGGTTGTTCACTGGCCGAAACTGCACTGATCGGTGGTGAAACCGCAGAGCACCCCGGACTACTCGCGGAGAATGAATATGATGTGGCCGGAGCTGTGACCGGAGTGGTCGAGTCTGACCACATCCTCGGGCCAGAGAAGGTCACCTCCTCGGATGCCATCATTGCCATGGCCTCCTCGGGTATTCACTCCAACGGCTACTCTTTGGTGCGCCGGATTGTCAGCGCTCAGGGGTGGGATTATCACCAGCACCTGCCCGAATTTGGTCGGACCCTAGGTGAAGAGCTTCTCGAGCCCACCAGAATCTATGCTTCGGTCTGTGCCGGACTGGTCGATCACCTCAACGGTGAAGCTCACCGCGCCGGAAAGCCAGCACCGTTGCACGGCTTCTCGCATGTCACCGGGGGCGGGCTAGCCGCAAGCCTCGCACGTGTGTTACCTGCTGGGCTGATGGCGATCGTGGACCGCGGAACCTGGTCCATTCCCCCGGTGTTCTCGGTGCTCACCGAGGCCGGCGGTGTGCCCCAGGCCGATGCAGAACGGACCCTAAACCTGGGGGTGGGCATGGTAGCCGTGGTTGAGGCGGATCACGTCGAAAAGGCACTAGCATATCTACGCGACCACGAGGTGCCATCCTGGCAGATCGGTACTGTCGATACGCTCGACCAACAACTCATCGACAACACTGTCGCCGAAGACGTCGTGCAGGGTGCAAAGGGTGTTGACGGTGGCACGGTCGTGTTGCAGGGTACCTACGCCGTCGCTTAGGGGAACTCTTTTTTCACCTGGTCATCCAGCCACTGTAAGGCCTGGGAGGTATCGGCCCGCCACCGGAAGGTCGCCCGGGCATCGGCTCGGGAAGGGCCGGCGTTGATAACCCCCACCGGTTGGTGGCGGTGGACCATATCGAGCACCATTCGGTAGCCCGACATGACCGCCACGGAGGATCCCACCACCAACAGCGCTCCGGAGCCAGCCAACAGCTCGTTGACGCGATGCTTACGCTCAGCCGGAACGGCTTCACCGAAATAGACCACCGAGGGCTTCAACGCGGTGGAATCGCATCGCAAACAACCAACCATCTGGAACTCGTTGATCCACCGCAACTCTAGGCGTGCGTCGCCATCCGGGTTGATGTCTTCTGTGCCGGTATCGGCTCGTTGCAGAAAACCTGGATTCGCCTCTTCCAGGCGACGGTCCAAGCTCGCTCGTGATTCCACGGCCCCGCAGCTCAGGCACTGGATCTCACTCATATCACCGTGCAGAGCAACCACGGTGGAGTAATCATCGCCGAGTTCTTGAGCGGCTCGCTGATGGAGCCCGTCGACGTTCTGAGTCACGATGCCGGAAATGATGCCAGCTTGAGCCCATTGGGCCAAGACCTGATGTCCAGGGTTGGGTTGGGCATACTCCAGGTGACGCCACCCCACGAACGATCGAGCCCAATACCGGTGGCGGGCCACCGGGTCGAATCGGAACTCCTGATAGGTCATCGGGCGGTGGTGGCGCAACGAACCGTTGGGCCCCCGATAGTCGGGGATGCCAGAACCGGTCGAAATCCCGGCTCCGGTCAGCACCGCTGGGCGCAAACGGAGGAGTTGCCCGATTCCTGCTGAGGCCACCCGGTCATTTTGCAGCGGTCGGGAATCGTCGACGACGCGAGCGATGGAACGCAGGGCCGCTTGGTGGGTTGCGTAGGCCGGATGATCAACAGAGATCGCCTCATCAACGTAAGGAACCGATCGGTCTGATGAAGAGTTCATCGGATCCGATCGGTTATCAAGCGCGCTGGGCGTGGAACGCCACCGCCACACAAACTACCGAGGTGACGAGTACCCGTAGTCATCCTCGTCGTGATCGTCTTCGTCCTCGTAGACGTTGTACTTATCCGCGTAGTCAGCGTATTCGTCGCTAACCGTGGGTTCGTCATGTTTCTTCCCAGAGAGTTCTCGCTCCAGTGCTGCGAGATCGGTTGCCGGGGAAAAATACTTGATATCCCGAGCCTGACGTGCTGCTTTTGCCTTTTGACGGCCGCGCCCCATGAGCGTGACCCCCTTCGCGGTCTCTTAGCCCTCCAATGGGCACAACATAAGGCTCATGCTGGTGCCGGAGGTCATGTGTTCAAACTGGTTCGTGCTCACCAGTTTAACATGTTTTCAGGTGTTGTGCCGCCACATATCGTGGTGCTCAACCGATAGCGAAGCATTGGCAGTAGACTGTCACATGTGTCAATTACGTCACGCTAAACTACTCATCCACCGCTGAGCACTGCCGTCTTCGGTTTTGACGAAAGGACTGGATAACCCATGACAGAGCCGGTCAACGAGGAACCGTCCCGCCGGGGTAGCAGAGCAGTGCCGTCCGAGACCAGTTCTGAACGCTCGCCTCGGTCACAGCGTCCCTCGCGTCGTGAGATGCGTCGGCGTCGTCAAAGCCGTCGCCGATGGATTCTCATCGGCGTGATCGTGCTGGTCATTCTCCTCATCGGTATCGGGGCCAGCTGGTTGATCCGCTCCGGTGTCTTCGACGGAGATGACTCTCCGGAAGCCTCCGAGGACGTCTCCCGCAACCCCTCCCCTGGCTTGGATGGTGTTGTTGCCACCGAGGTGTGGCCCGAAGACCTGGAGCCCGGAGATTGTTTGACGGACTTTACCGATACTGAGTCTGTCTCGACGATCGTGGACTGCGACTACGCTCACGACGCACAGCTGGTGGGACGTCAGATTCTGTCCGAAGCGGAAACCTATCCCGGTGCGGATCAGATGCGCACCCGTGCCGACGAATTCTGCGCGGCTATTGAGCTGACCGGTTCTACCGATGCCAGCGTCGTCACCCGAGTCTCCAGCCCCTCGGAGGCGTCCTGGAATGAGACCGGTGACCGCCGAATTGACTGCTTCGTCGAAGCTGAAGAATCTGGGGCTCTGACAAATTCCTTGATCGGCCAGCCGGTGTTGGATGTCGCCGAGGATCAGAACCTCTCCGAGCAGCCCTCCCGCGACAGCAACGACGCAGAAACTACTAGCGAAGAAACCAGCGCTACCACCCAGGAGGAAACCTCTGAGGGCTGATCTCTGTAGCCTCCTGGGCACCGTAGCCTCAGCGACGCAAACGGCCAGCTACCCTGCTTGGTACAGGCTAGCTGGCCGTTGTTGATGGTCTCTGCGGTGGTTGCTGAGCACCGCAGAGACCAGGATCAGTTCTCGGCACTCACCGCGTGGACGTCAAGCCCGTCCGGGGTCCGGTCCACTGCCACGGTGTCGCCGTCTGTGATCTCCCCGGCCAGAATCTTCTTGGCGAGTTGATCACCAATTTCGCGTTGCACCAACCGCCGCAACGGACGTGCGCCGAAGGCAGGATCGTAGCCGGTATCGGCCAGCCAAGTCAGGGCAGCGTTGGCGACCTGCAAAGTGAGCCGACGTTGTGCCAGTCGCTCGCCGAGGTCTTTGACTTGCAGATCCACGATCTTGGTCAGGTCCGACAGCGAGAGTGGCTCGAACTGGATGATGTCATCCAACCGGTTGAGGAATTCGGGTTTGAAAGCCGCCCGTACTGTTGCCTCCACGGACGTCTTTTTCTCCTCCTCCGACAGCGCGGAATCCACCAGATACTGCGACCCCAGGTTCGAGGTCAGGATCAGAATGGTGTTCCGAAAGTCCACGGTCCGACCTTGACCATCGGTCAAGCGCCCATCGTCGAGAACCTGCAAGAGGATGTCGAAGATCTCCGAGTGAGCTTTTTCCACCTCGTCGAGCAATACCACCGAATACGGCCGACGTCGGACTGACTCGGTAAGCTGACCACCTTCGTCGTAACCGACATACCCCGGAGGGGCACCGACCAGTCGGGACACCGAGTGCTTCTCGGAGTACTCACTCATATCGATCCGGACCATGGCTCGGTCGTCATCGAAGAGAAACTCCGCCAGCGCCTTAGCCAGCTCGGTCTTGCCGACACCGGTGGGTCCCAGGAACATAAACGAACCGATCGGCCGATTCGGATCCGAGATCCCTGCCCGACTACGTCGCACAGCATCAGCCACAGCAGTGACCGCGGACTGTTGCCCGATCAACCGGTTGCCGATCACGTCCTCCATCTGCAGGAGCTTTTCTTGCTCGGAGGTCATCATCCGTCCAGCTGGAATGCCGGTCCAGGATTCGATGACATCGGCAATATCGTGAGCTGAGACCTGCTCAGAGACCATGGTCTCTTCGGATTTTTGGTCCTGCTCACTGGCTTCTGCGGCACGCAATTGCTGCTCGACATCAGGAATCTCACCGTAGAGTATCCGGGAGGCTTCTCCCAGATCGCCTTCACGTTGAGCCTTCTCGGCCTGCGAGCGCAATTCGTCCAGCTGAGCACGCAGGTCACCGGCCTGGTTCAGGGAGGCCTTTTCGTTCTCCCATTGGGCCGTCAGCGCGGTGAGTTTTTCCTGCTCATTGGCTTTCTCCTCACGCAGGGCAGCCAAACGCTCCACCGAGGCCTGGTCCGTTTCGCCGTCCAGGGCCATTTCCTCCATCGTCAACCGGTCGACCGCACGGCGCAACTGATCGATTTCTTCCGGGGCTGAGTCGATTTCCATCCGCAATCGGGAGGCCGCCTCGTCCACCAGGTCAATGGCCTTATCAGGCAACTGACGCTCCGTGATGTATCGATCCGAGAGGTTCGCGGCAGCCACCAACGCACTGTCGGAAATCGCGACCTTGTGGTGGGCTTCGTAGCGCTCTTTGAGACCACGGAGAATCGCAATGGTGTCGTCCACCGTGGGTTCGCCCACGTACACCTGCTGGAACCGGCGTTCCAGTGCCGGGTCTTTTTCAATATTCTCTCGGTACTCATCTAGCGTGGTCGCCCCGATCAAGCGCAACTCACCGCGGGCCAGCATGGGCTTGAGCATGTTGCCGGCATCCATCGATCCTTCCGAGGCTCCGGCACCGACCACCGTGTGGATCTCGTCGATAAAGGTCACGATTTGACCGTCGGATTTCTTGATCTCTTCTAAGACGGCTTTGAGACGTTCTTCGAATTCACCGCGGTACTTCGCACCGGCCACCATCGAGCCGAGATCGAGAGAGATCAGCTTCTTGCCTCGCAGGGACTCAGGAACGTCGCCGGCCACGATGCGTTGGGCCAGTCCTTCAACGACTGCGGTCTTACCCACACCGGGTTCACCGATCAGCACCGGGTTGTTCTTGGTCCGGCGCGAGAGCACCTGAATCAACCGTCGGACCTCGGCGTCCCGACCAATAACCGGGTCTAACTTGCCAGACTCGGCTAGTTTCGTCATATCCGTGCCGTATTTTTCCAGTGCCTGGAACGTGCCTTCCGGATCAGCAGAGGTGACCCGCTGATCGCCACGCACACTTGTCAGCGCTGCACGCAACGCGTCAATCTGTGCACCGGCGTCCCGCAGGGCCACTCCAGCTTCACCGGTGTCAGCCGCCAGGCCTAGCAACAGGTGTTCAGTCGAGATGAACTCGTCCTGCAGTGAGCTGGCCTCATTCTGAGCCGCTTGGATCACCTGTAAGCCGGCACGAGAGAGCTTCGCCTGAGCCACGGAATTACCCGAGGTCTTCGGGAGTTTTTGGATTGCTGTCGAAGCAGCGGTGGACACCACATCGGGGTTAGCCCCGGCTGCTTTCAGGATGGACACTGCAATGGAACCGCGCTGGTCCATGAGTGCTTTGAGAACGTGTGCCGGTTCGATTTGGGGGTTACCGGCTGTCGAAGCGTTCATCGACGCCGCCGAGAGCACTTCTTGAGATTTTGTGGTGAACTGCGCGTCCATCACATCTCCTCCCTTGATTCATTCACGAATAATACTTGAGTCTAATTAACTCAACCCTGCGGTGGGAGGTTTTATTCCACAGGATCCGGGTTGCAGCCGTTAGGTACTGGAGCTTTCGTCCGGCGAGGCAGACTCTGTTGCTGAGGAGGTATCGTCAACTTCTGCGGGGTCCACGAGCTGCTCGAGACGTTGAATCTGCTCGGTATAGAGACTCAGCGCGTCGTCGGGGCTGATGTTATTGGCCACAATATAGACGTGGTATTGTCCACCCACGGAACCACCACCGAGATAGAGGTTCTCGAGGTCATCATCACGACTGGCTTTAATGCCCACGTGCACCGCGTGCAAGGATTCCAGTTGTTCGAAGGTCGCTTCGGCTCCGTCGACGCTATCGGATTCGATGGTGTCGCAACTTTCGGCAACCTCGGAGAACAACTTCATTGGCCGGGTTTCCTCAGCGGTTTCAAACACCATGATCTCCACGTGTGGTTCTCCGGAGAGCTCCTGGGTCTCGGGACCGTCGGAGCTAGTATCCGAGGTTTCCTCAGATTCGGAGGGCGACGGGGAGTCAGAGGCGTCGGCGCCATAGTCGTATACGCCGGTTACACCGTGCGATACCTGTGAGGTGTAGGAGTTGACCGCATCAATCGCCTCACCACATGTACCCTCGGGTTCAAAACCGGTCAGTGTCAGGTAGAGGCTCAATGGCTGGCTCTGGAAACTTTCAATCGAAAACTCGGTAGCTCCCCCCTCAGGCAAATGTTCTGCCGGAATCAGGATTTCCGATAGGTCATCACGGCTGGTTTCGACAGACGATTCATCACTGGGAGAACTAGACGTATTGGCCGAGTCCTCCGGTTCCGGACCGCCTTCTTCTGTTTGACAACCGCTCAGGGCCAGCCCAAGACTCAGGAACAGGGCGCTCAGCACCATAGGATGCAACGGTGAGGAGGGAACGTGACCGCGTTTCTTCATAGTCAATTTCATAGTCAATATCGTACCGTCTTATCCCATACCCCCAGCAGTATCGACGCGGTACCTGTCCTTGGCCCTGCACGTTCTCTCGGCTGACCGGCGATGATTCGATAGGCTCATATTATGCCTCTCACCCGCCGGTTGGCCAGGAAACAACGTCAGACGTATCAAAACCCTCGGCCCACCGTCTGGTTCGTACTGCGTTGTACGATCACGCGACTACTCGAACTTCAGGTGTGGGATGTTGCTGCCACGATGACGTTCTTTCTGTTGCTCTCGGTCCTGCCGGCCCTGATTGTTTTGGTCTCGGTCGTCTCACTTCTCGGTTTGGCCGATGAAACCATCGGGACGGTCGCCGAGCTCATTCACGAGTTGATTCCGACACTAGATACCGAGGTCATTACCACGACCTTGATGGCTTTTTCAGAAACATCTGGTTCTGTCCTGACGATTGTGATCAGCATTTTGGGATCGATGTTCTCAGCCGGACGAGTCATTGCCGCCTTCCACCGCGCCATGAATACCCTCTACGGGACCCGCGAGGGACGTAACTTCTTCATGATGCGCGCGGTGGTCTTCGTCGAAACCATTGTGCTGATGGTGTCCTCACTGGCCTTGGTCGGTTTGATCATTATTGGAGGCGACTTCTCCCGTCGCATCGGTGGGATGCTGAACCTCTCCGAAGAATCGGTCAATGCTTGGAATACGGTCAAATGGCCCATCCTCCTGCTGGTGTTGATCTTGCTGATTACAGCCGCCTACTACCGCGGGCCCAATGTGAATCTGCCCCGTTACCGGTTTATCACTGCGGGCGGGGCATTCACCGTGCTCACACTGTTCGCCGGGCTAGTCCTCACCGGATGGTTGCTAGAGAACTTCTCCATCTTTGACGGAGTACTCGACACCTTCTACGGAACAATTTACGTGATCCTGTTTCTCTGGGTCGGTGCGATCGTGATGATTGCTGGGGCCGCCTGGGATGCTGAGTATCTGCGCGCCAAGCAGTTGGCCGAGGGATTGCCCGCATGGGACCGGTTGCAGTTGTCTCCCGAACACACTCGACAGCTCGAGGTCCTGGACTACCGGTCACGGTTCACCGACTATGTCGGCCACGTCGTGGTTTATTCGGTGCACACTGAAGAACCCATCACCACTTTGAAGACCGCGCAATTAGCCGAGAATAAAAGTATTTTCGCCATCAATAGGCCCCGCAGGTCCAGCTCGACCGGAAAGCCCTACCGGTCCGTCTTTGTTCCCGAAGATTTCGGAGACAACATCTATGAGGGTCAACGAGTTCATCCAGAGACCGGGGCACGGTTGGTCTATCCGCCCCAGCGACCAACCCGGTCCAATATCAACGAACGTCGCCAGCAACTTCAAGAAGACTCCAGCGGCTTCGAAGAAAGAACAGGAGACTAGTTCATGAACCTCTTGGCTGAATCATCCGGCTGCCCTTTACCCGACCACAACACCTGGCGTTCTATGATCGCTCGCGACCCGGAACATTCGGTGCGCTATGCGCAACGATGGCGTGATCTCCACCGTGAGGGGAAAGACCTTGACGGTGAGGCCCGACTGGTGGATGCGTTAGCCGATCGATCCAGCCGAATCCTGGATGCTGGGTGCGGGACCGGACGGACCGGAGGCTATCTTGCCACCCGCGGGCATACTGTCATTGGCCTTGATCTGGACGAGTACTTGATTGACGTGGCCCGTGAGGATTTCCCGAATGGTCGCTGGCATGTAGCCGATCTGGAGCAACTACCGGCCAGCCTGTCAGCACAAGCTCGACTCGATCTGTCTGAACCGTTTGATCTCATCGTTTCGGCGGGCAACGTTATGGGCTTTTTGTCGAAGAACGGTCGGCACCCCGCTCTCACGAGCCTCTGTCAGCTACTGGCACCGCAGGCACACTCGCGCGCAATCATTGGCTTCGGCGCCGGCCGTGGCTGGGACTTCCGAGATTTTCTTACCGACGCTAGAGCCTGTGGCTTTGACATCGAGCAACTATTCTCCTCCTGGCAAGCCCACCCCTTTAACGAGGACTCCGATTTCTTGGTCGCGGTGCTGTCTCGATCCGATCAGTCAGCCACAGCCAAGTGCCAGAATAGCAGTGCGGGATGAGACCTCCACAGAAGTCCCATCCCGCACCGGTGACAACTACACCTCTGCTGTGCCTATCACAGCAAGAGTCTCTCAGACTTAGCCAAGATTCAGGTTGCTAGCAACTTTCTTGGAGCCTTTCTTCGCCTTTTTGGCAGCCTTCTTCAGGGCTTCTTTCTGCTCCTGACGGGCCTGCTTACGATCGGCTTTGAACTTCTGGCGAGCTTCTTCGATCGCTTCGACTTTCTGGTCGGTGGCTTCCTGGATAGCTTCTACTCGATCGTCTTTGGCAGCCGAGATCTTCTTGGCCCGCTTGGCCGCGGCCTTCTTTTTCTTACCGCCTCGGTTGAACAGCGAGTCCAGAGTGATGGCGATACCGCTACCCAAGAACAGGATGTCCTTAGCAACCGCAGTACCCGACTCGGAAGGACGGATGCCGTCGGATTCAGTCATTTCTGGGGTGTTCAGGTACATCGAAACCAAACCACCGGAGAAGGCGGACAGGGCAGCACCAGCGACCCAACCAGGAACCATCGGAACCAGCAACGAAGCACCCACACCAATCTCGGTGGTGGTAATGAACTTCTTGAACTCTTCGCCGGACATATCTTTCACAGCAGGGACACCGCGGGCAGCCATGTCGCGCAGACCTTCAGCTTGTTCATCGGAGATCTTGCGCTTATTCAGCCCGGAGTTCAGCACAAATGCGCCGGCCGCTAGGCGGAGAGGGATTTGAACAATGCTCATCGGAAGTCCTTCCTCAAGAAACGTTTTCCGGATCCCACTTTATAGGGTTTGCACTGGAAATATCACGACCCTTCTCACAATTTCGGCTGAGCGAGGATATTAACCGGCCTAAACTGATGGGGATGACCTCTTCAGACTCTTCACGGACCTCTGACAACGCTATTCCGGAGAAATATCATCGGACTCCGGTGTCTTTTGTGCGCCGTTCAACGAAGCTCTCCCCTAACCGCCAAAAGCTCTGGGATGAATCGCTGGGCCAGTGGATCGTCGATGTGCCACGGCATCACACCTCGATGTCGGTAGACCCTAATTTTGTGATTTCACCGTCTGCACTCTTTGGTCGCGACGCTGAGCTCGTGATCGACATCGGGATTGGTCACGGGGAATCCACCATCGCCGGCGCGAAGGCCCACCCGGAACGTGATTTTCTGGCCGTGGAGGTCTATACGCCAGGATTAGGTAAACTCCTCGCAGCGATGGTGGACGAGGGGCTCGACAATATCCGGGGAATTGAGGCCAACGCCCCGGAGGTCATTGACGCTATAGAAGGCCAGGCCCAGGAGGTCTGGGTTTTCTTCCCCGATCCGTGGCAAAAAGCCCGGTATCACAAGCGTCGGCTGATTCAGACCGGTTTCGTCACCAAACTTGCCACCGTGCTACGTCCAGGAGGCACTCTACGGCTGGCCACTGATTGGTCCAATTACGCCGAGCAAATGCGCGCCGTCATGGACGAGCACCCGAAATTCACGAATCTTTATCCGCACCGTTTGCGCGGCCCAGACTCTCCGTTGACACGTGCGAAGCGTGAGGGCACTGATAATAACCAGCCCGTACAAGAAGCCGAAGCTCTGGATACCATCGGTGGCTGGGCACCACGATTTACAACCCGTCCGGTCACTAGTTTCGAGCGGAAAGCAACTGAGGCAGGTCGCTATATTTTCGACTTGTGCTATCAACGCGTGGCAGATCACTAACCAACGTCTGCTCTCGGCGGCTAACGGCCATCGCACGGCTCGCGTAGCTGTTGTTCGCTGATCCCGCCTAGTCTCTTCACGCGACGTCGTGGCACTTCGTTCTACGGAGCAGGTAGCAGTCCGCCCACGAGGTCACCTGCATCAGATGGCCCCGCGGGCGGACTATTTAGAGTACCGGGTCAGTGATTAGTGAGCCCGGCGACGGGTCAGCAAGATGCCTGCCAATACCAGTCCAGTTGCCAGTAGCATGATCGCTACTACGCCGGCACCGGTGGATGCCAGTGCACCACCCTTGTCCGAGTCAGACTCGGACTGATCCTCACCAGCGACCTGGTCGCCCTGGTTCTGAGTTGACTCGTCGACATCCTTGGATGGATCCTGAGCACCGTCGGAAGTGTCCTCGGTCGAGTCTTCGGTGGTAGCATCCGTCGGCTCCCCAGTGCCCTCAGCCGGACCCTCGGTACCCTCAGTCGGAGCCTCGGTAGGCACCTCAGTGGGCTCCCCAGTGCCCTCCGTCGGATCCTCAGTACCCTCAGTCGGCTCCTCAGTGCCCTCCGTCGGATCCTCGGTACCCTCAGTGGGCTCCTCAGTGCCCTCAGTCGGCTCCCCAGTACCGTCAGTCGGATCCTCGGTGGGCACCTCAGTGGGCTCCTCGGTGGGCTCTTCAGTCGGATCCTCGGTGGGCTCTTCAGTCGGTTCATCGGTAGCAGTCAACCGCAGCCCGAAGACTACAGGATCGTGATCAGAAGAACGGAATTCGTTCGGCTCGTAGATCTCCGACTGTGCAGGATCGGTGTTGTATCGGGTTTCGTAACCGAGAATTGGCACCTCGTCGGAGTTGATGTTCCAGGACGCAGCGCCAGTGACGAATGGCTCCAAGGAGTCGTGTGCTAGTGCGTAATCCAGGTAGCCCAGCTGGCCGTCGAAGACGTAGGAGTAAGCGTATTCACCCTCGTACTTCTTCTTGAGGTCCACGAATCCGCCATCGGTGAGGGTGGTAATGGGGTTCTCATGGTCGTATGCGTTCAGGTCGCCCATAATGACCGGCTTGGGCATGTCCTTGGACCAGTCCACTAGCGCCTTGGCGGCCTCGGTGCGTACCGGATCGCAGTTACCGACGAGGTGGGTGTTATCAGCTTCGTTACCGCACTCGGAGCCCTTGGACTTCAAGTGGTTGGTGATCACGGTGAACTCGCCTAGCTCGTTATCTGCACCGTCTTCGGTGTTGATAGTAAAGGTCTGAGCCAAAGCGGGGCGGTTACGACGGGTGTCAAACCGGGCATCCACGCTAGTATCTAGCACCTGGTGACTACCGACAGGGGTGACCACATCGGGCTTATACATCATGGCAGTGGTGATCGCATCGGTACCCAGCTTGCCTGTTTCCACGGCGACGTAGCGCTTTTCGCCCAAGTACTCGTTGACACCGTCAACAAGGTTTTGCAATGCCACATCCGAGTTATTCTCGATTTCCATGAAGCCCACAACATCGGCGTCCATCTTAGCGATAGCGGTTACCAGCTTTTCTTTCTGGCGCTGGAACTCTTCCTCGTTGCGAGCCCCACGTTCATTGAAGGTGGTGAAGTAGTTCAGCACGTTGAAGGCAGCAACCTTGATGTCACCGCCCACCTCGGGTACCTCGGTGTCACGCGGGTTCGCGGCAAGGTGCTCGGCAGCCTCGGTGCGCTGAATCTTCCAGCTGTTGTTGCGGTAATCCATCACACCGGTGATGTTGTTGAACTGATCCCCACCGCGGAAGATGTTGTCCACGGTGAAGGGCTCGCCATTGGGGTGCATAGCCGGGTGCACGTTCTGGATCGAGTTGCGGTCATCAATGGTGATGCGGTTGGCCTGGTTGGATTCGTACAGCTCTTCGGCCTCGGCAGAATCCGGGGCATGAATAGCGGTCGGCGTATACTGGCGCTCCGGCCCCACGACGATCTCACCGAACCGAGCGAACTGGTAGGTCTCCAGTACGACCGATTCAGCAACATTGACACGCATGCCCTCCAGGTGCTCCAGGTCGTCTTCCACCGGGAAGGTGATCTCGACCGGCTCGGGAAGCTCAGCGGTATCGCACTCGGTGACAGTGGTCTTCGAGAGCTGGGTCTGCTCATAGTACTCACCGGCGGTGCCGGCCACAGTCACCACGGTGCCGTTCTCGGGTGCATCGTGACCGGGATTGTGAATAAACAGGCCCTCGGAGGTCTGGTCGTTGTCATCGACATCATCGGGGAGCGACTGGATCCAGAAACCGTTGGAACCCCCAGATTTATTCCAGAAGTCACCGATAACCACACCACGGACGGTCACGTTCTGGCCTTTGAGCGGCGTTTCCGTGCCTTCACCCTGCACTTGGTTAATCGGGGTGGCCTCCGCCTGGCAAACCTCGGTGGGCTGATCGGTCGGGGTCGGCGTCGAAGTTTCCGTCGGGTCTTCGGAGGGTTGTTCACCGTTTGGTTCACCCGGGGTGCTGGCCACTTCAAAGTCACCCCGAGGCTGGTCGGTGTTACCGGGCAGACCAGCACCGTTGTAGGCGTTCGGCACCCAGGTGTCAGATCCATCAGGAACCCGGGAGGCGCCACCCAGTGCACCGGTGTAGCCCTCGAAGGTCGAGGCGCGCAATTCAGTTCCGTAGGCCAAGTCGCCATTATCTCCGTCGTGGATTCCGACAGCGTCCAGAACCTCAAAGTTGACGTCGGCGTCAATCTCACCGTTGCGGTCAGCGTCGACCACAGCGTTGGTGCCCGGGTTGCCGCGTACCAGCAACAAGCTCAGTGACCCGTTCTGCAAGCCATTCTGCGGAACGGTGAGCAACCCGCGGCCGTCGGCGTCATAGTCAAGACCACTGGCGTCGTAGTTGTGCACGACGTTGCCCTGGTTATTATTGCTATCGCCCTCAACGCCCAGGATGCGTAGCTCGGTCGTGTCGAATCCTTCAGGGATCAGGATTTCAACGAACTCGTAGGTATCTGTTCCCTGTTCATCGGTGACAAATTCATTGATCACCGGTTCGTCAACGACGGCTGCCTGGCTGATCTGGGATAACCCCACCAGTGCCGAGGCGCTCAGTGCTGATGCTGTCAGAACAGCAACAACTTTGTTGCGCACGCTCATGTACCCTCCTCAAGGCAAGTAATGGTGTTGAGACATACCGACCTTAAGAGGGACACCTAGACGGCGACAGAAGTTTCACTGAACAACGGATTAAGTCTTCTCAACAATTCCCAGGCTGGCCTGTGCCAGCCGGTATAGCGTGCTAGTCCCCAGATCTCGATACCCGGTCCCACTGGTGGTGTTATGCCCGGTGGCCACGACCAGTTCGGGAACCTCGCGAGCTGCGCCGGATGAAAGTGAGGGCACTTTCAGGCGTCGGCGTCCCGAGAATACCCGGCCAATGACTGACAGCCAGTCGCCGCGAGCACGGATTTGCCAGGCCTGTTGAATCACCGGCACCTGAAGTTCTCGGAGTCTTTTCAATTGCACATGTAATGACTGAGGAATACCCACCGGGCCGGAAAAGATAACGCTATTGATTCTCCACCAGTACCACGGGTGGATTCGGTCGCTACGAGTTTGTGCCCACAACGCGATGCGGTGGACAGCCTTCAGTGTGAATAATCCACCGTAGGAGTGGGCTTCTAACCCGATGTGAACATCCGGAGTGATCTGTGGGCAGTATCCCAGATAGTCCCATAAGTCCGTGGCGAGATGGTCCGCGACGGTATAGGCCGCCCGCACCCCGAGCACATCGACCGCCGAGGTGGCCGGGTGCCCCAGCCAGCTAATCACCAGGGGACGAGCATGGGGTAACACCATGGTTTGAGCTAGGTGCAGTTGGGCCGCCTCCCGCGCAGCACCCCAGGTGTTGTTCGAGGCGCTAATTCTCATCCCGGAGATTTGCCAACTGACGTGGGTGGGCTCGTCGAGCTCGCCAACCCCGATCAGCACCCGTTCCCGGGCCAGGTCAAAGTCCAGCAGATGGCGCGGGGCGAGCAGGTCTTTCATGGAGTCCGGTTTCAGTGCGTGGACGATTCCGTCCAGGACGCGCCGTTCCTCGGGCGAGAGGCGTTCCCGGTGACGCTGAATGGTCTTGAGCCGGGCTGAGGCCTGCTCGTGGCGCTCTATTAATCCACGTAATCCACGGGGCGCCATGGCAGTGCTTTAGAGCTGGAGAGGCGGGAATCCAGGGCCCGCAAAACGCGAGCGCGTTGCACGGTTGTCACTTCGCGTCGCTGATCGTGATCACCGCGACGCTGTGGCGACTGCCGGTGTGCTGGTGGAGACTGGGTTTGTTCCGGTTCCACATCCATGTTTGCCGAGCGGAAGTCTGTCACAACGTCTCCCCCGGCCGCTGCAGTGAAAGTCCGGGGAACACGACCGTAGGCGTGCAAGAGGTTCACCTGATCAACCAGGTGGGAAATGGTTTGCCGGAGCGAGTGGACTTCACGTTCCAACTCCACTACGTGACGAATGCCTTCCAGCGAAATACCATCGCGGGAGAGCTGTTGAATGCGACGCAACCGGTGCACATCGCTCACCGAGTAGCGGCGCTGTCCCCCACCCTGGCGGTGCGGGACCACCAATCCCAGACGATCATATTGGCGCAGGGTCTGGGGATGCATATCAGCCAGCTCGGCAGCCACCGAGATTACAAAGATCGGGTCGGCGGCTGCCGGGTGGTCGGGGTCGAATTGTTCAAACTCTGCGAACAGGTTCTCCCAATCTTTCCGTCCGGAGCGGGCTGTCATCACAGGCTCGCTTTCTGTGCTAGCCCGGCTCGGGGATTATTGCCCTGGGTTGCTTGCGCGTAGGCCTCAGCGGCGGCCTTAACCTCATCGTTGGGCTGATCCGGAACGGCGATCTCCAGCTCGACCAGCAAGTCACCTTCCGTCTTCTTGGTTTTAATACCGCGCTTCTTCAGTCGCAGAATTTTACCCGAGGACGATCCGGCTGGGACTTTCACCTTCACGGAAGAATCCAGAGTCGGTACTTCCACGGTCGCCCCGAGGATCGCTTCGTCCACGGAGATCGGTACCCTCACGCGTACGTTTTCCGGGTGTCGCTCGTCGCGGACAAAATAGGGGTGAGATGTGACGTGGACGGTGACCAACAGGTCCCCGCGTCCGCCCGAGCCCGGCTGGCCCTTACCGCGAGCGCGCACCGTCTGCCCATCCTTAATGCCGGCGGGAATTTTAACCTCGGTGATTTCCCCGTCGGCGGCCCGTAGTTGCACGGTGGTGCCACGCACCATTCCGCCAAAGGAAATACTGGTCTCGGCCTTGCGGTCAGCGCCTTTTTGCCGGGGTGGCGAGTAATTTCCAAATCCACCAAAGAGGTCCGAAAAGTCCGGGCCCTGTGCCCCGCCCCGGGAGAATCCTCCCGAAGCGCCACGATTGAACAGGCCGCCAAAGATATCCTCGAATCCAGCACCACTAGTCCCGGCTCCTCCGGCACCGGTACCACCGGCCGGTCCGCCGGTAAACCGAGCGCCAGAGCCCATGGCCCGAATCGCATCATATTGTTGACGTTGCTCCGGATCACTCAAGACCGCGTTGGCCTCGGTGATGTCCTTGAATTTTTTCTCCGCGGTTTCGTCACCGGGGTTTTGATCCGGGTGGTATTTGCGGGCCAGTTTCCGGTAGGCCTTTTTAATATCGGATTCAGAGGCGTCTTTGGAGACACCCAGGGTGGCGTAAAAGTCTTTATCCACCCAATCCTGTGAGGCCATGGTGCCTCCTTTCGCTCATCATCAGTGACCACCACGACCGACCATGCTGTCACCTCCGGCCGGTCTCGATGTGGTCTCGAATCGTTGTCGTCTCGTCCTGTTGCGCGTCCTACTGCGCGCCCTACTGTTCGTCGGCCGGTCCGGCCGAAACCATCACCTGCGCTGCCCGAATCACTCGATCATGGCGCACGTAGCCGTTACGGAAGACCTGCACAATGTGTTCGGCAGGTACCTCGTCGGAGGGTTGCCGCAACATGGCCTCGTGGTGCGCGGGATTGAACTCTTCTCCTGCCAAAGCCTGCTGGTCCTGGCGCTGGAGGCCAAACTGGCTCAACACTGAGTCTAGTTTTTGGGCAATCGCGGCGAAGGGGCCGTCAACAAGATCACCGTGCTCACGGGCCGCATCGAGGTCATCAAGCACTGGTAACAGCGCTTCAAGCATGGCCACCGTGGCGTTATCCCTCGCCACGTCCCGATCCCGTTCGACACGACGACGGTAGTTAATAAACTCCGCCTGTAAACGCTGCAGATCGTCGCGCAACTCGGCGGCTTCAGCTGAGGCCTCGCCAGAGCTGTCTGCCGGCTCGCTGTGCTCGTTGTCGATGCCCTGTCCCGCATCGGTGCCTTGCTGGTCAGTGGCCTGGCTGAGAATGTCTTCTGCCTGGGTGACCGGGTCACGAACCTCTCCGGTCTCCGGGTCAATTTTGCGCTTATCGGTGAAACGGATTTCCTCGTCGCGACCCTTGTCTGGATCCTGGGAGTTGTGCTGGTCTGTCATCACACATTCCTTTTCTACAAAGCCGGGGCGGTAGCGCGATGGGCCGGCCGGTTGGCCGGCCCATCGCTGGCTCACACGGCCTCAGCCCGGATGGACTGACACCGCTAGTGATTGGGCGCAGGATTTACTTGTTGTTATTGTCGTCATCTTCGTCGACAACTTCGGCATCTACAACATCCTCATCGTCGGAGGATCCTGCATCCTCACCACCGGCAGCCTGGCCGGCTTCATCCTGGCTGGAAGCGTACAGCGCTTCACCCAGCTTGGTCTGGGAAGCCTGCAACTTCTCGAAGGCAGCCTTGACCTCGTCGTCGTTGTCTTCCTTCTCCAATGCGGCCTTCAGCGCGTCGACGTCGGCCTGAACTTCTTCCTTCACATCGGTCGGAAGCTTCTCGTCGTTATCCTTGATGAGCTTGTCAACCGAGTAGGCGCTCTGCTCGGCAGCGTTGCGTTGCTCCGCTGCTTCACGACGCTTCTTATCGGACTCAGCGTGAGCTTCCGCGTCCTTGACCATGCGGTCGATGTCCTCATCCGACAGCGAGGTACCGCCAGTGATGGTCATCGATTGCTCAGTACCGGTACCCTTGTCCTTCGCCGAGACGTGGACAATACCGTTGGCGTCGATGTCGAAGGTGACCTCAATCTGTGGCATCCCCCGCGGAGCCGGAGCAATACCGGTCAACTCGAAGGTGCCCAGTGGCTTGTTGTCGGCGGTGAACTCCCGCTCACCCTGGAAGACCTGAATGGACACCGAAGGCTGGTTGTCCTCAGCGGTTGTGAAGGTCTCGGACCGCTTGGTCGGGATGGCGGTGTTGCGCTCGATCAGCTTGGTCATCACGCCGCCCTTGGTTTCAATACCCAGCGACAGCGGGGTGACGTCGATCAGCAACACATCCTTGCGGTCACCCGAGAGCACGCCGGCCTGGATCGCAGCACCGACCGCTACGACCTCATCGGGGTTGACACCCTTGTTGGCGTCCTTACCGGTTAGGTCCTTGACCAAATCGGCCACCGCGGGCATACGGGTCGAGCCACCAACCAGCACCACGTGGTCGATATCGCCCACGGTGATGCCGGCTTCGTTGATGACATCTTCGAAGGGCTTCTTGGTCCGTTGCAACAGGTCCGAGGTGAGATCTTCAAACTTCGCCCGAGACAGGTGCTCGTCCAAGTGCACCGGACCGTTTTCGTTGACCGAGAGGTACTGCAGGGAGATATTGGTTGACGTAGCCGAGGACAGTTCCTTCTTGGCCTGCTCAGCGGCTTCCTTCAGACGCTGCAAAGCGATCTTGTCCTTGGACAGATCCGCACCAGAGGCCTTGGCCTTCTCTAGCAACCAGTCCACGATGGCCTGATCCCAGTCGTCACCGCCCAGTCGGTTATCGCCTGCGGTAGCCCGAACCTGAATGGTCGAGAAGTCGTCTTCATCTTTGCCGATTTCCAGCAGGGAGACGTCGAAGGTACCACCGCCGAGGTCGAAGACCAGAATTTGCTCTTCTTCCTTACCGCGGTCCAGACCGTAGGCCAAAGCTGCCGAGGTCGGTTCGTTAATAATGCGTGAGACCTTCATCCCGGCAATTTCACCGGCTTCCTTGGTGGCCTGACGCTCTGCGTCGTTGAAGTACGCCGGAACCGTAATCACGGCCTCGGTCACGTCTTCGCCCAAGTACTCTTCAGCGTCGTGCTTGAGCTTCATCAGGATGCGCGCTGAAATTTCCTGCGGCGTGTAGGTCTTATCGTCAACATCGACGGTCCAGTCGGTCCCCATGTGACGCTTGACCGAGGAAATGGTGCGATCGGGGTTGTTCACAGCCTGGCGCTTGGCAATTTCACCAACGAGAACTTCACCAGACTTGGAGAAAGCCACCACCGACGGGGTAGTGCGAGCGCCTTCAGCGTTTGCGATAACGGTGGGGTCGCCACCTTCCAACACGGCAACGACAGAGTTCGTCGTTCCGAGGTCAATACCTACTGCACGTGCCATTCCAGTCATCCTTTCCATCGGATTATCAATCCCTTGTGGCTCCTTGAGCCTTCTCCACTCAAGATAACCATCATCGCTCATCCGGTCAAATAACCTTGAGCGACAGAGACTCAAGTTTTCTTATTCTGTGCAACCATGCCATCTCGAAAAACATTCCCGGGTGGGAAAATTTTTTGGAGAAACGGACCAGAGGCCCGACATCACGGCCCCTAACACCTGGAGTGCGCGCAGAAAACTAGCTGGAGCCCTCTCGTTGCGCCTCTTTTTTCGCCGGGAGTGAACTTAGATCTGAGGATTTCGCAACAGCCCTTATTTTGAGCCATTCATAATTACCTAGGGTAGCCTTACGTACCTTGCCGGCGATCTGAGAACACGGTTTAGTTATAACCAAGGTCGCAGGGAGCACCAGGATTCCGCCGGAATCGTGGCCCCGACCGCAGAAACCGCCGTGAGTGAGATGCACTCACCGGGCACTTTCTGAAGAAAGGGAGCAACATGACTGAAGCAAACGCAAACTACACCACCCCCGGCCTGGAAGTTGAAGAAGGCCACCGCGTCGCTGAGGTTCTTCAGACTCGTCTGCACGCAATGAACGACCTGCAGCTGACCCTGAAGCAGGCTCACTGGAACGTTGTGGGTCGCGACTTCATCTCCGTGCACGAAATGTTGGACCCGCAGATCGACCTGGTCCGCGACTACGCCGACACCCTCGCTGAGCGCATCGCCACCCTGGGTGTTGCTCCGAAGGGCACCCCGGGCGCGATCGTCTCCGAGCGTACCTGGGAAGACTACTCCCTGTTGCGCGGTTCGACCCTGGCTCATATCTCCGCTCTGGACGAGGTCTACACCGGAATTATCGCTGACCTGCGCGCTGCGATCTCCGAGGTCGGCAAGGTTGACCCGATGTCCGAGGACATCCTGATCGAGCAGGCACGTGGCCTAGAGCTATTCCACTGGTTCCTGCGCTCGTTCATCACCTCCCCCGAGGGCGACATCGAACACGTGCAGGATTAATGACCCGCTCAGTCGGTTGCCACCGGCCGGTGCGCAAGTTACCGTGAGGGCCTAGCGCACTGAGACACGACTCGACGACGTGGCGTCAAGCGATGATCGCTTGGCGTCACGTCTGTCATGTCGGAGGTCGCACCCGGTGGCCTGCTGATGTGAACGGCTCAGAAGTAACCTCTGGGTTGTTCTCAGCCCGGAGACTAGGATGGAGCCATGAAACCCCTGATTCTTGGTATCGACGGCCGTTCCGGGGCCGGCAAGACCGAACTCGCCGACGCCTTGGAACAACGGATCCACGCGGAACACCCCGAACTCTCCGTTGCGGTGTTCGGCCTCGACCAGCTCTACCGTGGCTGGGACGGGTTGGAGGCTGGAGTTGCCCTGTATACCCACGAATTGCTCCCAGCCCTGGCACAGGGTGAAACCGTCACCTACCGAGACTGGGACTGGTCAAGTAATGCCCCCGACGGAGCATTGGGGCCGGAGAGGACCTTCGCTCCAGGCCAGATCACCATTATTGAGGGTTTTGGAACCGGCGCTCGCGCGGCCCGGGAACATCTCAACTCTCTGATCTGGTTGAATGCCCCCGAACTATCCCGCCGGGACCGCGCTGTGGGTCGAGGCGGGGAGAACTACGGGCCAAACTGGGAACGGTGGTCATCTCAAGAGCAAGACTTTACCGACCGCGACCGAGTCGAATCGGTTGCCGATTTGGTCCTAGACACCTCAGGTCCCGCCGAGTCGGTCCAAGAGGCCGCCTATACGATGTTGCGCCTTGAAATCTCCACCAACGGAGCCTCTAGCTCCTCAGCACAGGGACTAAACTAGCTCCCGTGATGACTCAGTTGCAGATCTACGGCGGATTACTCATTATCGCCCTCGGCATGTCGGTGCTGAATTTTGCACCCTCAACGCCGTTTAGCTATCCGCTGGGGTTTGCTCTGTTGGCCATCGGTTTCATCATCCTGCTGTGGCCGGCTTTGAGCAAGGAACACCAACAAGACGACGTGGATTCCGACTTAGACTAGCCAGCTGAGACCAGCGAGGACCAGCACAAAATACGTGGCGACCTAGCGTTACTGCAAGGCCGAGGTCAGGCGGAAGACGTTATCCAACCATCGTTTATATCGTGGCCTGGCCAACCATTGTTCTAAGGTGAGTTCCTCGCACTCGGCCCGATACTCGTCCATGACACGTTCGGTCGCCGCTACGATCTCCGCGCCCACTGCCAGCACAGTAACTTCCACGTTGAGCGAAAACGAGCGCATATCCATATTCGACGATCCAAACACGGCCACATCGTCATCGACCGTGAACATTTTCGAGTGCAAGACATTGGGGTCGGGATAGCGCAAGATCCGCACCCCGGAGCGTAGGAGCGCCTCGTAGTAGGACTGCTGGGCGTGGTGAACCATGAACTGGTCCGCGCGACGACACACGATCATCTCGACATCCACTCCGCGCTGGGCTGCGGTAGTGAGCGCGTAAAGCATGGAATCATCCGGCACCAAGTAAGGGGTCACTACCCGCAGAGTGCGGGTGGCGGAGTAGAACAGATGGTTGAAGGCCCGCAGGTTGTTTTCGTTCGCAAAACCCGGGCCGGAGGGGATAACCTGCGCGGAGATACCCCGGTGATCTTCAATCTCTTCGGTGGTGAGATCACGCAGATTTTCTTGAGTGGGTTGTCCGGTCTCGGAGTACCAGTCGGTGGCGAAAACGATGTCCAGTGAAGCCACGATCGGCCCGGTAATCCGGGCCATGACATCGACCCATTCTCGACCCATTTTGTGAGCCGAGGCCCTCTTATACCCGGGTTCGATCAGGTTCTGAGATCCGGTGTAGGCCACGGTTCCATCAATCACCATCAACTTTCGATGATTGCGTAGGTCGGGTCGTTGATACTGGCCGCGTAGGGGACGCACCGGCATGGCCCGGTAATACTCAATGTCGTGCTCCCGCAAGAGTTTCAACAAGTCCCGATAGCCGCGCACGCGTAGCGAGGCAATATGGTCAAATAAGACGCGCACCGTCACGCCACGTTGTTTAGCACGGATCAACGCATCAAAAACCACTGAGCTATAACCCTGTCGGTCTACGGGGTCTACCGCGCAGATGTAGAACATCATGTTCACATAGTCGTGGGCCCGGTCGATATCTTGGGCCATGGCGTGCAAGGAATTGCGGTAGTCGGTGTAGTACTGGAAGCTATTGCCATCCAGCATGGGGAACCCCGTCAGCTGACGGGTCAACGCAGCCGAGGACTCGACGTACTGGGGTACCTCGTGGATCTGGTCAGGGAGCGTCCAGTGCGCGGTAGCACGCCGGAGTTCCTCATTAACGGCTTTCTGGCGCGAGCGTCGCTGACCGCCGAGTTTGAACGAGCCCAGCAACAAGAAGAGCAAGACCCCAATCCAGGGCAGGAAGAAAATCACCAACAGCCAGGCCATCGCCACCGCGGGACGCCGATTACCCGGAACAATTCCCAGCAGCAAAATACGAATGCCCAGGTCGAGAATCACCACGAGGATCGCAAGCCAGATCGGCCAATCAGCAATCTCGGAAAGGGTCCAGTACATAGGGTGACATTCTACTCATCGAGCGGGCTCAGTACCGTGACGCCAGCTCGGAAACGGCGGTCGGTCAACAGTCAATAACACTCAACCTACAGGCACTCAACCTACAGGACCGCATCAAGGATGGATTCAGCCCAGTGCTCGGGGACCGGGCGTTTGATCAGAAGTCGCCAGAGCAGTGCTCCGGCCACCATTTCAGCGATGATCTCGGGGCTGGATCGCAAGGTTCCGGGTTGCTCTCGCTCAGCATGTCGGAGCCGACCGATCAGCACATTCATCAGTGGATCGGAGATCGGACGGAAGAGTTGTTCAGCATCTTCTCCGGCAGCAGCGACCATCGAGATCAGGTTTTGGACGAGTTGCGGGGTATCGGCATCGTCGAAGATTTTGTCCAACTCTGTGGACATCCACGCGAGCAGATCGGCTTTGAGATGATCAGTGTGAGGAGCCGGTGCCGGATAGTAGGTGACCTTTCCCTGCGAGATCGCTTCCAGGACCACATCATTTTTGGACGACCACCAGCGGTAAATGGTCTGTTTGGACACCCCGGCGCGGGCGGCAATGCTTTCCATCGTCACTTGATGGTGTCCGCCTTCAGCCAGCAGTTCGGATGTCGCCTGCAAGATCGCTTCATGCGATGCCACTGACCGTGGTCTGCCGCCTCGCGATTTCTGTTCTTCGGTCATATTCCTACTTGCTTCCGGACCAGATGGATGGCCATCAGCCCTATTCTGCCCGCTCCCCAAGCGAAAGCAGGACTTTGAATGAGCCGAGGTGATGATCTTTACGGTGCCGAAAAGAGTCTCACCATTAGTTTCGAGACGCTCCGTCAACTATAGTAGCGATCGAGCCTAAATATCTCGAACTTGAGGACTATGTACTGTGGCTAAACTTCTGAACAAACTTGGGCTGGGCGCCGCCGCTCGCCCGTGGACTGTCTTAATATCCTGGCTGGCGCTTGTCGCCATTGCCGTGATTAGCTTTTTCACTTTTGGTGGTCAGCTACAATCGACCATCACCATTCCCGATACTCCGACCGTGCAGGTCACCGACCGACTCGAGGAAGAATTCCCCGATGCCGCCAAGGGCACCGGGCCGGTCGTGTTCCGCACCGAGGATGGTTCGGAATTTACCGACGAGCAAAAGAACGAGATCGGGGACCTGCTCACTGATCTCGATGAGCTCGACGCGGTGAACGAAACGGTGAATCCTTTCGACACCGAAGAGCAACGACAGGACCAGATTCAAGAAATCGAAGATGGTCAACAACAGCTCGACGACGGCGAGGAGAAGCTGGCCACCGGTCGCGAGGAGCTTGACGACGCTCGCGAGCAACTGAGTGCGACTGAACAGGAGCTGGACGAAGGCCAAGAACAGGTTGACGCCGGCATCGAGCAGGCCGTGGCTCAAGGCATTCCGCAAGAAGCCGCCGAGCAACAGGCTGCCCCGCTGCAAGAGCAGATTGATCAGGGCCGCGAACAGCTCGAACAAGCCCGTTCTGAGTTAGCGACTCAAGAGGACGAGCTGGACGAGGCGGAGCAAGAGATCGAGACCAATCGCGACCAACTTCAGGATGCCCAAGACCTTCTCGATGCCTCAGAAGGTTTCTCACTGGTCTCAGAAGACGGTACCACCGTTGAAGCGATCATCATGTTCAATAAGCCTCCGCTCGATATTGAAGAGGAGGACCGCGAGGGCGTCATGGCCGCCCTCGAGGAAGCCGAGATTGACGGGGTGGAAATCCTTCCCACTCAGCAGGTGTCCCAGACGATCCCGCAAATTATTGGCCCGACTGAGATCGTCGGTATGGTGGTGGCGGCCATTGTGCTGTTCATTATGTTGGGTACTTTCGTCACCGCAGGTCTGCCGTTGCTGAACGCACTGGTCGGCGTCGGTGTGGGTGCCGTCGGTTCCCTGGCCTTCTCCTCCGTGGTGGAGATGGTCTCCATCACCCCTGTCCTGGGCATCATGCTCGGCTCGGCCGTGGGTATCGACTACGCGCTGTTTATCATCAACCGGCACCGCCAACAGCTCAAATCCGGCATGGATGTGCGTACCTCGATTGGTTTGGCCAACGGAACTGCTGGTACCGCAGTGCTGTTTGCTGGGTCGACCGTGGTCATCGCCCTGCTAGCCCTGGGCATTACGGGTATTCCGTTCTTGGGCCTGATGGGTCTTGTCGGTGGGGTCTGTGTGCTACTGGCTGTGCTGGTGGCTCTGACGCTGACCCCGGCAATGCTGTCCTTCATCGGCCCGCGTGCCTTGAGCAAGAAGGAACGCCGGAAGCGAGACGAACAGCACTCAAGCCAAGCCAAGCACTCTGCCGAGGAATCTGATGAAGGCTCCTCCTCGCAGATTACCGGTCACCATGACCCCCAAACCCAGCCCATGTCGTGGACTCGTGCGATCGTCACCGCTGTGGCTTCGATCGCTGTGCTGGGCATCTTGGCCATCCCGGCTTCCCAGATGCGACTGGGCCTTCCCGACGGTTCGGCTGAACCTGAAGGATCGGCCGCGTATGAGTCCTACATGGCCATCGATGATGCCTTCGGTCCCGGACGTAACGGCCCGTTGGTGGTTACCGCGGATCTGGAAGAGGACACCTCGGATGATGATGCGATGACTATTACCGCGGAATTGGCCACCCAAATCTCCGAGATGGATGGGGTGGACCAGGTAGTTCCGGCGGGAACCAATGATGACAACTCCATCTTGGCCCTGCAGGTCGTCCCCGAAGAAGGCCCGAACGAGCCTTCCACGGAGGACTTGGTCTACGAACTGCGCGACACCACTCCGGAAACCAATGCCTCCGACCTGGGTGTGGCTGGTATGACCTCCGGGTTCATCGACATCTCCGATGAACTCGCCGAAGCTCTGCCCGTCTACCTGGCAGTCGTGGTGGGTCTGAGCTTGCTGATCATGATCGTGGTTTTCCGCTCTTTGGTGGTCCCGTTGATCGCCACCGGTGGTTTCGTGCTTTCCTGCTTGGCCAGTATGGGTGGCGTGGTCGCCATCTACCAGTGGGGTTGGCTAGATACCATTTTCCAGGTCTCGACCCCCGGCCCGGTGCTGAGCTTCCTGCCGACCATTCTGATCGGTGTGTTGTTCGGTTTGGCCATGGACTACCAGTTGTTCATCTCTACCGGTATGCGTGAAGCCTACGTCCACGGATCTGACGCACGCACCGCGGTCATGCAGGGCTTCAAGTCCGGCCGCTCGGTGGTCACTGCAGCGGCGATCATTATGATCTCGGTCTTCGGTGGTTTCATCTTCGCCGATGATGTGATGATCCGCCCGATCGGTTTCGCGTTGGCCTTCGGTGTATTGCTGGACGCCTTCGTGGTCCGCCTGTTGCTCATGCCGGCTCTGATGCACCTGGTCGGTGCAGGTGCCTGGTGGTTCCCGAAGTGGCTGGACAAGATCGTGCCGAACGTTGACGTCGAGGGCTCGTCCCTGGACGAAGAGATCAGTCGCAAGGAAAAGGACGACGCAACGGCTCAGGCCTAAGCACTGATCCGGTCAGCACGTTTTCTTCCGGTGGCCCGGTGGTTCCTCTGTGGGGAATTACCGGGCCACCGGCGTTTAAGGGCACAGGGGGTATCTAGACACGCGGTATCCAGTACTGTGGACCTCAGGATGAAAACTGTGCTGATTGCCTCCGATTCGTATAAGGGAGCCGCCACCGCTGCGGAGGTCTGCCACGCCATTGCTACCGGTATCCACCGTGCTGATCCCTCGATTGTCGTGCGCCAGCTTCCGCTGGCCGACGGCGGAGAGGGCACCGTAGAGACTGTGTTGGCTGCTCGAGGTGGCCGACGGGTCACCGCAACGGTCACCGGAGTCTTCCCCGGCGATACTGTCAGGGCCAGCTATGCGCTGCTAACGGAGACCACCGCGGTGATCGAGATGGCCGCCACGGCCGGGCTACCCTTGGCTGCCGGACATCTGGATCCGGGAGCTACCACAACCCGGGGCGTGGGCGAGCTCATCCGGCACGCAATCGAGTCTGGGGCAACTGAGTTACTGATCGGTGCCGGCGGTTCGGCGACGCATGACTTGGGACTTGGTGCAGCCTGGGCGTTAGGGGCCCGGTTTTATACCGCTGAGGGCGAGGATTTCATCCCCACCGGGTCACGATTGCGCGAGCTCGATCGTGTTGATGTCTCGGCGGTGGCCGACACTCTCGGTTCCGCCCGGTTGCAGGTGCTGTGCGATATTGACAACCCGCTGACCGGACCGCAGGGGGCGACTGCGATATTTGCCCCACAGAAAGGCGCCACCGACCGCCAACTGATCGACCTGGAAGCCGGAATGGTTCACGCCGAGGCGGTGATCGCCCGCGACACCGGCGTGTCCGTGGCTCAGCTGCCCGGTGCTGCGGCCGCCGGAGGTCTCGCCGCAGGGTTAGCAAGTGTGGCCGGGGCGAGCGTGGTGTCGGGCATTGCAACCTTGCTCGATCTGCTGGCTTTTGAAGACCAGCTGACCGATTGCGATGTGGTGCTCACCGGTGAGGGACGTCTTGATGGCCAGTCGTTGTCCGGTAAGGTCCCGGTCGGGGTGGCTCGCGCGACGCGTACCGTGGCTGCACGTACCGGCCGGGCTATCCCCGTGATTGCCCTAGCTGGGGCACTGGGCGATGAGCTCGAGGACCTCTATGCCGAGGGTCTGACGGCGGTGTTCCCCATTGGTTCCGGTCCCCAGAGCCTGCAGGCGGCCATACGTCAGACCACCGATGATCTCACACGAGAAAGTGAGAACTTATTCCGGCTGTTGCGTCGCGTCGGGACGATCGGCGTTCCGCAAGCAAGCCAGTAGTTGTCTCAAAAGGCCGTGGACTCGCTAAGCTGGTAGTCGGCAACCCTCTCCCGCAGGAGAGCTCGGTCCGGATGCGCTGGACCCGGTCATCAACACAGAAGAAAGCAGGAGTGATGGATAGCAATAAGCTAATGCAAAAGGTTCTGACCACCGGTGTCTCGCTGGCCGGCGGTTATCTCGGCACCAAGATCGTCGATCTGGGCTGGAAGGCTATGACCGGTGAGAAAGCTCCGTCGGAAGACGATGAGCAACAAACCTCGATCGCGAAAATCGTGACGTTCGCGGCGATCTCGGCAGCGATCTCGTCGCTGATTACGTCCGGTTCTCAGCGCGGTGTCCGCAAGGCCATGGAAGCCCGCGCCAAGAAGCAGGAGAAAACCAAGCGGACCGCGCGTCGAGTCGGCGACGCCGAAGTCTAGGAGTTCTGGGCTGGCTTCTGGGCTGACTCGTCAGGTTGATCGTGATCAGCGCGCTGATCTTTTTCATCCTGGCGAGTAATCACTGCAGCCAGTTCATCCACATAGAGCAACTCCGGGTCCAGATGCCGGGAACGGTAGGTGGCTCGACCCACCAGGTGCGCCGAGACCGGTGCGGTCACCAGCTGTAGTACCCAGGCGACGACCAAGACGGGAACCCACCACCACGACTGCCAAATGCATCCCAGGCCGGCCAATGCCGTTAACAGACCGAATACCTGTGGCTTGGTTGCTGCGTGAATACGCGAGAGCACATCCGGGAAGCGCAACAGACCGATTCCTGCCGTGGCTGACTGGGAACACCCCACCACAATGAGAATCGCGCCGGCGATCTCCCACCCTGACTCAAATTCGATCATGGTCGATCACTCCCCCTTTCCCTGCTGTGGCTTCGACTGCTGGGGCCCGATCTCGGAAGCGCGTCGGCCCGGCCCCTGTGCGTGACCGACATAGGTGTCTTTGTGGTCTTGGGACTCCAGCCGTTCTTCGGAGGCCCCCGGGTTGGCGGTGGTACCGTCCACGGTGAAGCGGGACAGGGTCACCGATCCGACGAAGCCAATCACACTGGCAACAACCACAAACATGATGTAGTCAGTCAGCCCGGTCAGGGCCATGATGACCACCAGCGCTGAGGAGACCGTAATCAGTAGCACGTCGGTGGCAATGGCACGATCCAAGGTCGCCGGCCCGCGCGCGATGCGGTAGACCGAGGCCAGCGCACCGATCGCCAAGAAAACCAGGCAGATCCAGCCTCCCAACTGAAGGACATGCATCAGCGCTCACCTCCCCGGTGTTGAGTCTGGTCTAGAGCAGGCTCGCTGGTGTCGTGTTCCCCACGAATCAAGGCGTAGTCCTTCTTAGACCCGATGGCTCGGATGATGTGGCTCTCGATATTGTGTGAGTCGCGTTTATAGTCTTCAGCGGCTTGATCATTGGGCACATCCAGCACGTGTAAGTAGAGGGTAGAGGTGGTCCGGTCCACGTCAATGACCAAGGACCCGGGGATCAGCGCGTAGGCGTGAGCCACCAGGGTAACCACGAGGTCGTCGTGGCTACGTAGCTGGACGGCGAGCACCGAATTGGTGATCCGCGGGCCTCGGACGATGGCTTTAATCCCCACATCGATCGAGGCCCAGGTGATCTTCCACAGGAAGATGAACAGGAATTTCACCGCGTAGTAGAAGTTGAACCGGTCGCCGAAGGGAATCGGTGGCAGGCGGAAAATGAACATCACCAGCACCGCGGTGATCGCGCCCATGATGATTTGTCCGATGCGGAAGTCTTGCCACAGCGCACACCAGATCAACACCAGGAGCAAGAACATGGGCCATTGGGTCCACCAGGGTGGCTTATTTTCAATGACGCGCGCGTCCGAGTCGTTCTTGGGTGTCGACGCGGGGGGTGCCTGATCAGTCATCGCGAGCCTCCTTCCTGCTCAGAGTCTCTGATGTAGCATCCGATGCGCCGGTGGCAACATCGGTGGCTTCTTCGGGGTCATTGTCGTCTTCACCGGCACCATTCGAGGACTCGGAAGCTAATTCGATGCCATATCCGTTGAATTCCTGGAGGTCTTCGGCGGCTTGGGCGGCCGCCTCATCGCCGAGCACGGATTCAATATACGGGGTGCGAGCGAGCATATCTTCGGCGGCCTGGTCCGCGAAGCTATACAGTGGCCCGGCGACCACGGTAAGGCCTACACCCACGGCGACCAGTCCGATGGTGGGGGCCACCAGGCCGGCTAGGTCTTTGCGGATGGGTGGCTGGTTATTCTCGGCAGCTTCGGCTTCTTCGGACACGCGCAAGGTGGCATCTTCGACGTCCTCAGCTCGGCGCCAGAAGACGCGGGCCCAGATCCGGACCATCACCAGTAGGGTCAACAGGGAGGTGACTACCGAGGCAATGACGAGGGCGAAGGCCAACGGGGAGCCCTCCCCCACACCGGCCTGTAGCAGACCGACCTTGCCGATAAATCCGGAAAACGGCGGGATACCCCCGAGGTTCAGGGCCGGAATGATGTAGAGCACCCCGATCAACGGTGAAATCTTCAGCATCGAGCCCAGGCGGTCGATATTGGCGGTACCGGCCCGGTATTCAATGAGCCCGGTGACCAAGAACAGCGAGGTCTGGATGGTGATGTGGTGGACCACGTAGAACACGGTGGCGCCCAGCCCCACCACATTGGCTAGGGCCAGCCCAAAGATCATGTAGCCGATATGGGAGACCAAAGTAAACGACAGCACACGTTTGATATCCGACTGCACCAGGGCACCGAGGATACCGATCACCATGGTCAACCCGGCGACCACCAGCAACAGATCGTTGAGCCGGTTGCCTGGGAACAGCAGGGTTTCGGTGCGCACGATGGCGTAGACACCGACCTTGGTCAGTAAGCCGGCGAACACCGCGGTGACCGGGGCTGGGGCGGTGGGATAGGAGTCAGGCAACCAGAACGACAGCGGGAACACGGCGGCTTTAATCCCGAACCCAACCAACAACATGATGTGCAGCACCTGTTGCAGGTCGGGGTCGAGTTCGGCGAGTTTGACCGCCAGATCGGCCAGGTTCACGGTTCCGGTCGCGCCATAGATCATCGCGATCGCGATCAAAAAGATCACCGAGGAGATCACTGAGACCACGACGTAGGTGACACCGGCGCGGATCCGTGGGCCGGTCCCGCCCATGGTCAGCAACACGTAGGAAGCCGTCAGCAGGATTTCGAAGCCCACATAGAGGTTGAAGAGGTCTCCGGCTAAGAACGCGTTGGACACCCCGGCGGTCAGGATCAGGTAGGTGGGGTGGAAGATCGAGACCGGCCGGGGCGTGTCGTCATCGCCAATACCCTGTGCGGAGGCGTAGAGCAACACCGCGAACACCACAGTAGTGGCAACCACCAGCATCAGCGCCGAGAACCGATCGACCACCATCACGATGCCCCAGGGGGCTTCCCAGCCGCCGAGGAAGACGGCGTTGGCGCCCTCGTTCCAGGTGGCGATCAGTAGCGCGATCTCTAAGAGCAGGGTAACCACAATGGTCAGCACGGTTACCAGGATTTGGCCACGCGGACGTCGGACCAACGTGAAGGCGAGGGCCGCGCCCAGGATGGGCAACACGACGGCCAGCGGGGCCATGGAGATCACATCGAGCTGCATGAGCGATCATCTCCTGTCGTCGTGGAGCCGGACTCGGCCGAGGGCGCGTCATAGGCCATGTTCGGGTCCTGGTCATCGTCAATAAATTCGGATTCTTCCTCGCGTAGCTCGGCATCATCTTCGGCGTCGTAGGTGGGTTGCTCGGCCACCTTGACGTCTTCGACGTCAACGGAAACTTCATCGCGACGGGCCAGCACCCAGGAACGGTAGATCATCGCCAGCAAGAAGGAGGTCGTGGCAAATGAGATCACGATTGAGGTCAACGTGAGAGCTTGTGGCAACGGATCGGCGTATTCATCGGCACTGACCGAGTCGCGCACGATCGGGGGCCAACCGGCGGGGCCGGCCATGATGATGATCAACAGGTTGGCTCCGTTGGTGAACATGACCAGCCCGAGCATAATGCGGGTCAGGGTCCGTTCCATGACCATATAGACCGCACCGGCGAACAGTGCTCCCATGATGATCAGCAAGATCGCATCGATCGTCATCAGCGACCACCTCCGGTTCGCGGTTGTGCTGTGGACTGAGTACTGACCTGCTTGCGACGGGCCTCAGCTTCTTCGCGGACGGCCAATTCCTTTTCGTACCGACGGTCGACCTCTGCACCCAGGGAACGCAATACGTCGATGACCAGGCCGATCACCACGAGGTAGACCCCGATATCGAAGATCAATGCCGAGGCCGCGTGGACGTAACCGAAGACCGGTAGCGTGAATTCAAAGTCGACCTGCTGGAAGACCTCACCGCCGAAGAACAGCGGGATGATCCCGGAGATGGCGGCCAGCGCCAGTCCGGAGCCCAGCACCACACCGGCGGGGATGCGCACGGTTTGGGCCAGCTCATAGCGGCCAGCGGCCAGGTACCGAATGGTCAGCGCCAGACCGGCCAGCAGACCACCGGCGAAGCCACCGCCGGGGACGTTGTGTCCGGCCAGTAGCAGGTAGATCGAGATCAGGATGATGACGTGGAAGATCAGGCGGGTGACCACTTCGAAGATGATGGAGCGACGTTCCGGCGCCAGGGTCCGACCGGCGATCAGCCACGGGTCACGCGAAACCGTCGAGAAGCCACGCACCACCGAGATTTCGCCGGTGCTCAGCGACGCGGCTTTATGGTTATAACGTCCCACCGAGCCGGGTTCCACATCGGCCAATGAGTGGTGGCGGAAACGCTCCCGGGTGGCGATGAAGACCAGCGAGGCCACACCGGTGGCGGCCGCGGTGAGCACCGTGATTTCGCCGAAGGTATCCCAGGCGCGCATATCGACCAGGGTGACGTTGACGATGTTGTAGCCACCGCCTTCTTCGGCGGCCAGTTCCGGCATTTTCAGTGAAATGGGGTCCTGCACACGGGAGGCCAGCACGGTAGCAGCCAACCACATCATCACCAGACCGAATCCGATCGACAAGAGCGCGCGCGCCCAGCGGTTATTGCGTCCATGTAGCCCGGTGGGAACCCGCGGTGGCAGCACCCGCAGGCCCAACACCATGGCCACCAGCACGATGGATTCCACCAGCAACTGAGTCAGGGCCAGATCCGGAGATCCGCGGAGCGCGAAGATGGCGGCCAGCACGTAGCCGGTGGCTGAGACCAGCATGACGGCCATGAAACGACGACGGGCCCAGACGGCACCAGCCACGGCAATGATCATACAAATCGAGGCCAGCACCAGACCCGGTGATTGTTCCAGTCGCCAGTCGCCGAAGAAAGCCACGTTGGGCAGGCTGACAGTGGTGGGATCGTTATTGGTCGGGAACAGCATGGCCAGCAACGGTCCCACGGTGGCCACGGTAAGAATGATGAACAGGTAGAAAGCCAGGTCACCGCGCTGGGTGCGACCGGTGACCCAGACAGCAAAGGCATCTAGACGCTGCAGGGTCCAACGATAGACTTTGGCCGAATCCACCCAGGACGGTACGGCATCTTGTGCATGCCAGACCCGGTCTTTGAAGGCGTAAAGCACCAGACCGACGAGAATGATCGCGATAGAAATTGCCAGCACCGGGGTGAATCCGTGCCACAGCGCCAGGTAGGCCGGATCGTTCTCAAAACCGGCTAACGGTTCGGCGGTTTGACCATAGGCCTTGGGCAGGGCACCCATCAATCCGGGAACGAAGGCGGCGACCAGGCTGATCACGCTCAGCACCGCTGCTGGGGTGGTACCCAGGATCGAGGCCGACTTTTCGACCGGGGTGTCGTCCATCTGCTGGGTAACGCCCTGGTCGTCCACAGTGGTCTTAGTGGCGAAACCACCCCAGAGGAACCGTGCAGTATAGGCTACGGTGAAGACCGAACCCAGTACCGCCACGGCGAGTGGCAGCCACGCCCAGACGATACCCCAGAAGCTCGGGGCCGCATACGCGTCAGTGGCGACTTGTGAGTGGACCTCGCCCCAGTGCAGGGCTGATTCCAGCACGGATTCTTTGGCCACGAAACCAAAGAACGGTGGGATACCGGCCATCGACAACGAGGCCAGCAGGGCGAAGGTAAAAAGCCACGGGTGGTTTCGACCCAACCCGGACAGGCGGTTCACATCGCGCGTTCCGGCCATCTTATCGATGAGGCCCACCAGCATGAACAGGGGTGCTTTGAACAGCGTGTGGGCCATCAGCATGGCCAGTCCTGCCATGGCGGCGTCGCGGTCACCCAACCCGTTGGCGATCATCAAGAATCCCAGCTGGGAGACGGTGCCGAAGGCCAGGACGAGTTTAATATCGGTTTGACGTAGGGCTCGCCAGCCGCCGACAAGCATGGTCCACATTCCGACCCCGAGCACCATCACTTGCCAGACTGGCATGTCGGCGTATCCGGGGGCTAGTCGTGCCACCAGATAAACACCGGCTTTGACCATGGCAGCCGAGTGCAGGTAAGCCGAAACCGGGGTGGGGGCTGCCATAGCCGCGGGCAGCCAGAAGTGGAAAGGCACCTGGGCGGATTTAGTCAACGCACCCAGTAGCACCAGGCTGATGGCCCAGCCCATAAAGGCTCCCGAGTAGGGGCCAGTCAAAAGTTCTTCGGAACGGTTGACAACCTCGGAAATCCGGTAGGTGCCGGCTGATTCACCGAGCATCATCAGTCCGACCAGCATGGCCAGACCACCGAAAGTGGTCACTATCAGCGCGGTAATCGCGGAGCGACGGGCGAAGATTCGTTGCCCGGCGTAACCGATCAGCAGGAAGGACAGCACCGAGGTGATTTCCCAGAAGATGTAGAGCACCAATAGATCATCGGTGGTGACCAGCCCGAACATGGCGCCGGCGAAAGCCAAAAGTTGAGCACCGAAGGTACCGTTGCGCGGGTCACCGGCGCTGAAATACCGAGAGCAGTAGACCAGCACCAGAGCGCCCACACCGAGCACGATCAGCGACATCAGTGCCGCCAGGGTATCCATCCGGAAGGAGAGTTCAACGCCGATCTCGGTTAACCACGGGTAGGTGCGCACCAGCGGGTCATTGGCGGCATCGGCGGCTGCTCCGGAGGCTAAGAGTTGCTCGGAGTGGAGAATATGTGGCATCTGGGTGAGAACCCAGATGAAACCGGCGGCTGGAACCGCAGCCAAGACAAAGAAACCAGCCCGATCGGTAACTCGGAAAATCCAGGGCGCGACCAATGCGACGGCGAACAGTGCAATCAGCACAATGAGCACGGTCGTCCTCCAGAGCAATTATGGGGCAGGCACCCTTCTTACTTTAGCGCTTTTCGGTGTGGTCGATTGTCACAGGACGTCGTCACCGACGATGCCAGAGGGCTTTAAATCTGCCCACAGAGACGTTATTCCGGTCGTAACGAGTCAGCCCACAGCATCAGAACAGACCCCGGGGTTCCCCGGCATTTTGGGGTAGCACCGCCATTAACTCGGCCATATCGCCTTGAAAAATACATCTTTCATTCAGGTTCCAGTACCGCTGGTTGCCAATTCACGGTTATGAAAAATTTCACAGGGTCCGTGAAGTCACCTTCGGATCCCGGACCGGAATCAGCAACACGGCTCCGGCTAGCAGAACCAGCATGATGGCAGGAATCATGGCGCGGGAGTCTCCCACGATCCCGACGAACAAAGCGATGAGTGCGGGTGAGAGGAAGGAAACCGAACGCCCGGTGGTGGCGTATAACCCGTAGATTTCACCGGCCGTGTCAGGAGTCACCAGTCTTCCCAGAAAACCGCGGGATGCCGACTGCACCGGGCCCACGAAGAAACACAGCAATAGTCCACCGACCCAGAACGCTCCCGCACCGTCGAGGAAGAAAATCGTTCCGGCCAAGACCAAGATATCGGCCAGTGAGATCCAGATGACCCACTTAGGCCCGAGCTTGTCATCCAGGAACCCTCCGGAAAAAGCGCCGATGGCTGCGACAACATTGGCGCCAATACCGAACAGCAACACGTCGCTGGCGCTGATGCCATAGACCGTGGTGCCCAAGACTGCGCCGTAGGCGAAGATTGCACCGGTGCCGTCGCGAAAGACCGCCGAGGAGATCAGGAAAGCTAAGGTGTTGCGGTCTTCACGCCACATACGCACCAGAGTGCCCCAGAGTTGGCGGTAGGATTCCACCACGCTAGGAGAGGGTTCGTGTGCGTTCTTCTGAGCCGACTCAGCCGAGTTGGTGAGGTCAGCCCCGACGCCACGCCGTTGAGCGAAGAGCACAGGCAAGGAAAACAGGAGAAACCACCCGGCCGCGATGACTGCCACGATACGAATGTTGAGCATCTGCTCATCAGGGACCCCGAACCAGTGTGGCCCCTCGGAAATGAAGCCCAGGTAGAGCAGACCCAAAAGCACTATTCCACCGAGGTATCCGCAAGCCCAGCCAATACCCGAGATGCGTCCGATCGTGGACGGCGTGGAAATATCGACCAGCATCGCGTTGTAGTGGACTTCGGCGTATTCGAAGAACACGTTGCCGGCTGAGAGCAGAATGACTCCCAGCACCAGGTAGGTTTCCTGCGGTTGGACGAAGAAACAGCTCGCCATACACGCCACCACGAGCGCTGTGTTCATGCCTAACCAGAGCGTTCGTTTCCCGCCGCGGTCGCCCCGCTGGCCAATCACCGGTGCGGTCACCGCAATTAGTGCGCCGGCGACCGCGTTGCCGGCTGCCAACCACGAGGTGCCTCTGCCATCGGGACCGAAAACCTCAGAGCTCAGATACGTGCCGAAGACGAAGGTCACCATCACGGCATTGAAGGCCGCCGACCCCCAATCCCACAGCGACCACGCCACCACACGCAGACGCCGCGACGTTTGGCGGGACCCGTCAGGAACGTGTTGGAGGCTGGCGGAGCTCATGGTCTGGAATCCTGTCAGCGTTCGATCGTGGTGCGGTAGAAATTCAGATGGCTCCGCGACGCGGTCGGCCCACGCTGACCTTGGTAACGGTTGAGATTTCCGCCGGAACCGTAGGGCTCCTCGGCCGGCGAGGAGAGGTTGAAGAAGCACAATTGGCCAATCTTTGACCCCGGCCAAAGCTTAATCGGAAGGGTGGCCATATTGGACAGTTCCAAGGTGATATGACCGGAAAAGCCCGGGTCGATAAATCCGGCGGTGGAATGCGTGAGCAGCCCGAGCCGTCCCAGCGACGACTTCCCTTCGAGTCGCGCTGCCACGTCGTGGGCGATCGTGACTTGCTCGTAGGTCGCACCCAGCACAAACTCCCCCGGGTGCAAAATGAACGGCTCATCCGGGTCTACGCTGACCAAACGGGTCAGATCTGGTTGCTCTACCGAGGGATCGATGTGCACATTGCGGTGATTATCAAAGAGACGAAAGAACCGGTCCAAGCGCACATCAATACTGGCCGGCTGGACCATGTCACGGTCCAGCGGATCGAGTTGAATGTGGCCAGAATCCAAGGAGGCCTTAATATCGCGATCAGAGAGAAGCACGAATCTAACCTATCTCAGTTAGCAACTTCAGACTTAATGGCACGTGCCAATGTCAGGTTTTGCCACACCGGGGTGATGGCACATCGAAAGTCAACATCTGGTACCCTCTATATGTCTCTGATGTGAGATCTGCGGGCGTAGCTCAATGGTAGAGCGCTTGCTTCCCAAGCAAGATACGCGGGTTCGATTCCCGTCGCCCGCTCGTTCAACGTTCCCGTCGCCACCGGGCGCGCAGAAAAAATGCGGTAGATCTGCTCGGACGCGATAGGTACCCACAGCGATTGATGGCCCGGAGAGCCCTGCGCCCTTCACAATAAGGTTATGCCGACCATGTTGTCCCTGCCGGTGGCGAGGTGGCCGGGACTTTTGTTCCGGAACTTTTCCGGGGCAGTTAGAAATGACAACCAATCCCCCGGGTCGCTCGATACACCCGAACCCCGATAAATGCGGGGTGTCGCTGATCAGTTCTTCGCGATGCTACGCGATGTTTGACGAGCAAATCACGAACTGATCGAGGCACCGACGCATCCTGGCCCGGGGCTTTTGCTCGCCAGTGGACTACCGGAATTTCGGGATGTACAAACACTCATCACGTCCAGACCGATCCTCGTGGCGCATACCATCCGTGAACTCGACACTGGGATGAAGAGTCGCTGACGGTGTTGCGTTCAACCAATGACCGGGCTTGGAGCACCGCTGTTCGCACCTCGTGCTAACGGCCGCACCGCACAATGCAAGGTCCACAATGACCAAAACCACATCGGCCTGACAAGGAGTTTTATCAGAGTTCCGGTGTTCGGGAGGCCGGCGTTACCTCGTATTTACGTACCCGGACCACAGTGCACACGTACCCAAAAAATTACTCACACCTAAGGAGTACTGTGCCGTTGAATCACGCGTTGCCTCGCTGGCTGACAGTAGCCGGCGCAAGCATCAGCATTGTCGCTGCGTCCCTGATCACCATTCCACACGCCACCGCCAGCACTGCCGAGCAACCAGCGTCCGAAGACCTGGCTTCCCGCTTTAGTCTCGGGATCCTTCCCGACACCCAGTTTTACTCACGCTACGCCACTGAGGAAACGGGAGACCTATTCAACGCCCGTTTTGGGTCCGAACCCTACGATGTCCAGACCGCATGGTTGGCCGAGCACGCCAATGAACTCAACATGCCACTGGTCACCCATTTGGGCGACGTGGTAGACCAGGCCCATGTTCCTGCAGAATGGGACGTCGCAAACGCGGCGATGAAAAACCTGGAAGATGCCAACGTTCCATATTCTGTTCTTCCGGGCAACCATGATCTGACTTCTGACGGGTCAACCCCCTATCTCGATCATTTCCCCACCTCTCGCGCAGCTGAACAGGAAACTTTTGCCGGACGTTCCCCGGACGAACACAGCGAATACCACATTTTCGAAGCTGAAGGCCAAAAGTTTTTGGTCCTCGCCCTGATGTATCACGCTGATGATGCCACGTTGGAGTGGGCATCTGAAGTCCTCGACCAACACCCAGATTTGCCAACAATCCTGACCACCCACGAGTACTTGGGACTCGACGAAGAACGCACCCAGGTCACCGATACGGAGTACGGTCAGCACCTCTGGAACACTCTCATTGCTGACCACGATCAGATCTTTATGACCCTCTCCGGTCATAATCACGGTGCCGGTTACCGGGTTCAGCAGAACAATGCCGGCCACGATGTCGTCGACATCCTGATGGACTACCAGATGGCCTACCAGGGTGGCAACGGTTTGATGGGCGTGCTGGAATTCGACCTGACCAATAACCGTCTCCAGCTGGAGGCGTTTTCGCCCTGGGTCAGTGTGAAGCCGTACGAGACGCTGACATCGTTCGACGACCTCTTGCTTCCTGATGAACCGGATAGCTGGACCCTCGACTTCGATTTTTCAGAGAGGTTCGCAGATTTCAATCCTGATTTCACCGCTGGCACCCCCGACGAGCAACCTCTGGCTGACCGCGCGGTGTCGTTGGTTTCTCAAGGCTACGTCCCCTATGAGCCGGAAGAAGCAGATCTGCCAGACAACCGGAACGACTATCCCGAGGTTGACGGCACGGTGGCGCACTGGCGACCCGGTGACATCGATCAGGAAGATGGCAGCGTCATTGGTATTGGGGGCGTTATTCCCGATATCACCGCTGACCAGCACTTCACCCGCCAAGAAGGCATCAACGGCGCAACAGAATCCGATGTGACCCTTAGCAAAAGCACGCACCCGCTGTCCTCTGACGGTGCCGCGGTCTGTTTTGCTAACGCCGATAAGCACTTTGGTGGACGTGACGTCTCACGACTGAATTACTTCACCACCGACAATGACGCTACGATCAACAGCGAAACCTTCGACAACGGTTATACCGCCGAAACCTTCATTCGCGTCGACGAAACCTGGTCTGCCAACCGAAACCCTTCCATGACGGCGTTCGGCCGCATGGGCGAGCGTAACAACATCACCCAAGGCGGTGGCATGGACATGCCCGTCAACCTGGCATTCTCCGATCTGCAGGAGTTGCAGTGGTCTTCCATGTCCAACCAGCTCGACAGCTCATCGAACTGGTCCCACGAAGTACCCAAAGCTGAGTGGGTCCACGTGGCTGTGGTCAATGACCCGGTTGAGCAAACCGTGACGATGTATGTCGATGGTGCACCGATTCTGCGTAACGTCATCAACGCTACTGGCATGCAACACGATGACGGCAAACCCTGGATTCTGGGAGCTGGCCTATGGGGCGAGGAGCTGACCGACGGATGGAACGGTTGCGTTGGCGAAACCCGTCTGGTCACCAAACCCCTTGAAGAGCGCCAGTGGTTGACGGCACGCGCCGCAACCTCGGCGCCTCCTCCGAGCGAGCAGCCCTCGGAGGAGCCATCTGAAGGCACCAAGAAACCCGCTGAAGAACCCACCAACAGTACTGAACAACCAACCCAAGAGCCCACTAACAGTGACACTCCCTCCGAACAACCCACCGACAGCACCACTGAGCCGACCGCTGAACCAACCAGCGCCGAGTCCTTAGCGACGGAATCACCTGAGTCCGACGCAACTGAAGAGGTAGCAACTAGCGACAATCTAGCCCGAACCGGTGCCAACGTGTTCTGGCTCATTGGAGCAGGTGTTGTTGCGATTGCTCTGGGAATCATTTTGACGGTGGTATTGCGTCGTCGTAACGTCTCCTAAAAGCCACCCCCGTGTGAGGTCACCGCGGTGATCTCATCAGCGTCAGGCTACGGAGCCCTTGCTCCGTAGCCTGACGCCTTCTCTGTGATTAGAGCGTCATGTCGCCCTCACCCCCGCAGGATCTGCCCGAAGGCGTGGCAGGCTTGGTGAAAGTTCTCGTCACGACCTCCCCCGAGACCGACCAGCACCATATTGGAGGACACATCGGCGTGTAAGGGCATGCCTCTGTGGTCGGAAATGCTCCAGTACTCTGGGTCCACCACCGCCCCTAGGTGCGCGCGACGGAATTGTTCGGTCAGCTCCAGAGAAGTAAGGGGCAGACCATCGTCCAGGTAAACCATGGCGTTACTGCCACCATGTCGCTCGTCCATGGTGGCGGTAACAGGTAGTTCTGCCCCGAGGATCTCACGGCGTCTCATGGCTCGGTTTCGCTGGTGCGCCAGATCGCGAGAGTACTCTCCGCTATCGAGCAAAATCCGCCAGACGGTTTGAATACCGGACCCTAGAGCAGGACCAATATCTTGGCGGGCATGCCGAAGTTCTTCGGCCAGCCCACTTCCAGCCACCACGAAGCCTCCACCTAGCGCTTGTGGAGCTGTCGAGGAAAACGATCCCAAGGTCACCACCCGTTCAGAGTCCAAGGAACTCAACAGCGGTAGCGGTTCCCCGGTGTAGCGCAACGCAGCGTCGTAGTCGTCCTCGATGACCCAGGACCCGGTGGCACGAGCCCATTCCACCAGTTCGAGACGACGTTGTAGCGGGAGAGATGCCCCGGAGGGATATTGGTGACTTGGCGTGACGATCACCGCGTCGAGGTTGTCGGGCAGCCGGGAGGTGACCAGCCCCTGCTGGTCTACCTCCAGCCCGGTCAGTTCAGCTCCGAAACGCGCCGCCAGGTGGTGTAGGGAGGCATACCCCGGGAATTCCACGCCGAGACGGGGCCGGTCTTCCAGGGCAGCCAAAACCAAAAGGAGACCTTCTCGAGCCCCACCACTGATGAACAAACGGTCAGGATCGACAACGGTGGCTCGAGACAACCGCAGATATTCCGCGAGCGCATGGCGCAATCCCGGATCTCCGTGCACGCCGACCGGTGCAGCGTGCGCTGCTTGTCGCCAGGCTTGTATCCAACTACGCCGGTGCGACAGCTCGCTGAGGGTCACGCCGGGAGTCAGCGGCAAGATGTGATGGTGCGTCGGCTGTGAAGGCTGGGTCCCGGCACCAACCTGCCGGGCCGGCATCGGTGGCAAATCCGGATGCACCACCGTGCCGGCCCCTTGCCTGCTCGCGCAGTAGCCTTCCGCAACGAGTTGTTCATAGGCGCTCACGACGCTTCCACGAGAGATGTTCAGATCCCCAGCCAGCTGTCGGGTCGAGGGCAATTTATCGGAGGCGCGAAGCACCCCGGACAGGATGAGATCACGCAGTTGCCGGGTGAGCTGAACTGGGATGGATTCAGCGGTATCGGACGCGATCTGCAGGCTCGGGAAGGCTGTCATCACCACCCAGTCTAAGCGCCTTCCCGCAAACTGGTCCGAAGAATTGACACAAAACTGGACCTACGATTGGTCCGGTAACGGTCCTACAGTAAGGAATCATGACTGACATTAACACCACACAGCACCATGCTCAGACCTTTTCGTCCGCCACTGTCCGCCGAGGCCTGGCTGACCAGTTCATCGGTGGCGTCATCATGGACGTCGTCACCCCCGAACAGGCCACCATCGCCGCCAACGCAGGAGCCAGCTCCGTCATGGCCTTGGAACGCGTCCCGGCCGATATTCGCGCCGAAGGTGGCGTAGCCCGCATGTCGGATCCCGACTTGATTACCGGCATCATCGAAGCCGTCGGCATCCCAGTGATGGCCAAGGCGCGTATCGGTCACCAGGTTGAGGCTCAGGTTCTGGAGTATTTAGGAATCGACTTCATTGACGAGTCCGAGGTCCTCAGCCCCGCTGACTACTCCCACCACATTGATAAACACCAGTTCAAGACCCCGTTCGTCTGCGGTGCCACCAACCTGGGTGAAGCCCTTCGTCGAATCGCTGAGGGAGCAGCGATGATCCGTTCGAAGGGGGAAGCCGGCACCGGTGATGTTTCCGAAGCCACCAAACACATCCGCAAGATCAGCGGAGAAATTGCCCAGGTGGCCGCCCTGCCTGAGGTAGAACTCTACGCGGCAGCCAAGGACCTGCAGGCTCCGTTGAACCTGGTCCAAGAAGTCGCCGCCACCGGAAAATTGCCGGTTCCGCTGTTGGTCGCCGGCGGGGTCTCCACTCCTGCCGATGCTGCCTTCATGATGCAGCTCGGCGCTGACGGCGTCTTCGTCGGATCCGGGATCTTCAAGTCCGGCAACCCTGAGGCTCGCGCCCAAGCGATCGTCAAGGCCGTTCAGAACTACAACGACCCTTCTGTGATTGCTGAAGTCTCTCGCGGACTGGGTGAAGCCATGGTCGGCATTAACGTCGCCGACCTGCCGGCTCCGCACCGTTTAGCCGAACGTGGCTGGTAAAACCCCCCACCACCATTGCACCCTGGCACTGCTCGCATCGGACCGGAGTCGCTAACGGCTCTCCGGTCCGATGTGGCGTGTCAGGTCATCTCACCCGGATCATCCCTGGTGGTGGTGTGGGTGTTCTATGGTGGAAGAACTGGTACCTGGTCAGAGTGAAACAACAACGAGGTGGTTTCACTCACTGAGCACGAGAGGTTGAAGTCTTTCATGGCTGAATCAGCTACATCAACAGCCCGTTCCATGGATGTCGCCGTTTTTGGGGCCGGTCTTATTGGCCTGTGCACCGCCTTTGAGCTCACCCGCGCGGGACATAAGGTCACACTTTTTGATCACGAGACGTTGGGCTCCGGCGCAGCCCGCGGTAACGCCGGTGAAGTCACGCCCCTGCAGGTGTTGCCCATGCCCGAGCCGAAGCAGTTAAAGGAGATCTTCCGGGGCGTGGCATCCAATAGGCACTATTTGTCGATTGACCCCACCGCTCTGCCGTGGTTGTCTGCTTTCGGTCTGGGCTTCATGTCCAACTGCACTCCGGCAGCAGTCCGACGGAACACCCGGGACTTGGACCAGCTGGTCAACGGCATGATCGCCGCGTTCGATTCTATGGCCACAGACGGTATCGACTTAGGCGGTGGTGGCACCGGCTTCCTCAACACCCACAACTCCGTCGACGCACTGCGTGATGCCCGGGATGCCCAGGCGGCACGGGCCCGCCATTTGGGCACGCCCGAGCCAGGCCCGATCATGCTCGATGACGAACTTCACGACTACGAGCCCTTCCTGAAAACCTCGGTGCGTGCCGGATTCGTGGCCGAAACAGAACGGTTCTTGGACCCGGATATCTTTGTCGACTCGTTGATCAACTGGTTGCGCAAGTCGTCGGTCACCATCCACGAACACGCCACCTTGACCACTATCTCGGACGGTACTGCCACCGTATCCTTCGGAGGTGATTCGGCAGGGTCTTCGTCTCAGCGGGAAGAAACCGTGGAGTTCGACCGTGCTGTGGTGGCCATCGGCGCCTGGTCTTCGCTCACCGAGATCCCCGGATTGGACGTCATGAAGTCCGCTCATGTGACCTCCGGTGTGGGCTACTCCTTCCGGGTCGACCCCGAGATCCTGCCGAAGAACCTCGTGTCTTCCCTGGACTACAAAACCATCGGTGTTCCCATGTCTGGCCACCTGCGCGTGGTGGGCTTGATGGATTTCTCCCGCAACACCGTTGAGCTCAAGAACTCGCGGATGAAGCACCTGCACCGAGAGGCCGCCGCCTTCATGCAAGGGGTGGGCAACCTGCCCCGCACCGAAGAGTGGTCCGGGCCTCGTCCGATGACACCGACCGGTCTGCCAATCATCTCAGCTCTGCCGGATGCCCCGCGCGTCATTGTGGCTACCGGCCACAATATGCACGGGTTGTCCCTCGGCCCGGTGACCGGTGAGGTCGTGTCTCAGATCATTGCCGGCCAAGCCCCTGAGGTCGCCGGCAAGACCCTGAATATGCGCCCCTTCGCGCTCTAAACACCTCCCTCGGCCCAGGCCGAACGCCCTCCCGCTCCGTAGATGTAGCAAACGCTGGTCTAAACTAAGGTCAGCGCACCACGCGCTGGAACAGTTGACAACGACACGATACACGAGCGGGAGGGCGATTTTTTCGTGGCCGAGGTGATCTCTGGGTTCACCGTCATTTGGGTGATTATCCTCGTCGGCTACCTGGTAGGGAAAACCAGGGTGCTCGGCCCCCAAGCCCAGCAGGTGCTGTCTCGCACCGCTTTCTTCGTCGCCAACCCCGCGTTGCTATTCAAAACCCTGTCGGAATCCGATATCTCGGTGATTCTCGGCCCCCAACTGTGGGTCGCCGCCATCTCGGCATTCACCATCCTGGTGATCTACCTGGTGATCTCCCGCTTCGTGATTCCCGCCGGCACCTGGTCAGAACGATTCATGGGGGGCATGTCATCCTCCATGGTCAATTCCGCCAACCTCGGCATCCCGATCTCGGCCTACGTGCTGGGCAACCCCGCCTGGTCTGCTCCGGTGATCCTGTTCCAGCTCGCCATCTACACCCCCATCTACGTGCTGGTACTGGACACACTCACTGACCGCGAACAGCGTACCGATCGGTCCTCCACAGCCCCACGCAAGGTACGCCCCACCGGATTTCTCACCGTCATGGCACGGATGCTCGTCAGCATCGTGAAAAACCCGATGATTATTGGTTCGGGCCTGGGTATCATCTCCGCTCTCACTGACATCCACTTCCCCGGCCCGATCGATGAATCCATCACGCTAATCGCCGGGGCCTCCATCCCAGCCATGCTGCTCGCCTTTGGCCTGTCCTTGGTGGGTTCCAAACCCCTCGAGAAAGATAGCCGTCGTCGCAGTGCCGTGTTGATCGGCTCTGCGCTGAAACTGGTGCTCCACCCGGCTTTGGCCTGGGTACTGGCCCAATTTGTCTTTGGCATGGATCCCGTCCACGTCTTCACCGCCGTGGTCCTAGCCTCCTTACCGACCGCCCAGAATGTTTTTGTCGCCGCCAGCCGGTACAACACCGGTATCGTGGTCTCCAGAGACACCGTTTTCATCACCACCATCGCAGCCATCCCGGCCACGATCCTGATTGCGGTGCTACTGGCCTAGTCCTGAACGAGCTTCCGGCCATTACAGCCAGAGACCACAACACCGGCACCTCTACACCTGTCACTTCCTGGAAAGACCATCACTCGTGAGCTCGCACTCCACCGCACCCACACCGTCTAGCCCTCACGCAGGCTACCGTCCTCATTCGAAGCCCTCCCGAGCCGGATGGTGGTGGTTAGCGGCTGCCGGAGCAGTGCTGGTCGCCGGGGCGGTAGCCGTTGTGGCGCTCAACGCCACCGTGTTCTCGGCAGCCCAACCCGTCAAGCAGTACCTGAAGGCGCTCGCCAATGGGGACGGGGCCACGGCAATGGAACTCTCACAGGCGTATCTCACCGATGAAGACGGGGAACCTGTTGATTCCGGAGATAATCCACGAGGTGTTTCCACCGCCCTGTTAGACGGCCAGCCCCTCATCGATACCCAAGCCGGTTTGGGTGAGCCCACCATCGAGGTGGATTCCGACGCCGAGATACCAGCCGAGTTTCGACGCGATGACCTCCACCAAACCGTGGTGCGGCTCAGCTACGACCAGCAACAGGACCCGACTCTTTTCGTCGTGGACCGCCACGGTCGTGACTGGCTGGTTTTTGACCGCTGGCAGATGCACCCGTTGCCCTTGCACGAGGTGCACGTGGCCAGTGACGGGTTCCCCGCTGGTTCCCGGATCGACCACCCCACCGGAACCATCAACTCCGCGGAGGTTCCGCTACTCGGTGAGGCCAGCGAACAGCACCTCTCCACCCCGGTCGCCACCTTCGTTCCGGCTCAGCTGACCGTGGACTATCACGGTACCTATGTGGCCGCTGACCAATCGGTCACCCACACTCTCACCGACAATACCCCGCCGTCTGCCGATCAGACTCAGACACTGGAACTAGATCTGGAACTCACCGAACAGGTCACCGAGAAAGTTCAAGAAGAAGTCTCTCAGGAACTTACCCACTGCACCGACCAACAGGTGCTCCAACCGAGCGGGTGCCCGTTCGGTTACAGCACGGTCAACCGGGTGGATCCGGACAGCATCGAGTGGTCTCTGCTGGAGAGCCCGGAGGTGATGTACACCGACGAACCGGGCTCACCCGGCATCGAGCGCATTGAAGCCATCGCCCAGCTGGAAGTGGATGAAACCGATGTGGGCACCGGCGAGCAGTCCCGGACCGAGTACCAGCAACCGTTCATGCTCGAGGCTAACCTCCGACTCACCCCCGAGCACATCGAGGTGACCCCGCACTGGCAATAACCTGGCTGACAGGTCAGCCTGTCGGTTTAGTTCGCTCCGCGGTTGCCGATGGTCTGGGCCCAGCGTTTGATGGCATCCCAGTCACGAAAGTCCCCGTATTCGGATTCGTCCACGTGTCGTTTTTCGGCCCCAGACAGCACCGAGGGGTCAATTTTGCCACGGAAGTAGCCGAGTTCGCGGGGCCGGTAGCTGGTGAGCACATCAGAGACGTCCTGGGGCAATTGCTCAGCGATGCCGACCGCGGCCACGAACAGCGACTTACGGGCCAGCTCGGCCTGATTGGCCAGGATCACACGGCTGGCAACCTCGGAGAACTTACCCTGGTAAATCGGGGCCAACACCACCAGCGCGTCGATGTTGTCAATGTTGTTGCCAACCTCGTCCAGCTCTGCGAAGACCGCGGCCGAGCCGTTGGTGGTACGCAACACTTCCACAATGTAGTCCGCTATCTCGCGAGTGGAGTGATGCCTGGAATCGCAGGTGACGATGGTGGCCATAGTGGGATACCTCCGGAGGGGATCAGGACTGTCGCTGACAGTCTAGTGAAATACGGGCAATTCGTGCAGGTTTGGTCAGTGCTGAGCAGGCAGGTCAGTGAATCCCGCGCAGGTCCAAATCCAGGCGACGGTGCACCGGTGTTGCGTCATTCTGCCCGGCTTTCTCAGTGCTCGCGACCTCAACGGGGATTCCCCAGTCCTGCTGGTAGAGATGACAGGCGGCCGCATCGGGGATCGGTTCGCCGGGCTGGCCATCACAGGCCGCAGCTCGGGCGGTAATGTGTAGCACCCCGGAGGTGATGTCCGGGTTGATCTGCACTTGTCGCCGTAGCCCGGTCTGGGAGCCGGCGCCCTCCACGAGCAACTCCTCCGGGGAGGAGGAGATCGTCAGCTGGGTGGGATCCCCCCACCGGTCATCGAGTTTCTGCCCGGCCGGGGCGGTGAAGCCCACGGTCAGCTCCAGCTCGCCGGCGGCAATCCGGGTGGTGGGTCGCTGGGTCGTCATCGCCCCCTCATCGACGCTGAGGTATTGTTCGGGCACGGCGATCCGGACCAGCTGGTGGGCGTTGGTCTCGACCACCACAATCGACACCGCCTGCCCCTGATCGTTATATTCCACGAGCACATCGGAGGGCTCGTGGAGATTGCGAGCCACCGTGGCGACCGTGGCCTCGGCGGTGGTTCCATCCGGGTTGGTGTGCTCCGGGGCGTAACGACGCACCGCGTGGTTGTAGGTATCGGCGATCAACACCGAGCCATCCGGTAGTCCGGCCACACCCAATGGGTGCTGTAGTCGAGCCTGACCAGGCGCACCGTCCCGGTACCCGAAGTCAAACAGGCCAAGACCGATGGGGCTAGACACGCTGATCTGGTCAGGGTCGCTGACGTGGAGTTCACGCAACGCCGAGGACTCTGAGTCGGCCACCCACACGGTGCCGGCTCGGCCGGTAGCCAGCCCGGAGGACTGGGCAAACCAAGCGGTACCGGCCGGACCATCGGTCAGACCCTCCAAACCGGTTCCGGCAAACAACCCCAGCACCGCCGTATCGGGGTCGAAGGAGAAGATCTGGTGGGTTCCCGCCATGGCGATCAGCACGGTGTTGAGCTCGTCCACCCACAGCACATCCCACGGCGAGGACAGTGAGGTCTCCGTAGCGTCGGTACTCAGCGCGCCCAGCTGGACGTGGTCGCTGGGCTGTTTGGCGCGTTCGGAGTCGATCAGACGCTGGATGCCGTTACCGGCCAGAGTGCCGACCTCGCCGGTGGTCAGATTCAGACTCCGCAATCGGTGGTTGACGGTATCAGCGACCACCACGTCATACCCCACCCGGGCGGCAAGTTCTGCTGGCAACAACGTGGTGCCACCGGGTTCACTGAACAGAGCGGTGGCCGCATCACCATCGGCGTCCCCGCGCTGGCCCATCAGGTCTCGGTCAGTGGCGTTCAATGGCAGGGGGTCACCGCTCCCGTTTCCACCGTAGACGGCCAGCACGGTGGTCAAATCCCCGGCGAGTTCGACCAGGCGGTGGTGTCCGGAGTCGGAGACCAGAAAAGAGCCCGGTTGGGACCCACGGGTCCCCAGCGCGGTCGCCTTGCCCGGGAACCGGAGCTGACGTGCGGCGGGGGCTGGTGCAACGAATGGACCGTCACCGCGGTGCAGGGTGCCTTTGGCGTCATGGATATCGACGAGTTCTTCCACCAGTGAAAAGAGTCCGTTCACTTGGCCTTCACCGGATAAGTGGCCGACAATATAGCCTTCGGGATCTACCACCACCAGGGTCGGCCAGGCGCGGGCCGAATAGGCTTGCCAGGTGTGTAGCGCCGGGTCGTTGACCACCGGATGGTTAATCTCGTAGCGCTCAATAGCCGCTGCCACCGCGGAGGTCTCCCCTTCGTAATCGAATTTCGGGGAGTGCACCCCGACGGTGACCAGCACGTCGGAGAATTTCTCTTCCAGGGGTCGGAGCTCGTCTAAGACGTGCAAGCAGTTGATACAACAGAAACTCCAGAAATCCAGCAACACAATCTTGCCACGCAGGCTGGCCACATCCAACGGTTCCCCACCGGTATTGAACCACGTTTCACCCATCAGCTCGGAGGCGCGAATGCGCGGGGCCGGAGCTGGTGTAGAACCTGATGCAGAAGCTGAGGTCTCGGGGTGGTCTGGTGTCTGTGAGAAAGAATCTGCCATAGATCTATTCTCCCTGATGACGGAGACGTTCAGCTCGGAGCATTTCACGCTTCGTTATCTCACATAGTGATCACCGGGTGGCGTGTTACTCAAGGCGGTGGCGGGGCCTGGCTACACTTGGGTCGTGACCCAGATAACCTCCGAGTCGAAGGAGTACCCATCCATGTCCGAGAAAGCACCGATGGTCCATTGGGACGGTGAGCTCAACAGTGAGGGCCTGGCGCTGATGCGGGCCGGCGGGAAGGCCATCGTCTCCCCCACCAAAGTTGGTTATATTGTGATGACCTCGGATCTTGGAGGGCTCGAGCGCAAATTCGACCTCAAACAGCGCAAGCGCAATAAGCCGGCCGTGGTGCTGTGCGGTTCGGTCGACCAGATCACGGAATTGGCCGAGCTCAACGACGAGGTGGAGGCCTTCTACCGCACGCACGAAGAACAAGATGTCCTGATGGGCTGCATTCTGCCCTGGAAGCACGAGGCCAAGCGTTATATTCCCGCCGGTGCTGAAGAGCTGGTCATCGACGGTCGTGGCACCTCGTGTTTTGTGATGGCCTTTGGCAAGCCCGGTGAGCAGATTGCCCGGGCCCGGTGGGAAGAAGACGGCGAGCTAGTCTTCGCGTCCTCGGCGAATCCTTCCGGCCAGGGTAACCGTGGCTTGGTGTCGGGGATCGGCGAACGCATCGAACAGGGTGTGGATCTGATCATTGAGGCCGATGATTACGTGGCCTCCATCCAGCCCGATGCCACCGTGGAGACCCGGTGGGAGCAGGGCGTGATGGTGTCCTTCGTCGATGATCAGGGAACCCTGGTGCCCGAGCAGAAGGGCGAGCGCGATGTCACTCCGGCTCCGATGCTCATTCGCAAAGGTGTCTACCTGGACCAGATTTTGCGTAACCTGTCGGATCATTTCCTGTCTTGGGACTTCCGCCAGGGCCATTACTACTAAAGCCGAGACTGGCATACTGAGTAGAAGCTGAGCTTCACGTCATAATTCGCTCACATTCTGCTCGGTCGCTAAGCTATCGGTGACTCATCATTCACAGCACGACGTTGGGCCGTCCGGATATTCCGGGCGGCCTGATGTATGTCTGGAAGGATTTCTAGGAGTTGACCTCACCGTCGATCCCCGACAGGGTCGCCTCCAGGATCTCATCGGCCATGGTGTGGAACTCCTCGGAGGACACCTCGCTGTCACCGGCGAAAGAGACCATCACCGCGTACCCATCGTGTTCGGTGGTCAGCACCAGGGCAGTGACTGCTTCACCGTGTTGTTGGGTTGCTGATCCCCGGGGAACGCGGGACCACAGCAGCCCGCTGCCCTGGTCTGGCTCCACGGCTTCAGAGCGCATCGTATAGGTCAGGGTGGTCTCCCCGGAGGGGATGTCCAAGTCAACCTCGGAGCAGTCCCCGGTGAGCTCCTCGACGGTGGCCTGGTAGGCGTCCAGTTGCTCCTGGGCCTGCGCGCCACCGCCCCGCTCGGCGTCTAGACCGGCGATTTCGATGGTCCCGGCCCCGTTGAAGGTCTCGGTCCCAAAATCCAGGCGGGTGATCTGTTCGGAGTCCGCCAGCAGTGGCGACCAGTCCATCTTCGCGACGGCTTGTTGACACGAGCTGGGACTGACTTGGGTGGCTTCGGCTTGATCTTGTCTCTCGTTGGCTTCGTCGCGGGCGGTGGAGATTTCGTCGTCGGTGGCCACGATTTGACGGTCGAAGCCGAAGGAGGCCGCACGTTGGGCCCCGGCACCGACCCCGTGCTGATCCGGGCGGGCCTGTGGATCCAGTAGCGCTTCCACACCCCTGTGAGCGTCGGTGGCTACTTCGGTTCCCGACGGGTCGGGGTCAGCTGGTTCTGAAGAGCACCCGGTAACGACCATCAGCCCGGCCAGACTAACACCCAGTAGCGTGGGAGCATTGGCATGAGCAATTGGTGTGGTGGCCATCTGGTGATCCCCTTCTCGTGGTCTGGTGAATGGTTTATCGGGCGTACGTGCCGCTATTGGTATCGTGACGAGCTGTCTGCGTAGTACTCATCCTCGGTCGCCATCTGCGCATACATCCGGTTCCAGGCCTGCAATTCAGCATCGCCGTCTCGGTCGGCACGACGATCCCGGCGGGCAGCCACAGCCAGATCATACCGACGCCACTGGACCACGGTAATAATAGCCATAATCACTGTGGGGAATTCACCGATGCCCCACATGATCGCGCCACCGATCTGTTGGTCTGCGATGGCCGAAGGACCCCAGTCGCGTCCAATCGCAGAAAACCATTCGGCTTCCAGCAAGGATTCCGATCCGGTCATCGCCACCCCGATGAAGGCGTGGAAGACCATGGTGGCCAACAGCAACACCAGTCGTAGCGGGTAGTTGGGGCGGTGTGGCAACGGATCAATCCCGACCATCACCGAGGCAAAAATGAACCCGGTGATCAAGAAGTGGAAGTTCATCAGTTCGTGGCCGATGTGCTGGTCCAACGCGAATCCGAAGAATGGCGTGTAGTAGAAGATCAGGATGGAACCGGCAAAGTTGATAGCAGCAAAGATCGGGTGGGTCACCAGCTTCGCCCACCAGGATTGCAACAGCCACAACATCCATTCTCGGGGCCCGCGGGTGCCATCAGCTCGAGCCGGTAGTGAGCGCATGGCTAGGGTGATGGGCGCACCCAACACCATGAAGAGTGGGGCGATCATGGTCAGGGTCATGTGGGCGACCATGTGGGCGGAGAACAAAATCATCCCGTACACTGCCGGGGCCCCGGAAGTGACCCACATCAGCACCACGAGTCCGGCCATGAAGGACACTAGCCGTAACACCGGCCAGTTATCGCCACGACGACGTAGCCGCAGGAAGGCCCTCAGGTACCACAGGGCCAAGAACACGATGATGGCCACCCACAACCAGTTCAGCCGCCATTCGGTGAACCAGCGGTCAAAGGTCAGCTCGGGCGGAAGCTCATAACCGGTCAGCAACCGCGCCGGGGAAGCTTCTGGGGGTTCTTCTTCGGGCTTGGGAGGCTCGGTCCGGGCCAGGATCACTGCCACGGTGGTTATCACGACCATCAGCACCACTTCGACCCCGATCAGTCGCCACAACAGTCGCTTGGCCCCGGGGCCGGGTTCAGCTGAACCGGTTTTCAACTGCGGAATCACGACCTGACGGTGGGCGAACCCAACCAGGGCGAGAAGCACCGTGATGAGGAACTTGGCCACGATCAGCACCCCGTAGGGTAGTGCCAACTCGTTGATGCTGTTCATCCGAATGTCGGCGTTGATCACCCCGGACAGGGCCACGGTCATGATCGACAGGGCGGCCAGCACGGAGAAGCGGGCCAGCACCACGTAGACCAGGGGCTGGTCGGCGACCCCGGAACCGGCGGTCTCGCGGGCGCGGTCCTGGCCGATCAGAGTGGTGGCGCTCAGACCGAGGACAAGTAGCCCTCCCACCCACAGCAACACGCCAAGCAAGTGTAGTCCGATCGAGTTCACGGCAGCGAAGTGGTCATCTCCGGAGGAAGAGTGCCCGATCAGCGCCATAGGGACGATACCGATCAGGGCCAGCACGGCGGTGAAGGCCATCGAGGTGGCACCTCGAAGTCCAAAAATCAGCGAGGTCACCACCGCTGCGATGAGGGTCATGGCGAACCAGGCCCGGCCCACCGCGATCGAGAGCACGAAGTCCACCAGGCCGATGGAGAACTCTGGTGAGGCGTTGAGCGGCATCCCGGCCATGTCGGAGTAGGTGAATACCAACTGGCTCAGCGCGCTCAAGGTCCAGATCACCGAAGAGATGGAGGCGATGAGCATCACGCGGGTATAGGTCGGATGCTCGTTGAGGTTTACTGTCTCTCCCCGGTGCACGGCCCGGCGGATTTGGTAGCTGGGGCCAGCCCAGCGTGGCAGGATGGCGCAGGCGAACACGAGCGCACCAACGGTGGTTGCCCAGGCCAGCGAGTGTATGACTTTGGTGATCGGCAGCCCCCAGCGGGTTAGGCCACCGGGGTCAGAGAGTTGTTGGACTCCGGTGACCCCAGCGGCGAGACCAGCTACCACCACGGTGAGTCCCCCGAGCACGATCGCAACCGGCCATACCCAAGCGGGCATACCGACGCTCGACTGCCGCACCGGGGCGGTGCTCGGAGTTTTCTCGATGGTCTTCACGGTAACCGGTCACTTTCTGCCCACTGGGGGCTGGATCAGCAAGGTGTTAGCGCTTGGTATCGGCCTCGGGCGAGTTGCCACGGCCGGCACGCATAATCAATGCCACGACAATGACAACCACCAAGACCACAGCCGCAACGATCGCCCAGAACACCCAGGAGGTAAAGATGGAGGCTTCCTCGGTGTTCTCGCCGGTTTGGGTGGCCGTGTTGGCTTCTGCCGTTTGGGTGCCTTCCTCGCTGACTTCGCTGGAGGCTTCCTCGGTGGGTTCCTCAGCCGCCCCATCGCAGTCTTTCGCGGGGTCGCCGGACTCCGGGGCGTTGGGATCAGCATTGGTGAAGCTCATGGTGTCTTCGCCGGTGTGCCCATCGGAGTAGATCACCCGGTAGCTGATCTCGTAGTCGCCGGCAGGTAGCCCGGGGCAGACATCGACGGCGATGTCATAGCCTTCGACCGAGACCTCACCGGTCTGCCATTCCTGACCGTCTGCATCCGAGACGGTGATCAGGTTAGCGAGGTTGGCCCCCTCAGTGGGTTGGCCAGAGAAGGTCAGGCGCACCTCATCGGGGGTGGTGCTGGTTTCTTCACCATCGGCCGGAGTGGTCTCGGTGAGGACGTCGTGGGCTTGGGCAGGCGCCGACAGGCTCAGTGCCATACCGAAGCTGAGAATGACGGCCATGAATAGGCCGGTGATCATGGTGGTCATGCGCACGCTATGGCGTGCAAGGGCAAGTGCGGTGTTCACGATACATCATCCTTGTCTGTACACGTTGTGACAACGTTGAAAATTAGTGATTCTGGCCACGCCAAAGAGCCGGCTCGGCCGGTGAGGTGGTTTAGAGACAAGGTTGAGTCGGTGGTCCGCGAGTGTGCCAGGAGAATAAGGCCTCGCAGGGATGGATCCACCAGCGCGGCGCGCTACGAGGTATCCGGGGCTGTAGCTGTGGCACCACGCCCAGCCCGGTATAGGAGAAGATTCGGCGGGGTACGACGACCACCGTGCGGTCGATCATGATCAGACAGATCCGCTGTCCGTGGACGATGAGCGCGGTGGTGAATAGCGCCGCCATCAGGTGGGCCATCAACATCGCGGAGCCCGCCGACGGCACGGCACCGGTCTCGGCGGAGTTGACGATAATACCGGTGACGTGGTGGTCAGGGTGTCCCGGGGCGACCACGCCAGTCACGGTGGTGCCCGCAGCTGCGGTGATCAGGGTGGAGGCGCCGTGAAAAATGATCTGGCCGAAGGTCAGGATCACCGCGGTCGCCCACCCGGAGATGCGCCGACCGGCCAGCAAGGTCGCAATTGGGGCGCAGAGTACGACGGTCAACAGCCAGACCGGTGAGATCAGCAACTGCATCAGGTCGGCGAGGATCCCGTAGCCGGTGGGCCCGTGCGCCAGTCCGTGCGCCATCACGTGGGCCACGGTGGCCACGCTGGCCGAGCCGGCTGCCACCAGCCAGCCACGTGCCAGGCGTGCCGGGCCGTGGTGTCGGGGTGCAGGCACACCACGAGAGCGGAACGGAGCTTCTCCGGTTCCGATCAGAGTGGTCGTGGCTGACACAGTGGGCCCTTACATGCTCGAAGTGTGGTGCGGTCTCTGCCTATTCTGCCACTCCTTGACCCAGAGGGCTGACATCGTGAACTCTAGGCCACCGCACACGATAATGCCCCCGCAGTCCACCACGGATTTGTGACGGCCTGCGGAGGCACCGCGACAGAGCCAGGCCCTGTCGCAACATGCTGAGGAGGATTACTCTCCGGAAGCAGCAGCCTTCAGCTTGGACCCAGCGGACAGCTTCACACCGTGGCCTGCCGGAATCTCGATGGCTTCGCCGGTGCGGGGGTTGCGTCCGGTGCGAGCAGCGCGGTCGGTGCGCTCAACAGAGAACCAGCCAGGGATGGTGATCTTTTCACCCTTGGAAACCTGCGAGGCGAAAACCTCGAAAACGGCGTCCAACACGCCGTTGACGGCGCTGGCAGAGTTTCCGGAACGCTCTGCAACAGCTGCAACGAGTTCACTACGATTCATAGCCATGTGTCCTCCTGGACGTTTGGTTGTTAGGTAAATCCGCCCAGCACCTGACTGGGCTCCCTGACGTGAAACTACCATCATTTCGGCTCCAACACGCAGTTTTCGTCGCGATTACTCGAGTTTCACGCCGAATTTTGCGCGATCTCTCAGCATGTGGACATTTTCTCCACGTGCGAAGTGTCTGCAACCGGTCTTGTACCTCCTTCGGCTATTTGGCCGGCTTGTGGGAAGCCGAACCCGGGGTGTCAGGGCTGAGATCTTGGTACTGGCTCACATCAATATCGGAGCTAGGGATGACCTCAGTGGGGTTATCGCGCGGGTCGATGCGTTTGATGCTGAATCCGGTGTAGGCATAGATCAAGTTGATCACCGGCACGAGCATCGCAAAGAACACGAAGGGAATGAATTCCAGCGGCGAGAGGCCGAAAACGTCGGCTGCAAAGACCGCGGGAACGGACCAGGGCACGAGGTTGATACCGACCGTTCCAGCAGCCTCGGCCACCCGGGTGAGATTGACCGGGGCCAACCCCATCTTCTGGTATGGGCCCAAGAAGGCGCGTGCGGGTAACAGGACGGAAACGTATTGTTCACCGGAGGAGATCGCCACGGTGAATCCGGCACCCATCGAGGTAGCGACCATGGAACCGGGGCGCTTGACTCGGCGCACCACTGTTCCCACCAGCGATTTGAAGGCTCCGGTTTTTTCCAAGATTCCGCCCAAGGCGGTAGCGACCACGACCAGGGCAATGGTGCTCAGCATCTGGGCGACACCACCCCGAGAGAGCAGAGAATCAATAAATTCCACACCAGTTTCGCTGGCGATACCAGCACTCATCGACTGCATGACCTCGGTCAGGGAGCTACCCTGCACGATTAACGCCGTGGCTGCCCCCAAAAGGGCCACCATCAGCAGGGTCAGGAGCGCCGGAACCCGAATTAGCATCAGCCCAATGGCGATCACGGGCACAATCAACAGCAAGGGGTGAATCACGAACTCGGCGTCTAAAGCCGTGAGAAGTTCTGTCACCTCGCCATCACCCACGCTCCCCTCGGCGCCCATCGGCCAGCCGATGAACGCGTAGATGGCCAGCGCAATCACCAGAGCGGGTATGGTATCCCACAGCATATGGCGGATGTGGTCGAAGAGTTTAACCCCGCCCATCGCGGCCGCCAAGTTAGTGGTGTCAGACAGCGGGGAGAGCTTATCGCCGAAGAAGGCCCCGGAGATCACGGCACCGGCCACCAGGGCTGGGTGAAAGCCCATTCCCTGCCCAATCGCGATAAAGGCGATGCCGACGGTAGCGATGGTGGTCAGGGAAGTCCCCAACACCAACGACACGATGGCCGGTACCAGGCATGCCAGCGGAAGGAAAACCACCGGCCAGATGGCCGTCAGACCGTAATAGATGATGGTCGGGATCAGACCACCCTCGATCCACGTACCGATAATCATACCGATGAGAAACAAGATGAACACGGCCGGCAGTGCTCGACTGACGCCGCGGACCATCGACTGCTCCAGCTCTCGCCAGGTATATCCCAGCGCTTTACCGATCACGACAGTGACGATCACGGCTGACATCAACGGGATCACCATGTCGATATCCCACACAGAAATCGACAGCAGGGCCATCACCACCAAAACCGCGATCGGCAGCAGGGCTACTGGCACCGCAGGAAGCTTATGTTCTGTCATCGGTCTCCTTAGACGGGTGGCCGGGGTGACGGCCAGAAATGTCAGGGCGCCAGTTCCTTGGGTCAGGAAACCCACGCTTTGTGTCTTGGCTCACATTAGCGCAGAGATCTACTCAGCACAATCATCCCCGTTATCGTTCTCTATCGAGATAGACAACTCGACAAAAGACAATGACCCGTATGCCACCCACGGGTGTGCATACGGGTCATCGTGCTGGCTGACTGCGAATGAGCGGAACAGCTCGCACTAGCAACTAGCTGGCATGAACTGATGTTTACCAGGAAGACTTGGTGATACCGGGCAACTCCCCTCGGTGTGCCATGTCCCGAAAACGAACGCGGGAGATACCGAACTTCTGGAGGGTACCGCGGGGACGGCCATCGATGGAGTCGCGGTTGCGAACCCGAACTGGCGAAGCATCACGGGGAAGCTTCTGCAGGCCGACGCGAGCTTCTTCACGAGCCTCATCGGAGGCGTTGGGGTCAACCAGTGTGGCTTTCAGCTGCTTGCGCTTCTCGTCGTAACGGGCGGCAATAACTTTACGCTGCTCGTTCTTGGCGATCTTGGATTTCTTAGCCAAACCTCAGCGCTCCTCTCGAAACTCTACGTGCTGACGGACAACGGGATCGTACTTCTTCAACGTAATCCGGTCAGGGTTATTCCGACGGTTCTTCCGGGTCACGTAAGTGAAGCCGGTGCCGGCAGTCGACTTGAGTTTAATAATGGGACGCAGGCCCTTATCTTTTGCCATCTTAGAGCTTCACTCCTTTGGCGATCAGATCGTTGACCACAGCATCGATACCGCGAGCGTCGATCACCTTGATGCCTTTGGTCGAGACATTCAGGGTTACCTTCCGGCCGAGCGAAGGCACGAAGTAGGTCTTTTTTTGGATATTTGGATTGAACCGGCGCTTGGTACGACGGTGCGAGTGGGACACGTGGTACCCAGTACCTGGCCCAGCTCCGGTTACCTGGCAATGTGCTGCCATGATCACTCCTCGATTTAAGTACTAGTAAAAGGACGGGCAGAACCCGAAAGAGGATCCCGCCACCAGTGTGTACACCGCACTCTTACTGCGACTTTCCGAAGGTAAACCAGGCTGGGTGAGAACCAACCGAAGTGCCCTTAATCGCTAGGGTGAAGACGGTGAGTCCCTGTTTTACCAGGGATCCAGTTTAGGGAACGACGCCGTTTTCCGGCACGAGGACACCATGACGCATCTCAACGTACATGATGCGGACTCGCACGACGCGTAACAAACTTCTATTGTAGGAGTTTCGCTACTTGCGGGCAAATTAACCACGGGACGAGCTGATCACATCGGGCGATCAGTCGTCTTCTTCATCCTCGTAGTCCAGCAACCAGTGATCGGGGTCAATTTCTTCCAGTAACTGAGAGAACAGGTCGTCAATCGTTTCCAGATCTTCGTCATCGAACACGGACAACACCCGGCGACGCACCGAATCAGCGTAACGACCCTGAACCTTCTCCACTTCCTTCTCACCCTGTGGAGTCAGCTCAGCCATGGTCACACGCTTATCGCTCGTGGCTGGGGTACGGATAATCACGTCGCGTTCTTCGAGCTTGCGGGCCACGTGAGACAGGCGCGACAACGAGGAATTGCACCGCTCGGCTAATTGCGACATGGTCAACGCACCGTCTGCATCATGCAGAGCAGACAACACTTGGAACTCAAAGAAGCTCAGAGAACCGGCTTTTTGAAGATCCGTCTCGATCATCGGGCCCACGGTCATAACAACCGCTACCGCGCGCCGCCAAATATCTGCTTCCTTCTGGGTCAGCTGCGCTTTTCGTCTTTGTGAGTGGTGTGGAGCCATCTTCCTTGTCTCTCTTGCCTTCCCGAAAGTTCGCCCTTGATGGGTATTTAAAGTGCGAACAAACAATTGTAAACGTAGAACACCTTGTGTTTCACCAATACCTTAGCCGACACTGGTTTTGGCATTGGTTCTGGTAATCTCCGGTCGACTAGGGGAATGAGTTTAGTCAGAGAAATAGTACACCACAGAAGTGGGAAGAAACGCCAGGGTTTCATCAATACTACCGTGAATTCTCTCAGGTACTTATCAGTAATTATTCAGTTCTTTTACTGCCTCGCCAGTCCACGATGGCGACGAACAAAGCAACGAGGCCGAAGACCACTAAAACGAGGATCGAGACATCGAATGCGTTGAGGTATTCTCGGGCAGTTTCTGGTCTGATCTCCTCAACGTCTTTTCCGGCATTCACCGGCAGGTGAGCGGTCATGCTATAAAACACCGCGGTGGCCACGGCCACACCGATGGCATTGCCGACCCGCTGGCCGACCTGATAAAAGGAGCCAGCAACGCCGGCTTGGGGCAACGGCACGTCAATCAAGCTCCTCATCTGGTTAGCTGACATGACGATACCGGGAGCGATACCAGCTACACCCATAATGATTGCCATAATCAGTGGTGTGTATTCAGCAGAGACTATGCGGGCACCCAGCGCCAGAGACAGCAACGCGATGATGAACAGGATGAGACCGGCGAAGACCAGCTGAGGAGCGTAGCGCAACGTATATCGCCCCACCCAGGCTGCGGCGATAGCCGATACCACGGCCCACGGCACGGTGATGAGCCCGACCACGAGCGCCGAGTGACCCAGACCTTGTTGGTTGTAGAGGGTCATCACCAGAAACAGCGGTGGCATCATAGCGAACCAGAGGCTGGTAATGATCACGCCGTAGCGATATGAGCTGTAGCGGAACAGCGCGAAATCGAGCACCGGTGATTTACCCTGGGCCTTATACCGAAACTCCCAGATGACGAATCCGGCACCGGCGATAACTCCGAGGACTAGCAACAACCATCGGGCCGGGATGTCTTGGTCGGTGCCACTGGTCAGCACGAAGGGCAACATCATGAATAACACAGTGGCTGCCAGAAGCCCGACGCCGACCAGGTCAAGTTGTCGGTCGCGCACATCGCGCGGCTGATCCTTGGGAAGTAGCCAGATAGCCAGTGGGAGCACAATGATCACCAGGGGAACATTCATTCCGAATGTCCAGCGCCACCCGAGTTCGGGCCCGAGCGCTCCAATAAATAGACCACCAACCGCTGGGCCAAAGGAGGTTCCCAAACCAATGCTGGCCCCAAAGAATCCGAGTGCTTTACCACGTTCTTGGCCTTGGAATAAGTTTTGAATGATGCCCAGGACCTGGGGCATCAAGGTGCCAGCTGCAATGCCCTGGACAATGCGAGCGGTAACCAGCATGGTCGATGAGATCGACAGCATGGCTACCAGCGAGGCGATGGTGAACGTCACCAGCCCGATCAAAAACATTGATTTGCGGTTCCAGGTGTCTCCCAGCCGTCCGGCGGGAACGAGGGCCACTCCGAAGGCCAACACATATCCGGCGACGATCAGCTGGTTATCGGTCGTGGTTGCGCCCAGGGTTTCTCGAATAGGTGTCAACACCACGTTGACCTTGACCAGATCGAGGATCGTCAAAATCGCGGTGACCGCGCAGACGGTAAAGGCTAACCAGGGGGATTGTCGCGGTGCGGTAGTGCCAGTGGCAGAGGCGGACACCGAAATACGCTCCTTCGTCTCAGGGGGTGTTCGTGACAGATCGTCGCCGATAATAGTGTGATAACCCGATTATCCTACGCCGATTGGATTCATCGTGACCGACGAGCCTACGCCTCCACAACCCGCTCTGCCCGCCTGCCTATGTGGCAGCTTGCGGGTGGCCGAGCAGTGCTGGATACCGTTGTTACGTGGCGAGCGGTATGCGCCCACGGCTGAAGCCTTGATGCGGTCTCGCTACACGGCTTTCGCCGTGGCAGACCGCGACTATGTGATGCGCACCCGGGCCAGTCAGTCTCGCCCCGAGCAGGTGGTTTTGGACCCTCGCCAGCGGTATACCGCATTGCGGATTCGTGACGTGGTTGCTGGTGGGTCTCAGGATGAGACCGGAATCGTGGAATTCATCGCTTTTTCCCGCGATACTCACGCAGGTCGCATCATCCAGCATGAGCGCTCACAATTTATCCGCCAAACTCTTGACGATACCCCCGGGTGTTGGGTGTATCTTGAGGGCGAAATTTTCGAACACTGAATCCCCGACCTTCAGCCAGCTGCGCAGACGAAAGGACCCGTTGTGCCAAGAGTTCATGTCATCGCCACCGGTGGGACCATCGCCTCCCGGACCGAGCACCACAGCATCGGCTCAGTGGCCTCCGATAGCGTCGAGGAGCTCCTGGGAGTCATCACATCCGGTGATCGCGAAGCCCACGAGGATTGGCCGGAGCATCAGGTCAGCGGTGAACAGCTCTTCTCGGTCAATAGTTTCCGACTGACCTTCGCTGATCTTCGCCAGATCGCGTTGGCGGTTGAGCAGGCAGTCGCCGATCCGGAGGTGGTTGGCGTGGTGATTACCCACGGCACCGACACCATCGAAGACACCGCCTTCTTCTTACACTGTGTCTACACCGGTACCGTTCCGGTGGTCATCACCGGGGCCCAGAAGCCTGCCGATGACCCAGCGGGGGATGGCCCGGGAAATTTGCGCGAGGCCATCCTGGCAGCCGGGCACCCGCACATGGCTGACACCGGGGTCACCATTAGCTTTGCCGGACGGATTCATTCGGCTCGCGCCACCCGCAAACACCACACCTTGGCTCCAGAGCCTTTCACCGGGGGCACCGAGATCGCGACGGTGACACACGGAAAACTGGTTCGCCAGGCCACGGCGGCCGCCGGGCCGGGGCTGCCGATGCCAACCGCCGAGATTGGCTCGGTGCAGATCCCGATTCTCGAAGCCGGCCTGGGCAGCTCGGCCCAGTTGGCCCGCCACCTGGTCGAGGACTCCGCCTCATGTGGAATAACCCTGGACGGGCTGGTATTGATGGGCACCGGAGCCGGTAATGCCGCCGACGGATTTGTGACGGTCGTCGACCTCGCCTGTCAGCACCACATCCCGGTCGTGTTGGCTACCCGCACCACATTCGGTCCGGTGGTGGCGATCTACGGTAACGGTGGGGGTGTGGACCTGGTCGCGGCCGGGGCGATGCTGGCCGGTTCGCTCAGCCCCTATCAGGCCCGGATTCTGCTGGCACTGCTGGTGTGCGCAGGTTTCGCAGCAGATCAGCTGGCTAATCGGTTTGCCGAGGTAGCCGGGTAGAGCGGGTTGTGGCCGGCAGTGACCTGCTCAGCAGGGCGCACCGGTTCGGGTGCGGTGCCATCCCCGAAAGGTGTACCGCCCAGTTCCTCACGACGGTGAGCGCTCAACCAGCCGGAGACATTGGGTCCGGCCGGCACGATCTGGGTGGGATTAATATCGGCGTGGACAATGTAGTAGTGCTGTTTGATCTGGACGAAGTCCACGGTGTCACCGAAACCGGGGGTTTGGAATAAGTCCCGGGCGTAACCCCACAGGGCCGGGAATTCGGTGAGTTTCTGGCGGTTGCACTTGAAGTGGCCGTGATATACCGGGTCAAAGCGCACCAAGGTGGTGAACAGGCGCACGTCGGCTTCGGTGATGTGCTCGCCCATGAGGTACCGGCGGGTGGACAGCCGGTCTTCTAACCAGTCCATGGCATCAAATAATCGCGTGTAAGCCCGGTCATAAGCCTGCTGCGACCCCGCGAATCCGGCCCGGTAGACCCCGTTATTCACCTCGGTGAAGATCCGGGTGACCACCTCGTGCATCTCCTCCAGCTGGTCCTCCGGTAACAGGTCAGGGGCTCCAGGCCGGTGAAAAGCACGCCACTGGGTAGAGAAGTCCAGAGTGATCTGCGGATAGTCATTGGTCACCACCGCGCCGGTCGGAATGTCGACGATGGCTGGGACGGTAATACCGCGCGGGTAGTCGGGAAACCTGGCGAGGTAGTTTTCCTGCAACCGGTGGGTGCCAAGCACCGGGTCGTGTTCTGTCTCATCGAGGTCAAAGACCCAGGAGCGTTCGTCATGGGTTGGGCCAGGGGTACCCAAGGAGATCGCGTCTTCCAGCCCCAACAGTCGTCGCACGATCATCGTCCGGTTCGCCCAGGGGCAGGCGCGGGCGGCCACCAGCCGGTAGCGTCCGGACTCCACGGGCCAAGCTTGCGCGTCGTCGGTTAAACCGGCCGAGAGGTCGGTGAGCTGGCCTACCTGGTCATAGGCCACCCGTTCAGCGGCCGTGATCGCTTCCGGGTCGGCGACGATCCGGTCGTTGATGTAATTTGTGTCGCGGTTATATTCTTGACCGCTTGTCACGTAGCCGGTTGCGCCCTGTAATTCCATACACTCAATACTATGGCAGTGGTACAACGCACAACAGCTCATACCGAAGTGGTCCGTTCTGATAATGCCTCGGGGATGACCCTGACCGGCACCAATACCTACCTGATCGCCGCCCCAGAGGCGCAGACGGTGGTGCTGGTGGATCCCGGCGAGGCCGCCTCACAGCGCGAGCACCTGGCGCGGGTACGTCAGGCCCTGCACGGTCGGAGCGTGGAACTGATCGTGATCACCCATCACCACCCGGATCACACCGGCGCGGTCGAATACTTTCACCAGCAGCTCCAGGCCCCGGTCACCGCATTCTCCTCCAGCTGGTGTCGCCATACCCAACCGGTGGCCGACGGAGGGCACATCACCGCGGCCGGTACCACCGTGCAGGTATTGCACTCCCCCGGCCATACCTCTGATTCGATCTGTCTGGTTTTACCGGAAGACCCTGCGGTGATCACTGGGGATACCGTGCTGGGCGCCGGGACCACCATGCTGGATCATCCCGATGGTCGACTGGTGGACTATCTGGCCACGATGGACCGCCTGATCGCCACTGCCGAGGGCCTGACTGATCATCCGGCCACCACCGTTCGTGGTCTGCCGGCCCACGGGGATCCGTTATCAGATCTGGCGCAGGTTGCCCGGCAGCTCTCCGCGCACCGCTTGCAACGCGTCGAACAGCTACGGCAAATGGTGGATCTTGCTGCCTTCCGGGGTCGTGATATCGAGGTCGCTGACCCCGTAGTGCAGTCTTTAGCCACCGAGGTCTACCCCGATGTTCCGCCTGAGGTGCGCGGTCCGGCCGTGCAAACCGTAGCTGCCACACTGCAGTATCTGATCGATCACCGCTGATCCCACGCCCCGTGCTGATTCGAAGGAGTTTCCCGTGAAAAACACGGATGACCGCTCATCGACCTCCTCCTACGAGCAGGCTTCCGACCACGCACCCGTGGCACTGATCACCGGCGCCTCCTCCCAGCTGGGGGCCGCTTTTGCCCGGCATTTGGCCGCTCAAGGGTATCGCTTGGTGTTGACCTCTCGCCACCTTGACGGGCTGGCGGCGGTGGCTGAGGACGTCGAGTCCCGCTACCGGGTGGTGACCGAAACGTTAGTGGCCGATCTGGCGGAGTTTGCCGGGCGCCAACGGGTGATCGACCGGTTGGTGAATCCGCGTTACCCGGTCCAAATGCTGGTTAATAATGCCGGTGTGGGGCTGGCCGAGGACTTTGCTGATAGCGACTGGGAGACTGAGGCCCGGATGATTGAGGTCAACTTCACGGCCCCGATGCATCTGATCCACGGCGCGCTACCAGCATTTCTGCGTCGCGGAGGTCGGATCGTGAATGTCTGCTCGATCGCCGGGTTGTTCCCGGACGGCTCCTATGGGGCCACCAAGGCCGGTCTGGTGGCTTTCTCTCGGTGGGCGCATGCTCGGTACCACGCTGACGGTGTTAATGTCACCGCACTGTGTCCGGGCCTGTTGGACACCGACTTCCATGTCAATTCCGGCGTCGACGTCTCCCATCGGCCCAAGTGGAGTTTCACCGAAGTGGATCAAGTGGCTCTGGAGGGGTTGGCCGCGGTGCATAAAGGCGAGCCGCTGTGCATTCCCGGCCGTGCTGCGAAGTTGCTGGCCCGCTCCGCCAAGGTGTTACCCAACCGACTGGTGGCCTCCATTGCTCGCAAACGGCCGCTAACCGGTAGCTCCGAGCAAGATTAGCCCAGAGACGATAAGCTCAGAAGTGTTCCCTCCGCCGGTTGTTACCGGTGGGATTTCGCCGGCGAAAGGACGACAACGACCATGACCATTCTTGTCGGGTATAAGCCCTCCGCTGAGTCGCGGGCCGCCTTGCGCACTGCCCTGCAGATCGCCGAACGTTCCGGAGAAAACGTCGTGGTCCTCAATGCTGGCCCTGGGGGCGAGCACCGCACTTCGTCGTCGATGACCGAAGAGACCCGGCGGGAGCTGAACTCCATCTTGGCAGCGTCCTCAGCCACCACCGAGTTCCGCGAGTATGCGCGTGGAAACACCACCATGGACGAGTTCAAAACCGTCGCGGCCGAGATTCGCCCCTCGATGATCGTCATCGGCATCCGCCACCGGTCCGGATTCGGCCGGTTGATGATGGGCTCGGTGGGCGATCAGATTCTGCAAGAAATGCACGAGCCGGTGCTGGCGGTCAAGGCCACCCAGGACCAGGACCTCACCTCACCGGATGCCACCCCGGAGATCACCGGGGATGCCGACCCGAAACAGGTGGAATCCTAGATGCTCACACCCCCATCGCCGAGTTCTGCACACGGGTACCCCATCGAGGTCATCACCGGTGATATCACCATCCTCGAGGTCGACGCGGTGGTCAATGCCGCCAATTCCTCCCTGCTCGGTGGTGGTGGCGTCGACGGAGCGATCCACCGCGCCGGCGGTCCCGCCATTCTGGAGGCCTGTCGTGCCCTACGGTCGGACAAGCTACCCGAGGGACTTCCCGCTGGCGAGGCCGTGGCCACCACGGCCGGGCATATGCCCGCTCGCTGGGTGATCCACACGGTCGGGCCGGTGTACTCCGTCAAACAGGACCGCACCGAAACCCTGAGATCCTGTTATCGGAAGTCTTTAGTGCTTGCCGATGAGCTCGGAGCCACTTCGGTGGCTTTCCCGGCGATCTCAGCCGGTGTCTACGGTTGGCCGATGGATGATGCCACCCGGATCGCCGCCCGAAGTTGCGCTGAGACTTTGGACGAGCTCGCTGCCCGCGAGGATGGGGCACCCACGGTGAAACAGGTGGTGTTGGTGGCCTATAACGACCAGGCCGAGGCCGGGTTCCGCGCGGGGGTTTCCAGCCTGGCTTAGTCCGCGTGCTGTGGCCGGTCAGTCTCCAGCCCGGCCAGCACCGTCCGCCACTTATCGGCCAAGGTGTCAACGTTCTCGTGGGCATTGAGCCCCGACGGTTGTGGCACCACCCATAATTGCACCTCATCAGGCCACTGCGCTAGCAACTCATAGGTGGCCCGGTCTGTCGCACTCAACCGCCCCAGCTGGGCCTGAGGTGCGTGATATGCGGTACGAAATGCTGTGATCCCGGCAATCGCCACAGCCACGGGGCGCAACTGCCCCACTCGCCGGATCAACCGTTGGCCACCTTCCCGGAGTTCTGCGGTGCTCAGCTGGTCAGCCCGGACAGTGGCACGTTGCACCAGATTCGTCATCCCGATTCCCGACGAGACCAGCTCATCGGCCAGCTCTGCACTCATTCCGGCACTGACATCGACCGGTTCCTGGAGCATCCCGGCACGGTACAGAGAGGGCCAGAACCGGTTTCCCGGGCGGGCGAACGGAGCGTTGACCGCCGCGGTCCACAACCCCGGGTTGATGCCACAGATCAACAGCCGCAACCGTTCTTCGGGATCGACCGGCAACACATCATCGGTGATCTCTGGATCGGTGGTATCCACCGCGTTCAAATCCTGGCGAGTGGGTTTGGCCCCACCCAGCGGAGATTCCCGTCGCGGCTGGGCCTTAACTCTGGGAACCGTCATCGGCCCCTCCATCAGATTCTTCGGCTTCTTCGGCGCGTTTGCGGGCCTGGTACTGTTTGAGTTCTTCGAGCTCTTCGGTGGTGAGGTTATCGATATCGACCGGCTCGCCGGTGTTCGGATCGATCTCCGGGATCGCCCCGGTGGATTCCGCAGTCCTTCGCGCCCGCTCTGCGTAGGCGTCTTCACCAGGTCCGGCCATATCCCGACCACGTTCCAGCCCAGCAATCGAGGAGGTAAAGACCGAGGAGGCATCCGAGGACCGGGTCAACGGCACCGAACCGGAATCCTGAGTCTCTGGGGTGGACTCAGCATCATCGCTATCGGAGTTCTGTGGCTTCGATGTGCCCGAGGATGCGGACTGTGCCGACTGATCTGCCCCGCGGACGGCCTCGTCCAGGGTCTCACCCGGACGGATCACCGGTAACTGCGAGATCACCGCGGGAGGTTCATTGGTGTCGTACCAGTTCTCCCAGCGGGACTGTTGTTGGTGCTGGTCTTGTGTTGCCTGCTGAGTCGTCTCGGACTCCGTGTTGGGCTTGGTCTGAGACGAGTCTGCACGATCGTTCTTACCCGGTGCCACGTGGGAGGACGATTCCGTCTGATTCAGCGGACCGCTGGGTTCCATGATGCGCATCCGGTAGATCACCTCGGGGTGCTCGGTGCGAATGAAGGTGGCGAGGTCTTCGCGCACCAGGCACCGCAGATCCCACAGTTCACCGTAGTTGCGGGCTGAAACCACGGCCCGAATATGCAACATGCCCGATGCCGCGTCGGTAACCTGCATCGAGGCGTCACGGCCGTCCCACAGGTCGGTGGAGGCAAGCAGGGCGCGCAACCGTTCACGCAGGTTGTCCATAGGCACCTGCCAGTCCACGTCGAATTCCACCACACCCGACAGTGCGGTGCCCACACGGGTGAAGTTTTCATACGGGGTGGTGGTGAAGTGGCTGGAAGGGAACAGAATCCGCCGACCGTCCCAAATCTTGAGCACCACATAGGACAGGGTGATATCTTCCACAGTGCCTTCGTAGTCGTCCATCGCCACCACGTCACCGACACGGATCGCATCGGTGAAGGCCAGCTGGATGCCGGCGAACACGTTGGTCAAGGTGGACTGGACTGCCAGGCCAGCAACCACCGAAATCAAGCCGGCCGAGGCAAGAAGACCTGCGCCCAACGCCCGCACCTGGGGAATCGCCAGCAGAATGGCCGACACCGCAATTACCACGATGACCGCAACCACGATGCGCCGGATGAGTTGCATCTGGGTTTGGATACGACGTTCACGCAAAGAACCAGTTCCGGCCACGTGATATTTATCGGCGATGCGCGACTCAATGAAGTTCACCACGCGCAACCCCAACCAGGCGAAGCTGGCTACCACACACACCAAAAGGATGAAGGCCAAACCCGAATACCAGGCCAAATCTCGGCCAGAGAGTCCCAACGCAATGCGGGCACCCAAAAAGACCAGGGCGAGAACCATCGGGGTATACAGGCGACGCAACTGAGCGTGGAAGGTCTTGCGCCGACGGAAGGCCATGGAGGTAACCACCACAATGATGCCAGCGACGACCAGGCCCACCAGGGCGCCGACAGCCAGATTAAGCACCACGCCCAGGACAGGCCCCAGCGATTCCACGTTGGAGGAGGCCGAATCTTGAACATTTTGGGGTAGCGCGTCTTCTACCTCGGCAAAGCCATCGGAGGTGGAGGGGCTCGGCTCTGCTGATTCAGGGGTCGAGGATGCTAAGAGGGTGAGTCCAGAAAGCATAATCTCCACTGTGCCATGCGGGTCTGAACTCAGGCTGAAAAGACCAAGGGGTTTCGTCACTCGAGAACGACGTAGACTAGCCAGTATGCTCAACATCACTGACCTGCGAGGCCGTCCCTTTGCTCCGGATCGTGATTTGCCCCGGGCAGAGGTCGATGTCACCGCCGCCGTGGAGAAAATTACCCCGATTCTGGCCGATGTGCGCCAACGTGGGGTCGCTGCGGTCTTAGCGGCTGGCGAGCGTTTCGACGGGGTGCGCCCCGACCAGCTACGGGTTCCCGCCAGCGTGCTTGCCCAGGCACTGATCGACTTGGACCCCTCGGTGCGGGTAGCACTGGAAGAATCCATTCGGCGGGCTCGTATGGTCCACCAGTCCCAGCGTGTCGAAGACACCGTGGTGCAACTGGCCGATGGCGCTCGCGTGGAGAACCACTGGGTCCCCATCCAGCGCGTGGGTCTGTACGTGCCCGGCGGGCGGGCTGTTTATCCCTCCTCGGTGGTGATGAACGTGGTCCCGGCCCAAGCGGCCGGAGTCGAGTCTCTGGCGGTGGCCACGCCCCCGCAACGAGAGTTCAACGGCCAGCCACATCCGGTGACCTTGGCCGCCTGTGCCCTGTTGGGCGTCGATGAGGTCTACGCTGCCGGTGGTGCTCAAGCCATTGCCATGTTTGCCTACGGCGTCCGAGAGGCTGAGCGTGCGGAGGACAATACCGCAGAAACCGGTCCGGCCGAGTCTGGGTGGGTGTGCCCGCCGGTGGATCTGATCACGGGGCCCGGAAACGTGTACGTCGCCGCTGCCAAGCGCGCCGTGATGGGAACCGTGGGCATTGATGCCGAGGCCGGTCCCTCCGAGATTGCCGTCATTGCCGATGAGACGGCAAACCCCGCCTGGGTTGCCGCCGATCTGATCAGCCAGTCCGAACATGACCCGATGGCTGCCTCAGTGCTGATCACCCATGCTGAGTCACTGGCCCAGGAGGTCAATGATCAGATCAATCAGCAGGTCCCCGGTTTGCCGTTGGAAGACCAAATCCGGGAGGCGCTAACCGGCCCGCAGTCGGGAATCTTAGTCGTCGAGGACCTGCCGGCTGCCATCACCGTGGCCAACGCTTATGCCACCGAGCACCTGGAGATTCATACTGCCGACCCTGAGGCGGTCGCCGAGCAGATTACCTCTGCCGGAGCAGTGTTTATCGGCGGGTACTCCCCGGTCCCGTTGGGAGACTATTCGGCCGGATCGAATCACGTGTTGCCGACCTCCGGCACGGCCCGACACTCCTCAGGGCTGAACACACTGAGCTTCATGCGCTTACAGCAACGCATCCGGTACTCAGCATCCGGACTGTCTGCAGTCACCCCCGGGATTGTGGCCCTGGCAGAATCGGAAGGCCTTCGCGCTCACGCCGAAGCTGTCTTAGCGCGCCAGCTCACCCCAGGCGCTCACCACAACTAACCCCAGACACCGGCCTCTGCCGGCCCAGAATCTCAGGCGCTGAGCCCGAGCTGACCAGTGACTTTATCGCGGTCTGAATGTTACGATCGCCTCATGACTGCAGAATCCGTGGGCTTTGCCATCGTGCTCCTGGCAGCCTTGTTGCTCTTGGGTAAATACCTTCGCGTGAAGGTCGGCCTCTTTCAGCGACTTTTCCTCCCCAGCGCCATTATCGCCGGCTTCCTCGGCCTGTTGATCGGTCCCGAAGTCCTGGGACGCCTGGGCGAGGCCCTGAACTGGTCTTGGTTGGAAAATGGTGGCCTGTTTACCGACGGAGCCTTTGAGGTGTGGGGCGAACTACCCGGACTGCTGATCTCCGTTGTTTTCGCAACCCTTTTCCTAGGCGAGACCATCCCCTCCCCCAAACGTGCTGCCAAATTAGTCGGGCCTCAACTGTCAATTGGTCTGGCCTACGGTTCTGGACAATACGTCGTCGGCATCCTGCTGGGGGTACTCGTGTTGGCCCCATTATTCGGTGTCGACCCCATTTTCGGTGCCCTCATCGAGGTCTCCTTTGAAGGTGGTCACGGCACGGCGGCCGGTATGCAACCGGCCTTCGAAGATATGGGCATCCCCGAAGCAACCGACCTTGCCTTAGCCATGGCGACCGTGGGTCTGGTGACAGGCATCATCATCGGTATTGCCGTGGTCAACTGGGGTGTGCGCACCGGTCGAACCCGGGTGATTAAGCAGGTCTCTGAGCAGTCTGCCTCCGAGCTGCGCGGTCTCTACAGCGATACCGAACACGTCCGTACCGGCGTGATGACCTCTCGCCCCAGTTCCATCGAGCCGCTCACCCTCCACGTAGCGATCGTGGGTTTGGCCATCATTATCGGCTGGGTATTGCTGGAAGGCCTCGTGTGGGTCGAAGACCAGCTGTGGGGCCAGCCCGACTCTGTCTGGCCCGGAGCTGACGGCGAAGGTCTCACTCTGCTGGGCTATGTCCCCCTGTTCCCTCTGGCGATGATCGGTGGCGTCATCATCCAGTTCGTGCTCGATCGCACCGGTAAGAGTTACCTGGTGGATCAAGAAACCATGAAACGCATTCAGGGTCTCGCCCTGGACATCTTGATCGTGGCCGCTCTGGCCACCATCTCGCTCGAGGTCATCGCGGATTACTGGCAGACCTTCTTAATTCTTTCTCTGGCCGGCGTATTGTTCGGCACGTTCATGTTGCTGTTCTTCACCCCGCGGATTATCCCCTCCTTTTGGCTCGAACGCGGTATCGCGGACTTCGGTCAGTCTATGGGTGTCACCGCCACCGGTCTGGTGCTGTTGCGGGTGGCCGACCCCGAGGACAAGTCTCCGGCCATGGAGGCCTTCGGCTATAAGCAGCTCTTCTTCGAACCCTTCTTCGGTGGCGGTCTGGTCACCGCACTGTCCATCCCGGTCATCTTCGCGACCGGCAACCCCTATTGGATTTTGGTCCCAATGGCGATCCTGTTCATCGTCTCCATCACCGCGGGCATGATCTACAACCGTGGGGTCAAGAAGGGCAGATGGACCGACCCTTCCGAACAGGCCGCCAGCGAAGGCGTCTAGTCGCGCCCCTTCGCACCGTCAATGCACAGGACCCGGTAGCAGGGAGCTCGCCGTACCTGTGATCCGCTGTAGCGCCTCAGGCGGGTGAGAAAAACAACAGCTTCGGCTTGGGGTTAGTCATATGGCGTTTACCTAGCGTTGTCTGGCGAATAACCCAGAGCCCCTAAATTTGTACGGCGTGATTGAGACAGCCCACGCCAAAGTCCCGACCCCACCGGGGGGTGGGACGGAGGTAATTCTCTCCGGGGTGTCTCGACTTTTCAGCGATGGTACGGGTCTCCACCCCGTCGACCTACACTTTCGCCCCGGAGAATTCGTCAGCATTCTCGGACCTTCGGGTTGTGGCAAATCCACACTTCTGCGTTGCCTAGCCGGACTCGAAATTCCCGATGACGGCGCGATCACATTCGGTCAACGCACCGTCTCGGCTCCGGGCCAGAAACCAATCCCGACTAATCGACGTCGGATTGGAATGGTGTTCCAGGACCTCGCTCTGTGGCCACACCTGTCCGTCACAGACAACGTTGCTTTCCCGCTCAGGGTCTCCGCGGCACCTAAGAAGACGATCGCGCCCCGTGTCAACGAAGCACTAGAACGAGTCGGCATGGAAGAGTTCGCTCGTAAAATGCCCCACCAGCTATCCGGAGGCCAGCAACAGCGCGTGGCGATCGCACGCGCTGTTATTTCAGCACCCGAGTTGCTCCTACTGGACGAGCCTTTCTCCGCTCTGGACGCGACATTACGCGCCCAACTCGGGATGGAACTGGTAGAACTCGCCTCTCGGCTGAACCTCACCACCCTTTATGTCACCCACGACCAGCAAGAAGCGATGTCCATGAGCCAGCGCATCGTGGTCATGCGTGCAGGCTCCCTGCAACAGTTCGATACCCCAGAGGCCCTCTACCAAAAACCAGCCAACGAATTCGTAGCCGGATTCGTGGGCAGGTTCAACCGCTTGCCACAGTACGAGTCCCAGATCGAAGGCCACGTTGTGGGCGTCCGCCCAGAGAACGTCACTGTCACCGGGCCCCTTGACCATGATCCGGTCACGGAACCGGTGCACGACTCTGCAGGACTAGATCTGGAGGCTACAACGGTGTCCTGTCTGTACACCGGTGGTGGCTACCTCATTCGTTGCGAGGTCCACGGTAGCGACCCCTGGCAGGTTGACTCCACCGATCCCTACGAGCCGGGCACACCCATTGGTCTCCGTGTCGACTCTGCCCATCTCTTGCACCTTACCTAGCCTCACGCACTATCCGAACATCAACCGAGAGGAGCACCCGTGCGAGTCAGCACTCATCACCCCACCAACCACCTTCACCTGCTTGGAGCCGTGAGCCTGATTGCCACCCTGGGCCTAGCTGGTTGTGGGTCAGTCGAGGACACTAACGGCGACGGAGCAGACAACGGAACGAACAACAACGGTACTACGACGTCCGATACAACTGACAGCGACATTGGCTGGGAAGCACCTGAAGATCTAGACGGTTCAGTTACCCTCTACGCTGCGAACCCTCAGGGGTTGAACGAAGAGCTGGCCGATGAGTTCACAAAAGCCACCGGCGTTGATGTCGAGATCTATGGCGATACCACGGGATCGATCACGGCTCGTTTGGATGCCGAGTGGGACAACCCTCAAGCCGATGTGGTCTACATCGCTTCCTGGGGCCCGGCAGCCGCCTACGCCAAAGATGGTCACGTGGCAGACTACACCCCTGAATTCGCCGACAGCATCCACGAGGACTGGAGGGGCGACGGCTTCTACGGCCGTGACGGTTCTGCCCTGGCACTAACTGTTAATACCAACGCTGCCCCCTCGATGCCTGGCGACTGGGAAGATCTCACCGGCCAAGAGTTCGAGAACCTCGTGTTGATGCCCGATCCCCGCGAATCCGGCACCGCTCGCGACCTCATTGCAGCCATGGTCTCTACATGGGGCAAGGACGAGACATGGGAGCTATTCGACGAACTTTTCGAGAACGGAATGGATGTTCAAGGGGCGAATGGTCCGGCGCTTGATGCGGTCACTGCTGGTTCCTACGCGGTGGTGCTTGGCGGAGTCGATTACTCCGCCTACTCGGCCATTGAAGAAGGCGAGTCGCTCGAAGTCGTGTTCGCCGATTCGGGGACCATGGTCTCCCCGCGCCCCTTCTTCATTTTGGAGGAAGCTCCGAACCGTGAAAATGCCGAAGCACTGGTCGATTTCTTCCTCTCCCACGAGGGCCAGACCATCTCCGCTGAGCACAATATGATCCCCGCACAGCCCGAGGTACCAGCGGAGCACGTGGACTACGACGATGTCGACCTGCTGGACTACGATCTCGACGCTCTTGAAGACGAAGGTGAAGAGTTGCTCGACGAGTTCGTCTCCCGCTACTTGAGCTAAGACGAATCCTTTAATGGCCTTATCTGCACCTGAACGCCACGCTAGGAATGTGGCCACACCACTGCTGATCTTGCTGATCATTGGTGTGGCCGCACCCCTAGTCATGGTGCTCATCCGCGCGCTAACCGGCTATGGTGATCAACCATCCGCGTTACCGGAGCTCACCAATCCCCACCACCTCCGCACCCTCGGCAACACCATCGTGCTAGGTGTCATGGTAGTCGCCATTGCGACCGCCATGGCCGCGCCACTAGCGTTCCTGATGTCCTGGACCCGGATGCGCTCTCACCGGTGGATCGACGTCGTGGTCATGTTGCCCTTTATGACCCCGCCTTATGTCTCCGCCATGGCGTGGATTGACCTTACCCGCTACAACGGACTCGGCGATCAGTTCTTCGGCGCGACTGGAGGTGATCTTCTTCGGTTTATAATCATGAGCCCCTTCGGGATGGCTTTGATCATGGCCAGCGAGGTCTTCACTTTCCTATATCTGATCCTGCGCAACTATCTTGATTCTGTCCCGGCCAGCTCCGATGAGGCCGCTGCAGTCGCTGGCGCGTCCGCCGGACAACGGTTCCGCCTTATCCTCTTGCCCCTGTGTACCCCCACCTACTCGCTTGGGGCACTGATCGTATTCATCCGGGCCGCCGGTGAATTCGGTACCCCGGTGACTCTAGGAAACCAAATCGGTTTCCCTGTGCTGGTATCTGAGATCTACCGCTCTGTGACGATTAATCCGCTCGATTTTCCCACCGCTGCAGCACTGTCCAGCGTGTTGCTGGCCTTGGGGTGTACCGTCTGGGTCATCCAACAGTGGGTCTCTCGGAAAGAACACCCGTTTGGGGGAAGAGCCCAACGCCGAACCACTGTGACGCTCAACCGCAGAACAGCAACAGCTGGTTGGTTCTGGTTTGGTCTCGTCGCTGTCGTGTCGGTGGTGATCCCCTACGTCGGGATCTTTCTGGGTGCCATGACGCTCTTGCGGTCACAACCGATCACCCTGGATAACCTCACCTTCGACTACTTCGGCTTGGTGCTGCAGTCCGCCGGTGGCCAACAGGCTTTGACGAACAGCACCCTACTAGCCCTGATTGCCACGACTCTGGCTACCATGGTCGGGATAGCGACCACGCTAGCTTCGACTCGTTTAAAACACCATCCCCTCGGACGTAGCATCGACTTGCTGGCAGTCGGGCCTGATACCGTGCCGACCATCGTGCTTGCCATCGGTCTTATCTTCTTATGGAACGCCCCGTGGCTACCGGCCACCCCATACAACTCACCCGCAATGCTCGTGCTGGGTTACACGCTGGTGCTTCTGCCGATGATAGTCCAAAACATTAAAACCTCCCGAAGCACGATCGACGAACGTTACCTGGAAGCTGCAATAACCTCCGGGGCGACCGGAGTACAAACGTTTTTCCGGATTACTTTGCCGTTACTGATGCCCGGCATTATTGCCGGGTGGTTGTTAGGGTTACTACTGGCCTTCCGCGAAGTCGTCATTTCATCGCTACTGCGCCCAGCCTCCTACGAATTGCTGTCCCCGTGGATAATGAGTCAATTTGATCAAGGCTTCCGGGCCGAAGCCATGGCTATGACGGTCATCGGCGTCTTGGGCTCCGCCGGTGTTCTCGTTCTGGTGGACACCATGCGTCGCCGGTACTTCGAGAAACGAGACTGACAAACCAATAAAAACTACTCACAGGTAGCTACTAATCACTGACAAATATGACCACACTCGCACTGATCTCAGACTTGCACATCGGGGCACCGGTCAAGGGGGTGGATCTCCCTGCCGAGCAAGCCCAGGCCGATGCTTATCAGGCCATCACCAACATGAAGGTCGCGGTGCTAAATTCTGGGGCGGATGCGGTGTTATGTGCCGGCGATATCTTTGACCGTCACAACCCCAGTCCACAGGCTCTGCAAACCGCTGAGGATCTCTTCGCTTCATTCGCCGACGCCCATCTACCGGCAGCACTCATCGGAGGCAATCACGATGCCGAGTCCCCGCTACCGGCCCGGTTGCGACTTCCAGGCTCGGCCCAATGGATCGGGCAGGGCGAGCTCGGACGGTCGGGGCCAGGGACCCTAGTCTGGGAACAGTTCGGGATAGCGATCCACGGCCAATCAGTCCGCCGGCGGAATGAGACTCAAGATCTCGCCAGCGGATATCCGCGCCCTGTAAAAGGGATGTGGAATTTGGGGCTCCTCCATACCTCATTGACCGGGTACTGGAGTCACCGGGACTGCGCGCCCACAACGTTGGAGACGTTGGAGGCGTCGTGTTACGACTGCTGGGTGTTGGGGCACGTACACCGCCCCATGGTCGTGGAAACCCACCCCTTAATTGCTTACCCGGGGAGCGTACATCTTCACCGGACAGGAGAACCAGGCGGCGAGGGCTTCGCTCTACTCCACCTCACCAACCAGGATGTCCCTCAGGTGGAGTTCTACCATGTGTGGACATCCGATACCTGAGGTGAAGTGAGTCGCGTCCCGGTTCACTCGCTGTCCGCCTTGCCGTGCCCCCGACACGCTCACACAGCGTCAGCGACCATGGCGAAGTCAGCGGACTGTGCACATCTCACCATTGACTGACTATCGGTTGTCCATAAAATTGCAAGTTTGACCTGATCTGGATAAGCTCGTGGTGCGCCGATCAAGGCCAAACACACTGTGTGACAGGGGACGATCATAGACAACGAGGCAGCAATGAGCAGGACGAGCCGTGGTGCTGTTCTAGCTGTCAGTGGCCCCCATCACCCCACGACACATTCCCCTTGCCTGTCCCTTCGGCCCCGCATAACCGGAAAAACCCCGCGCCCTGCTGACCAGCTCATCTGGATCGAGCCGGTCAGCGTCTCTGCGTGTGCCCGCTGTCTTGTTCCTAGCCTTTCTGATCGGCCACCCGCTGTCGGCGGGCCGACCAGCAACGTTATTCCTCCCCAGCACGGTACTGACAGACGATGCCAGGGAATCTCTGGGCCTCGACGGCTCTTCCCCATGCTGGACTCTCCCTAGCGGGGGGAGCAACGATGAGTCAACGCCAACGCACGCATCACTGCACAGCTAACGAGACGAGGAGAAGAGGGACATCACATGTATGACGCAGTCATTATTGGAGCCGGTTTCGGGGGACTCGGACAGGCAGCGACGTTGAAGCATCACGGGATCGACAATTTCGTCATTCTGGAACGGGCCGATGACGTCGGGGGCGTATGGAGGGATAACACCTACCCGGGAGTCGCCTGCGATACCCAATCTGTTATTTACTGCTTCAGCTACGACCTCCACCTCGAAGCGTCTTCGATGTATGCTCCCGGGCACGAGCTACACGCCTATCTCAAGAATTTCACGGGGAAGTTTGGCATCCTGCCACACCTGCGTACGCACGCTGACGTCACTCAGGCGCGCTGGGATTCCGCAACGCGCACCTGGACCGTCTCGCTGAGAAACGGCGAGTCTCTACAGACTCGAGCAGTGATCTCGGCATGTGGCCAACTGGGGACCCCGTATACGCCAAACTTTCCTGGCCTCGATACCTTCGAGGGCGAGCAGTTTCATGCCTCGCGTTGGCGCCACGACATCGATCTCGCGGGAAAACGGGTCGCTTCAATTGGTGCCGCGGCCACGGCTATCCAGTACGTGCCAGAGATTGCACCCGAGGTTGCCCACCTTGATGTCTTCCAGCGCTCGGCCAATTACATTCTTCCGCGAGAAGAACAGCTCTTTGACACCCAAACACGTGAAGCAATGCACACGGATCCGGAGGTCTTTCGCGACGTCCGGGAGTTTATCTATAACGATCGCGAAACCGGTTTCTACCGGACCCTGGAGGGAACCGCTGCTTCCGAAGAAGGCAAACGGCAGGCGCTGGGATTCCTCGAACGCGAAATCACCGACCCTGAGCTACTCGAGAAGTTGACTCCGGATTTCCCCTACGGGTGTAAGCGCACGCTCCGCAGCGACGCGTTCTACCCGACGCTACGTCGAGATAACGTGGACCTGGTGACCGAAGAGATTCGAGAGGTGACCCCGCAAGGAATCATCACTGCGGACGGAGAGCTGCACGAGCTCGATGTCATCATCTTTGCCACCGGTTTCCAGCGTCAGAAGTTCATCGATGATATTGACATCATCGGAACTGATGGCGTCGATCTCGCTCAGCGGTGGGGCATCAGCCCGGAAGCTTATTATGGCATCACAGTTGATGGCTACCCGAACCTCTTCCTCGTCTACGGACCGAACACAAATCTGAACCACAACTCGGTGGTGTCGATGCTGGAAATTCAGCACGACTACATCGCTGATTTCATTAAACGGATCTCCTCCGGTTCGATGCATGCTGTCGAGGTTGATGCCGATGCGCTAGCTCGCGTGAACGAAAAGATCCAGAAAGAGCTCGAGGCTTCGTCCTATTCCGCTGATTGTTCCTCCTGGTTCAAGAACTCCGAAGGGCGCGTCACGAACAATTGGAGTAGCACCGTCGAAGACTACCGGGTTGCCCTCAAGACTCCGCACTTCCAGGACTACACGGTGGTATAGCTATGGCTCACCACGACCGCTACAAAGCACGCTAGGTTTCATCCGAGGCTCGCAAGGTGCTGGGCCCGTTCCGGGAAGGCCGAGCTCAACCCTTTCACTTGCTCGCTATTCCTGAACTTCGTGAGACCTACGAAAAAAACTGTGCGGCCGTCGGTTTTGACCAAGTTCCCGTTGCATCGGTCGACGAATTCCAGGTCAACGGCATCACGGCCCGATACTACGAACCCCGCACCGATGCCTCGGCAGCGAGTCCGGTAGCGCTCTTCGCCCACGGCGGGGGCTGGGTCATGGGTAGCCTCGACACCCACGACGGCTTGCGCCGGCAACTGGCGGTCCGGACCGGTTACCCTGTCATCGCGGTGGATTACCGTCGGGCACCAGAGCACAAATTCCCGGCCGCGTTCAACGATGTGGTGACCGTCTGTGAGTGGGTCCGAGAGGCTGGAGCACTACCTTTTGACCCCGTGGCATCTTCACCGAAGGCCTCCCCCTGGTCGATGACACAATGGACTGGTTTGTCTCCCACTACATCAGCGACCCCGACATCACATCTCATCCACGGCTGAGCCCCCTGCACGCAGAGATTGGGCCCCACTGTTGCCCGGCAGTTATCGTTTCGACTGACTTGGACCCTCTCGTCGCCGATGGCGTCACCTACGCTCACTCTCTGGTCCAGGCTGGGGTCGATGTGCAATTCCGCACCTACACGGGGTCCCCCACGGGATCTTCACCTCCGGGAGCAAATATCCCGTGGCTGATGAAGTGCTGGACGACGCTTGCCTGTTTATCCAGCGGGTGACGCACCCGCTGGAGTGCCAGGAACCGAACCCCGACCACGCATGACATCACGTGACCTATCGAATTGACCCCACAGGCTTCAATGCCTAAGCTAAAGATCATTGAGACAACGTGAATCACGAGTTTCCATCGTTGACAGCCCTGGCTGATGGAACGGCAACCCTCTTCGCGAGTAGTGGGGTGCTCCAGGTGACGATTCGGTCCTGTGGATACCCCACAGTGGCAAGTACCGCGTCCGAGTTTAGCTCATCTTCGGGGAATTCGGGGCGCACACAAAACACAGAGAGTTTGTGATGACCGCGACCAGCTTTGACGTATTTTCGGAGTTACGTGCCGACCTCACTCAGGACATCTCACCTCACAATTTGCGTCACGCCCTGGAACAGTACCCCACCGGCGTCGTGGCGTTAGCCGGATACGCTCAAGGGGTTAAAGAAGGTTTGGTGGCCACCTCCTTCACCGTCGGTGTCTCCGTGGAACCGCCTCTGGTGTCTTTTGCCATTCAGAACCACTCCCGCACCTGGCCCCGGATGCGGGAAGCCGATCACATCGGTGTCTCCATCATGGGGTCACGCCAATCTCACATCTGCGCCCAGCTGGCTTCACGCAGTAAGGACCGGTTTGCCGGATTGGACTTGCGCTATTCCGAACGCGGTTCTATTTTCCTTCAGGGAGCCGCCCAGTGGTTGGACACCTCCGTCTACGCCGAATTGCCAGCTGGCGACCACCACATTGTCCTTCTCGAAGTCCACGGTCTGGCCTCCAGCACCGAGCAAACCTCACCGCTGGTGCGACACCGCCGAGCTTTCCGAGATCTGAAGACTGCCGAAGGCAATGAGTAACTCCACTGCCACTGGTCATCCCTCAGCGGTGCGCATCGACGTCTGGCTCTGGTCGGTGCGGATGTATAAAACTCGTTCGGCAGCCACCGCAGCATGCAAAGGCGGGCACGTGAAAATTGACGGTGAATCCGTCAAACCCTCCCAAAAAGTCCACGTCGGCGATACCGTGAGCTTCCGTCAACCCGGTCGCGAACGCATTCTCGAAGTCACCGGTTTGCTCTCCCGACGCGTTGGGGCCCCGGTGGCCGTCCAGCACTATGTTGACCACTCTCCAGAACCCATACCGCGACACTTACTTGCCGTACCCTATCGCGAACGCGGAACCGGGCGGCCGACCAAGAAAGAACGTCGCCAACTAGATAAGTTACGTGGCTATAGCTCCCGCTAATCACACCAATACTGGCTCACATTCTGGCTAGAATAGTCCCTGAATTGACGTCGTGCAGATCCGTGACGTCTGGAGACAACGCTGCGGCACGCAGCAGGGAGTGAGTACTCGGCCATGCCTCAAGGCACTGTTCGTTGGTTCAACGCCGAAAAGGGCTATGGTTTTATTACCTCCGACCAAAACGATGACGTGTTCGTACACTATAAATTTATTGACCATGAAGGATTCAAGAAACTTCTTGAAGGTCAACGCGTAGAATTTGATCTTGAACCCTCCGACCGAGGGCTTCAAGCACGACAAGTCCGCGCACTATCCGGAATGCCATAAGAACTTAGCCAGCAGACCTACCGGGTCACACCGATTCGAGAGCCCCCAAGGAGTGAGAATGCGCACGGTGAAATCGTCGTGGCGTCTCGTTGCGCTCACGCCACTCTGCCTCGCCTCCCTCGTTGCTCCCCTCACGCTCACGACGCTTCCAGCCACCTCTGCGCCCGCCGAGACACCCGGTGCCACACAGCAACCCAGCACCCCCAGTGGCGAGCCCCATCTGCAGCCCGGGACACGCTCGCCGACCACCGAGCTGGTCGATGACTCTGCCTCACCGACAGAGCAGTCCTCACCCAATGAGCCGTCCTCTCCCACGAGCGAGCAGAGCAGTCGCGACCCCACCGAATCATCCTCAGCTGATCCCGACGACAAGATCACGTGTCAGTCGACCTCGACCACTAAGGCCCCGGTCACGATTACCTTCACCGGACTGGCTAAGGGAGACGAGATCAGCCAAGCTCCACCCACTATCACCGGGACGGTACGGATCACTGAACCCCGTGTGGTCTACTGGCCCAAACGCGGTGACCTCCGCCAGGAAGAGCTCAATCTGCAGGTCACCCGCGACGACGAGGTTATCACCACGTGTTCGGTCACCGTGGGCCCCTTCGATCCGTCCGACAGTCAGTCGCCAAGTGCTACGTCGCCTCCCTCCCCCAGCCAGGACCCTTCCCCCACTTCCAGTCCCGGACCAGGAACCAGGCCGAGTGATTCTGGAGGACAGCAACCTGATGCTCCTAACACCCCGAGACCGGGCCAACCCGACCAACCGGAAGAACCCGCGCAACCGGAACAACCACCACAACCTGGAGAACCGCACCAACCAGGTCAACCCCAGCAACCGGGCGGGCCCCCTCAGCCCGGCGCCGAGCAACCAGACGGCTCGGGTGGGGCCCGCGACACGGGTGGCGGTGAGCCCGACATCAAGCAGACTCCGAGCCCCGAGGACGTCCCGGAGGGGAGGGGTTATGTCGCCTCCGGACCCACCGGAGTCATCCACGATGCCTTTGGCCTCGGATCGGATCAGGGCGCAGCCTTACGACGCCCGCCACAGGGCGCCTATGTCGAGCCCTCTGAGCAACGCTCGACAGCGCCGGCGATGTCCTGGGACGAGATTGAGAACTCCGTCGAAGAACGTGAACAAAAGCAATTGAACGAACAGGCTGAGCAGAGCGAAGAAACAGTCCCGCTGACCCGTCAGAACTCACAGACCTGGGTCTGGATCGTACTGACCCTGGGGCTACTGGTCGTGGCCTCAACGGTGGTCTACTTCGTGATAGCCTCCCGCCACCGCGACCACGGTCCCGGCAATGAAACCCAGGCTACGTAACAGCCTGGAGCACACTCGTTAGTTATTGCGGTCGCATTCATCGGGATCTGGTCCCCATCGCCTCAATCCCAGTCGTTCGGTAGCGGAGACCAGCAAGAGCGCACTGGCGCACCAGATCCCACCGGCCGGACCCCAGGGAGTCGCCACCAGCCCGGCCACCAGCGGGATGAGGACTTGTCCAACACGGTTACCCACCAGCCGCAGGGCCAGGGCCGGCGAGCGCCAGTTGAGTGGTACCGCCTGGGAGATCTGGGTCATGGTCAACGGTTGGCCCAAGCCCAAGAAGACCCCGCCGATACTGATCAGCACGCCCGCGGCTACAATGCCTACCGCAGTATCGTTCAGCACCACCGGCACTAAGGCTACGGCGATCCCGGAGATCCCCACCGCGCCAATCAGCACCGTATTGCGGTAGACGTGACGGGTGACGATGGGCAGGAACACTCGGGAGATCACCGAGGCTAGCCCCCGAGCTGACAACAGCGCCCCGATAACCAGCGGCGAGACGCCGAGGCTTTCGCCGACCAGTGGCATAAACGCCACGAGAATGTCGATCATCGCCAGCATGGCCAGGGCAGCGAACATGTTCGAGGCGATGCCTGGGACCCGAAGAATCCGTAGCGCCGTGGGTTTGGTGCCTGAGATCGGCAGGCTCCCAGTTTGGGTGCGCTGGTCGCCCTCGTTGCGGGGTCTGGCTACGGAGTCCTGGTCGGACGAGGAACCACGTAGGCCGAACAGTAGGGGAACGGCCCCGAAGCATAGCAGGGAGCCGACCCACAGAGCGGTGGTGATCTCGGAGGCTTCAGCCCGAGATCCCAGGATGAGCCCCGACAGGAACGGCCCGAGCATTTGCCCGGCCGAGAAAGCGGCGGTAAACAGTCCGAACCCTAAATCCATGACGGTGGCCGAGGATCGGCGCGAGACCACTGATTGGCCGGCGAGGGTGAACATCAGGTGGCCCACCCCCAGCAATACTGAGCCGGCGAAGACCCCGATCAACTCGGTGGCTGATCCCAGCACGGCCCCGCCGGCGCCCAGCAGCACCGTGCCACAGATCATGATCCAACGGATATCGCCGATAACGCTGGTGGCTCGGCCCAGTGGCATGGCGAGCACGAGGGGCAAGATGGCGTAGACGGCGGTGGTGGCCCCGATCTCGGTTTCACCGTATCCGAAAGAGAGCAGCTGATAGCTGGTCACCGGACGCAACAGTTGCACCCCGGTCTGGGTGAGCACCGCCGCAACGACCAACACCCACAACCAACCGGGAGCGGAGCGTGGCCGGTCAGCGGGGCGGGGGACGGAACGGGGCATGGTGTTTAGTCTAGGACGAAGACTCACAAGGCTCACCCTGTCCGGTGGTGGTGGGGTGAGCGATCATTTGGGTGGGCCTACCAGGACCGTGACGATCAGCGGTATCCACCAGCCGAGTGCGGCGGTTGCTACCACCAGAGCTCGTTCGGAGCCGAGGAAGATCAGCCTCATCTGGGCACAGCCGGACCAGCGGTGAGCCAGCTGTCCTAGATTCCAGCGCCCAGAGCGTAGAGATCCCGTCGTTGCAAAGTGGTGTGAGTTCAAACGCAACCGGGAGGATCGCCCCGTGGTCTTTTAGTCGTTCGATGTGCCGGGGACCGAGGTCGCTGCGGCAGCCTTCGTTTCCGTCGGTTGCGTGGGCGTGGGGCGCTCGGCGGGCGGGGTGGTGGGCCGGGATGTCGGGGTCGACCGGGAGGGCCGGGGAGACGGGGCCGAGGACGAACGACTCGGGGTGCTCTGTGGTCGGCTCGGCGATTGCGAGCGCGAGGGGGCCTGCGTCCGAGACGGTGCCTGTGAACGCGAGGATCCGCGCGAGGGTGCCGAAGACCGAGACGGCGCAGAAGAGCGAGACTCCCGGGGGGTCGAACTCGGTGCGGCGCTCGGTGACGGTGAAGCGGATTCCGATGGGGAGGCGGACTCGCTGGGTTCCTCCGACGGGGAGGCGGACTCAGTGGGTTCGTCCACCTCGTAGAGTCGGCGCAGTTCTTCTTCGGTCATCGCCCGTGGCTGGTTTGGCACGGCCGGCAGGTAGTCGGCCGGATCGACCCAGCGACCGTTGACGATGACTTCGAAGTGCACGTGGGGGCCGGTCGAGTTTCCGGTGGACCCGGCGGCTGCGATCAGTTCACCGCGGGAGACCCGATCGCCGACGCGCACGGCCAGCTGGGAGTTGTGCGAGTAGGCGGTGGCCACACCGTGACCGTGGTCGATTTCCACGCGCATCCCGCCGGTGGGGTGCCAGCCGGCGAAGCGCACCGTACCGTCCGCCGAGGCCCGTACCGGGGTGCCAGACGGCACCGGGTAGTCCTGGCCGATGTGGAATTGGAAGCCGGGGCCGGTGGGGTTCTTCCGCATGCCGAACGGTGAGGAGATGCGGGTGGAGGCCACCGGATGAGAGAGTTTGATATCGCCGGGTAAGGATTTGATGCCACCGGCTCCGGCCTGCTGGATATTGATGCCGGCAGCGCTGAGGGTGGCTTCATCGTAGGCCGGTCCGCCCAGTGGAGATAGCCCCAGTCGCATGGAGGCCAGAGTGGCCCCCATCTCGACCGAAACGTGGGTGGAGGCCAGTGGCAGAGCCGTATCGATCGTTGAGACGGTGCGTTGAGCATCGCCGTCGGCTTTGGCCGAGGTGGCCGGGGGATCGGCGATTACGCTGTAGCTGATCGCCACCGCTGAGGCGAGGGTTGCGGCCACCACCGCTACCGGCCGCGTCCAACGGTTCGTCGCTGCTACCCGTTGTTGACGACGGGCTTCTGCCCGTGTTGTTGGCGCATTTTCCACGACGGCGACCTCGCTGTTGCAATATTCAAAGGTGTGAGTAACCGGTGATGCCTAGCTCAACATACGAGGGTTAGCGTATGAATAACGTGAGGTGTCTTGCCGGTAACGTTGCTCCGTTGCGGTGCGGGTCGCGTCAGTTCTCCCGCACTTCACGACTGCTCAGAGACGATTTTTCGTGCACAAATGGCATCATTTCCAGCCGGGATGCACTCACGACAGGACGGTGCACCAGCGTCACCGGGGCTTCGGCACCGCGGGCGTGCAGGATTGCGCTGGCAAGCTGGTTTCCGTGGGCTTGGGCCTCGGGGGTGGAGTGATCGGTAATCAGGCGAATCCGGGGTTCGGCAGTGATCTGGGGAATCAAACGTCCGCTGGCGGTGGCCCGTTCGGGTGCGGGCTGTTTTTGGAGGCTACGCCGGAAGCTACTGGCGTCTTCGCACCGGTAGGTCACGGTGGAATCCAGGTCCAACAGCTGGCGCAACTGCTCGGGTAGGTCGTGGGGCACTGAGACGGTCATGGTGGCACCGATCGCTAACCCTGCAGCGACCACGCGGAGCAGGTGTTGCAGCGGTCCGGTTTCCCAGCGGATGGTCACCGGTGTGGGTTCGGCCCAGGCTTCGACGATGATCCTGCGCTGTCGTGGGAGCCCGGCCGGGGAGGCTACCTGGTGGGTGCCCAGCAGTGTTTTTAGCTCGCGGGCATCCGAGCGGGCTGCTTCACTGACCCAGTCGCTAGCCACACCATCGGCTTCGGCCGCGGCCAAGAGGCGTTGCACCGCGGTGGGTAGACCTGCCAGTGCGCTGACCAAAGCGGAGGGTTGAGATTGTGGGGTGGTGCGGGCAGCGTCGTGCCACGTCATGAACTGGTTGAGCCAGGAGCGGGCGCCCAGGGCCCCCAACATCCCGGAGGCGGAGTGCTTCACCCCAGTCAGCCCGAGGATTCCAGGGCGGATGCGGTTGATGGGCGCGTTGTAGAAGTGGATGGGAGCATGAATCTTCTCCCGAAAAACCCGTTGAGAGTGCTCATCGGCGGTGTGGATGCCAGCACTGAGACCGTAGGGAGTCATGTTGATGATCTCGATAGCGTCTTCCACAGTGTCGGCCTCCATAATTGACAGTACCGGACCACGGTATTCGCTGATGTGGGCATCCGAGCCCACCCGCACTCCGGCTCGCAGTCCCGGCGAGTAGAGCCGACCGGTGCTGTCCTGCTCGGCTGGGGCCAGCCACCAGGATTCTCCGGGCCCTAATTCGCGCAATCCGCGGTTGAGGGGTGTGGCCGGTGGTTCCACGAGTCGCCCGAGGTGAACCCGCGGATCGGTAGGGTATCCGATTTCGAGGGATTCGGTGGCATCGACCAGCTGGTTTTTGAATCGTGCGGAGCCGGTCATGGAACCAACCAGCACCACGAGCGAACACGACGCTGGAGTCTGTCCGGCGGTGGTGAAGGCCGAGGTGACCACATCGGCCACCGCCTGGTCAATATCGGCGGTGGGGGTAATGATCATGGCGTTTTTCGATGAGAACCCGGAGATCAAGGGCATATCGGGTTTCATGATCCGCAATCGGTGGGCTGCGGTATCGGGCCCGAAGTGCACGACCGTGGCCCACCGCGGGTCGGTACAGAGCACTCGACCCAAAAAGTCCTCGTCGCCGGCCCGGACCACCGCGAAATCGACGAGACGCTCGGCCAGGGTGCGCTGTAGGATGTCCACGCTCACCGCGGTGGTGCGAGCCGTGAGCGGGTCGGGCGAGATGACACAGCCTCCGCCGGTGAGATAGATTGCCGTCACCACGCCGAAGACTTCGACCAGCGGATGGGATCGGCCACTGAGAACCAAGGTCGGGGTGGCCGCAACAGGGCGGGCACCGCGTAGCGCGGGTAACTGTTGGGCAACCGTCTGGTTCCACCGGACCGCATCGATGGCGTCACCGTATTCTTCCACCGCGTCGGTCAGGGTTCGTCCGGTTTCCGAACATAGCACCTCCAGCAATTGATCGCGCTGGGTATCCATGGTCGCGATGAGCTCATCGACAACAGCCACTCGCTCCGAGAGATGGGAGAGGACATCCGGTTCGGGGTGCTGATCTTGCTGATCTGGTCGCTGTGCTGCAACAGCCCGATCCACGACGGCACGCACATCATCTGGCGTATTCAGCGTGTGTGCCGTTACCGATGGTGTCCCGAGCTGAGAGTCGGGCAGGCAGGCAAGGATCTGTCGTCCGGCGCGTAACTGCTGCAGAGAATCCTGATGGGGGTACACCGGCCGGGTCTGGAATCCGAAATAGGGCCCGTTCAAGGGCTGTTGGTCCAGGCCCGCAGCCACGTCACCGTGCAGGAGGCGGTGGTACAGGGCCCGGATAATCAGCCGGGTATCGGTCTGCCACACCAGCAGACCATAGCGCCGTACCCGGTGGTGTTCGGCCTGTAAGTGCTCGACCAGTTCAGCGGGTACACCTCGCATCAGCTCGGTAGTCACCGATCCACCGGGGTGCAGGCGTGCTTCGAGGTCGTAGAGTTCGGCCAGCCGGTGGAGTTGCTGGGTATCCCAGGGGTTGACCACCCGGATCCGCAGATCTGCCCGCTCCATGATCTCAGGGGTCATGACGTGCTGAATCCAAGCTGACCAGAGGGCATATGACTGCTGGGCGCCGCTCAGCGCGCGGTGGTCGGCGGTGTTGAGCCGGATGACTGCCCGGTGGCCGGTGGCGGTATAGACCCGCTGGAGGACCGTGGCGAAGCGCTGGTGTAGCTCGGTCAGCTGTGTCGAGCTGGTGGTATCAAAGGGCGTGGGCAGATCGAGGCCGAGCACTAGTCCGCGCAGCTCTTGGCGTTCGCACAGGTTCAGCACCAGGTGCTCGAGCACCGTGAGCTGAAAGTCGTGCTGGATCTTGAGGAAGACCGCCCGCGGTTCCCAGGTGTCGTCGGGGTGCTCTGAGGCCTCGGCCCGGTTCGTGCTGGCCAGTAACTCCAGCAGTGGTCCCAGCACCGTTTCCAGGTCGCGGATGGTTTCTTTGAACGCCCAGTGCGGGGCCGGAGCTAAGACCTCGGCCAACGGGACGGTAACCGAGCCCCACGCCGGTCGGTCCAGCAGCACCCGCAGACGTTCCACGCGTTTGGCAGCCTGCGACCGGCCGAGCACGCTAGCTTCCATAATCTGCAGGTCGGCACCGGGGGTCGGCTCGGTCTGCGGGGTATCAATGACAGCATCCAGTCCTTCGGCCATCACGTTGATGATCTGGTTGCGAGCATAGCCGGGTGCGCGCCGGGCAAAGCGGGCGGCTGTTTTCAGTGCCGCCTCGACGTTTTCGGGCCACCCCTGGCGTGGGCGAGACCTCAGTTCGGTGATGGCGTCGACGGTTTCACCCGGGTCATCGGGGCGGATCACACGATGGAGGAGTTCGCTAAAAACCTCGCGGTCGGTATCGGTGGCTAAGGTTTGCAGAATCGTCGGCAGGGGCTGTTGGGTGGTTTGCGCCAGGGACTGAGCCCAGGCCTGGACCGACTCGTCCGTGATGGGATCCTGTGATGGGCTCACCTGTGCACCGTCCCTTTCTCACCGTGTGTCTTGTTTCATTCTCAACAACTCCTCGGCAAACCTCAAGATCGCTCGGTACGGCTCAGCCGACGAATTCGATGACCGCGACACCGCTGAGCATCACCACTAAGGTCAACAGTTGTGCGGGCACGAAAGGCTTCTTGGCCGCGTGGAAGAGACCGAAGGAGTCGATGATCAGTGAGCCGATCAACATGCCGGTTTGCAAGAGAATCATCGTAGCCCCAGCACCGAGTAGCGGCACCAGCACCGCGGTGGTGTAGATATAGATGGCCCCGATCAGACCTCCGATCCAGATCCACCAGGGGTTGCCCTTGCCGGTGGGGTCGGTGAGTTGCAGTCGCGGGCGCAAAATGATCAGCAAGATCAACAACCCGACGAATCCGACGGTGAAAGAAATCAGCGCAGATTTCACCGGCGACCCCAGCACCTCACCCAAGGTGCCGTTAACCGCGGCCTGAAAAGCGTAGAGCAACCCGATGCCCAGACCGGCCAACAATAGCAACACCTGTCTGGTGCTCTGACCGGCCATCGGATCGTCATCGGCCATCCGTTGCAGGTTGCGTTGCAACCTCAGACTAGCCCGGTTGCCCAGATATACCGTGGCGATGGCGCCAACCAGTACCAGAACCATTCCCACCACGCGCAGCGGGGTCAGCCGGTGGTGGGGTGCGTTAAAGAGTTGAAAGTGATCAACGAGCGCGGCGGTGAGAATCTGACCCACCAACAGCGAAACCGTGGTGAGCATCGCCCCGAGGTGCGGGATCAACAACACGATAGACGTCATGCCCACCATGCCGAAGGCACCGCCCAGCCAGATCCACCACGGATGTTGAGTTGCTACCCCGACGAGATCGAATCCGATACCGCCATCGGCAATCAATGCCAGGATCGCGAGCCCGGCTGTCCCGACGCCAAAGGAGATCGTCGACATCACCCATGGCGATTGGACCGCAACGCGCAACCTGGCGTTGATGGCGGCCTGTGCTGGCATAATGCATCCCACGAGCAGGCCCAGCAGTATTGTCATTATTCCTCTCTTCTATTGTGACTTCTCTGGTGTTTTCTGTTGTGTGTGGTGTGCCTTATCTCTGGTGCGCGCTGTGAGGTCGAATGATCAGCAACGATTGAGCGTTGCACACTCACCAGGTGTACACGCAGTGAAAGTAGCCCGAGATGACTTAGATTAGCTAGTCTAGAACGGCCGGGTGTCGTGAGATTAGCCCCGAGGTCACGAGACGTGAAACAGCCCCGGCACGGGTGTGAATAAAACCCCGTATGATGGTGGACATCGGGCCATTTTTCGACGGCGACAAGGTGGGTGATGATGCAGTCCGCGCAGCGTACAAGCGCGTGGGAACTTGTTCCTGAATCAGATCCGGTTGAACGCGTCTGGATGGCTTTCCCACCCTTGAACTCCCTGAATGCCACCACCAGCTGGCAATTGTCGTCATCCCGTCGGCTCTGGTCCCGGGTCGCTGAGACAATTCACCGCACCGTTCCGGTGGCGATGTTGGTGGATCCCGCCGACGGGGAGACCGTTGATACGTATCTGCTGCGTGAGATTCCTCGCCTGCACGTGCCACTAAATAACGCACTTTTGGGTCGAACCGGCCCCAGTTTTGTGGTCTCCGATCCCCCCACTCCGCGCCGGTCCGGACGTCCCGGACGCAAACGGGTCACCATGATTGACTGGACCTTCAACGGCTTCGGTCGCGCCCCCGGGGTGGAATACCGGCTCGATGATATTGCTCCGGGCACTATGGCCGAAAAACTTGGACGCAGCGGGAAGAACTTCCCCCGTCAGCTGTCGCTAATGGTCGCCGAAGGTGGCTCCTGGGTTAGTGATGGCGCAGGTACCGCCATCGCCTCCGAACAACTGCTCACCGACCAGCGACGTAACCCCGGTTGGAATCACGACACCGTAGAACGCGAATTGCACCGGCTGGCCGGGATCAACAAAGTCATGTGGATCCCGCAGGGCCTCACCCGCGGTTCTGGCCGGGGGCGTACCGGCGGACATATTGACCACCTGGTGAACTTCATTGAGCCCGGCACCGTGGTGTTGCACCAGCAAAACGACCCCTCCCATCCCGACCACCGCATCAGTGCAGAGACCGAGGCCCTGCTGTCCCAGCAAACTGATGCCTCCGGCCGTCGGCTCTCGATTATCCCCATCTCGGCTCCACAGACCCATTCGGACGCCCTGGGGCCGGTGAACTGGTCTTACTTGGATTTCCGAGTGCTCAACGAGCTCTTGCTGGTTCCGCGTTTCATCGACCCTGCCGACCACGAAGCCTTCGAGATCCTCGGTGAGCTGTTCCCCGAGCGGGCGCTGACCCCGATCATGGCCCAAGAGCTCTTCGACCGACGGGCCAGCCTGCGTGCCATCACCCTCCCCCAGCCTCGGCCCGGCATCGCCCAGACCGTGCGCTAACCGTCGAGCCCCGTCCCCGGAATCCTGAGCAATACCGTGTCCTCAGCACCCTCAATGACGACCACCCAGAAACAACTTCTGGCGGTGGTGATGGTGCCAATGTTTATGTCTCTGCTGGCGGTCTCCAGCATCAACGTTGTCCTCCCCTCCCTGTCGACCACCCTGGATGCCACCACCTCCCAGATTCAGTGGGTACTCTCCGGCTACACGCTGGCCTTTGGTATCACCCTGGTCGCCGGCGGACGGGCCGGCGACATCTACGGACGGGGCAAACTCTTCGTCGCCGGAGTCTCCCTGTTCGGCGTCGGCTCTCTGCTCTCGGCCCTAGCACCGACCGGGCTGGTGCTAGACGCCGCCCGCGTGCTCACCGGAATCGGCTCCGGTCTGCTCAACCCCCAAACCATGGGCTTTATTCAGCAATACTTCCGTGGCCAACAACGCGCCCGAGCTTTTGCGATCTCCGGCAGTCTGATCTCGGTCTCGGTGGCCATTGGCCCGGTCCTGGGCGGCACCCTGATCAGCCTGGCCGGGCCCGAATGGGGCTGGCGCTGGACCTTCCTCGTCAATGTCCCTATCGCCATCTTTGCCGTGATCTTTGCCCGCTGGTGGTTTCCCGCCTCGGCCTGGCAACGGCCCGGCAGCACCGCAGATGTCGCCCCACGCGCCCACCCCGACCTTGACCCGGTCGGGATGATCACCCTAGCAGTTGCGGTGCTGTTGATCATGTTGGCCTTCATCGAACTCACCGAAGGCTGGTGGGTGGTGCTGATCCTGGTCGCCGGTCTGCTGGCCTTCATCGGCTGGCTGGGTTGGGAACACCATTACCGCCGGGCCGGCCATGACCCGATGGTCAACCTCGACCTGTTTCGCATCCGTGGCTATCGCAACGGCGCGTTACTGATCGGACTGTACTTCACCGGCTCCACCTCGATCTTCGTCAGCGTGGCGATGTACCTGCAGGCCGGGATGGATTTCTCCGCGCTGGCTGCCTCACTGATCGGTCTGCCGTCGGCACTGATCGGCGCCTTCTCGGCACAGCTGGGTGGCAAACTCGTGTTGAACGTCGGCCGCAAACTGGTCGCGATCGGGATGGGGATTGTCATGGTCTCGATGGCACTCACTGCCGGTGTGGTCGCCGGTCACCTGGTCTGGGGCCTGAGCCCGTGGTGGATGATGCTGGCGCTGACCATCAGCGGGATGGGACAAGGCCTGGTGGTCTCCCCCAATCAAACCCTGACCCTGATGGATGTGCCGGTCCAGAATTCTGGGGCGGCGGCCGGGGTGATGCAGACCGGCCAACGCATTGGCACCGCGATGGGTACTGCGCTGATCACCACCATCTTGTTTGAGCTCTCCTCAGCAGCCAACTGGGACGTGGCTTTTATGACCGCCCTGGCAGTGATTGTCTTCTGCATGGCCGGCGCCAGTATGGTCGCCCTGCTCGATCATCGCCGGGCACTGCAGGAAAGAGCCCCGGCCGACGACAGCCCCTCACCCCGGTAGCACGCCGAGCTGACAGGCGGTCTCGCTCACATTTTTTGGAGTCTGTCCACCGCACGACGTAGCCTAAAAATGCTGAACCGCTGGGGCATGCGTGCATGCCGTGATTGTCCTCGGAGATCGCTGTGAGCTCGAAGAAGAAAGACCTGAAGAAAAAACTCAAGGCTGCCGAACGCGAGCTGAAACAACAGAAGAAAGCCACCAAAGAATCCCAGCGCGAGCTGAAAGACCAGCTCGCACACGCTGAGGAGACCTCACAGCAGTTGGCACAGCGTCCCCGTGCACAGGCCAAGGTCAAGATCCCACAACGCCACCACCAGATGCGCGCTGAATCTATCACCCCGATCTCGGCGACCCTCATCTCCGTGGTGCTGACCCCGGCAACCGACGACATCCGGCCGGTCAGTGAAGATCTCGTCGAAGAGTACGTGCGTGTTCTCATCCCACCCCATGACGTGGACGGAAGCGTCAAGACCCCCAGCACGGTGCGGGAAACCGACAAGGGCGTCTTGCCGTTCTGGGATGAGGCCAAGCCGGCCTCCCGCAAGTACAGTGTGCGACGGTTTTGGCCCGAGACCGGCGCGATCGAGCTATACGTCACCCGCCACCAACGTGGGCCGGGTACCGAATGGGCCGAGGACCTCCAGCCCGGCGACACCGTGTGGATTCAGGGTGTGAAGTCCGGGCTGAAGATCTCCAACGACTACGACTTCTACCTGATGATCACCGATGACTCCGGGCTGGGCTCCACCTTGCGCTGGATCGATGTGCTCCCGCCCAACGCCCAGGGCGCGCTGTTTGTGCTCACCAGTGGCCCGGATGCAGTGTTCAAACTGGATTTGCCGACCGGTTTCTCCATCACCTGGGCCTACCCGACACACCCGGACGACGCGCTAGAAGCACCCGAAAACAATGAGGCGCTCAACGAGCTGGTCGATAAGGTCACCTCGCTACCCCGCCCACAGGGCTACGTGTTCGGCTGGTTGGTCGGTGAATCCTCACTGGTGCGACCGTTGCGGGAGTTCATCCGCTCCGGCTGGGAGCTGTCCAAGGCCGACAGCTACGTGCACGGATACTGGAAGGCCAAGGGCGAACCGCCTTACCGGCTGGTCGCCGACTACTCCAGGCTGTCCAAGGCGGAGCTCTATGTCTACGCCCAACAGCGTGACCTGCCGCAACGCTCAGCACTGAATAAGGCACAGCTGATCGAGGCGTTGCGGGCAGATCAACGCGGTCAGGATCCGACTGAGGTTCAGCAGGCCGATCCGTCGGATGCAGCCGTGGACGACCACGCGGTCAGTGGCAACTAGCCAATAAACAGATCCGCCAGCTGGTAGATCGCCAATCCGGTGACCACCAGCAAGGTAACAAAGCCCAGGATGTTGGCGACCACACCATTACGGTGAGTGCCCAATGCGCGGGCCTTATTCATGGTGTAAAGCAAGAAACCGGCAATAATCGGCAAGATCAGCCCATTGGCAGCTTGGGCCACAACAATCACCGTCACCGGATTGACCCCGGTGACTGCAATGATGATGCCGATCACGACCACGCCTAGCGCGATCAGCCGAAAGGGCCAGGAGCTCATGTCGGCTTTCCAGCCGACAATCCCGCAAATCGCGTAGGCAGCACCCAGTGGCCCGGCCAGCGCGGAGGTCAAACCGGCAGCGAAGAGCCCAACGACAAATACCCAGTGGGCAGCCGGCCCGAGGAGGGGCTCAAGCTGGGTGGCCATATCGGCAGCTGATTGGGCGCTGACACCGTGCACGAACAGCGTTCCGGCCGAGGTGGCCAGCACGGCCAAGGTGATCAAACCACCAATCGAGATCGACACGGCGTTATCAACTTTGGCTTCTTTCAGCGACTGCTCACGGTCGGGCTCATGACCCCACTTTTCCTGGACCAGTGAGGAGTGGAGGAAGACGTTATAAGGCACCACAGTGGTACCGATCAAGGCAATAGCGGTCAGCGCGGATCCGGCCGGCAAGCTGGGTGCGAAAACGCCCGACAGGAAGGCCCCAAAGTCTGGGCGCACCACGATCACGGTGAGGAAAAAGACCAGTGCCATGATGATCACCAGCACGGTCATCACCCGCTCAACTACCTTGTAGCTACCGGTCAGCAACAACAGGAGCAAGATGCCACCGACAATGGCCGCCAAGACCGGCATCGGGAGCGGAATCAGCTGGTCGATGGCCAGAGCAGTACCGGTGGTGTCCCCTCCGGCGTAGCTCGCCCCACCCACACCGATCGCCGCCACGACCAACACGATCATGAAGGTCTTGCTCAGCGGATGGGTAAAGGTCTCGCGCATGATTTCGGCAAGACCTTTATTGGTCATCACGCCCAAGCGGGCCGACATTTCCTGCAAGATGATGGTCGCCAGGATGGAGAACACCACGGCCCAGGCTAAGGCGAACCCGAAATCTGCACCGGCGACGGTGGCAGTAGTGACAGTCCCCGGGCCGATAAAGGAGGCACTGATCAACAGACCGGGACCAAACCAACTTCGGCGACGAGGTTTCTTTTCTGGCGACGGTGCGCTCTGCTCGTTGTGCATCAGGCCCTACCTTCCGCAGGTATAAATTATTGAGACCTGCGTAACTCTAGACAGTGATGCACCTCACGCACAAGTTGGCGAGCTCACACGGGGTTATCGGGTAGGAATACGGTCGTGATCGTCGGCGATCTCGGTATAGCCATGCGGAGCGGGCCGGCCGTCTTCTCCCAATGCCACGAACACCATCTGGTCGACCGACAGAATCAAGGTCCGGGTCTCGATATTCCGAACTTCGGCAGACAGGCTCATCGAGGTGCGCCCAAACCCGGTGACATTCAGCCCGAGCTCAATGAGGTCACCCTGCACGGCCGAGGAGATGAAGTTAATGTCGGAGATCAATTTGGTCACCACACGTTTATTGCCCATCTGCGAAATCGCGTAGATGGCGGCTTCTTCGTCGATCCAACGCACCAGGGCGCCACCGAAGAGGGTGCCGTGGGCATTGAGATCTTCTGGCTTAACCCATTTCCGGGTGTGGAAGTCGAATCCTGAGCCGGTGACAGCGGAATCGGGTGTGTTGGGATCGTGGGTCATATCCCCAGTCTAGAAGCCGACCCGGAGACCTAACGGGGTGGTACCCTGCGAGGTTTTTCACATCTTTTCCCAGTCAGCGACCTCACCGGGAACGACGCGAAACACCGGGTGGACTTCGGCAGACTCGGTTTGCCAGCGCCGGTAGTCGGCGGACGAACGCGTGGCAAGTTTAGCGCCTAAATGGTTCCACTCGTAGTCCACCTGCCCGTCGGTGACAGTGATCGGGGCTACCGAAGACCAATCGGAGACTGGACGCTGGATTAACTCTGGGTTGAAGCGATATCCGCGGTCGGTGGCCTGGTCGTGTACTCCGGTGAGGTAGGCCCCGATCGCTACCAATGGGGACTGTTGTTCCCAAAAGCGCACCAACTGTGGATGGTTGCGGTAGCCGACTGTTCCGCCGGCAAGCACCTTCTGCGCCAGCAATGCTTCGCGCCAACACGCGACAAGACCCTTGGCATCGAGATGATGCGGGTGTAATGACCACAACCTCACGGACCTCTCCTTCATCCCATGATCGTCTTTCTCCTGCACCATCGTCTTTCTCCTGCACCGACCCCACACCCGACGACGCAGGCCTCAGGAACTACACCAGGACACAGCAGAAGTGGGGATCCACGCGCTCTAACTCCTCGCCTGTTACTCAGCTTCCCTCCAAACCCGACGGAGAACTACTGCTCTTCCGTAGCAGAGCCTTCCTCGGGCTCAAAACTGTGCAGGACTTTTTCATCGGAGACGAAAACCGACAGGAACCTGACCGGTGCCTGCAGAATCTTCGTCGCCCCATGGATTCCTTCACCATCGAAGGTGATGCTGTCGCCGACCTGCATGTGGTAGGTGGTTTCTTGGTGCTGGTACTCCATCTCTCCTTCGAGTACATAGACGAACTCGGTTCCGGCGTGCTGGAACAGCGGAACGGTCTCCGAGTCCTCAGTCAGCGTGACCAGCAGTGGCTCGAGGTTGCTGTGGTGACCGGTTAATTTTCCCAGCAAGTGGTAGAGATGGCCCAAGTGGGAGCCGCGGCGAATGGTTTCTTGTCCGCCTCCATTTTTGACAAAGACTGCCTGGGTCTCATAGTCAGCACCTCGAAACAAGCTGGTCACGGGGACTTCCAGCCCCTGAGCCAGCGCATCCACCGTAGCCAAGGAGGCCGAGGTCTGCGCGTTTTCGATTTTCGACAGCATTTGACGTGAGATACCAACCCGCCCAGCCAGTTCCGCCAATGTGAGACGACGGGCTTTACGCATTTGTCGCGTTGATTCGGCGATCGCCTGCTCCAGCGTCTTTGGTCCACGAGCATCGGGTCGGTTATCCGGACTCTGGGTCGGTTTTAACATCTCCGGGGACAGGTCGGATTCGAAACTCACTCAAGCCCTCTATCTTCATCCTGTGATGATTACAGTGGCCTTCACCACCATGGCATGGTTTTCATCTTAGCGGTTCGCAGCAAGACCAGGGGGGGGAACAGTTCTCGAGCGTAGTAGCCACAGCCACCCACCACCCCTATACTTAACCGGGTGCTCGGGGCGGGGTTGACTCGCCCCGAGTTGTCCATTAACGACCATCACTTACCTCTTGGATCTTTATCAATGAACGACCAATTTTTCATTTACCTTGCGATAGGCATCTACTTCTTAGTGCTGATCGGCATCGGAGTTGCGGCCTATCTGCGGACCAGCGACCACGAAGGCTACATGCTGGCCAACCGGGGACTACCCGGCTGGGTGGCCGCGCTGTCGGCCGGTGCCTCCGATATGTCGGGCTGGCTGATCATGGGTTTGCCCGGCGCCATTTACGTTGCCGGACTCATTGAGGCCTGGACCGCAATCGGTCTGACCATCGGCGCATTCGTCAACTGGCTTATTGTTGCTCCACGTTTGCGCGCCTACTCTCAGGTTTCTCGCAACTCCATCACGCTACCGAGCTTCTTCGAAAACCGCACCCGCGACTCCTCCCGCGTGCTTCGAATTGTCTCCTCGGTCATCGTGCTGGTCTTCTTCACGCTCTACGTCTCCTCGGGGATGGTCGCTGGCGGTGTCTTCTTCGAATCGTCCTTCGAGGCTGACTACCTGACCGGTATGCTCATCGTCGCCGCCGTTACGTTGCTCTACACGCTCTTCGGTGGCTTCCTCGGTGCCTCGTTGACCGACGTGGTCCAGGGCCTGATGATGTTTATCGCGCTCATCATTGTCCCGATCTTTGCAGTGATCTCCGTGGGCGGCTGGGGCGAAGCCGTCTCACTGATCAACACGCTGGAGCCCAACCACCTGAGCTTCAGCGGCGGTGGACTGACCACTGCCTCCATCATCGTGATTGCCTCCGGTATTGGCTGGGGCCTGGGCTATTTCGGACAGCCACACATTGTGGTGCGCTTCATGGCACTGCGTGCACCCTCGGATGCTAAGCAGGCCCGTCGTGTGGGGCTGGCCTGGCAGGCCATCTCCATGGCCGGAACCGTTTTCGCCGGGCTCATCGGTGTGGCCTGGGTACACCAAAACAATGTTGATTTGGCCGATCCCGAGACCATCGTGCTGCTGATGTCCCAGGCACTGCTGCACCCGCTGTTCGCCGGTTTCGTGTTGGCCGCCGTGCTGGCTGCGATTATGTCGACCTTCTCCTCACAGCTGATCGTGTGCTCGTCGGCTCTGGTCGAGGACATTTACAAGGTGGTCCGCAAGGATCCACCCAGCGACCGCAGACTGGTACTGATGGGCCGTGGCGCGGTGCTGTTGGTGGCCATCATTGCTGGCCTGCTGGCGCTGAATCCCAACGGTACGATTCTGGAACTGGTGGGCTTCGCATGGGCTGGCTTCGGAGCTGCCTTTGGCCCGCTCGTGTTGCTCAGCCTCTACTACCGGAAGCTGACCAACTGGGGCGCGCTGTCGGGTATGGTCGTCGGCGCGGTTGTCGTGTTCGTCTGGGCGGAACTGACCGGTGGCATCTTCGACCTCTACGAGATCGTACCGGGCTTCATTCTGTCGCTACTGGTGACCCTGATTGTCTCAGCAGTAACCTACAAGCCCAACCCCGAGGTGGAGCAGGAATTTGAGCGCGCGGCCTACTTGGCCAAGAACCGGAAGGCCTTCGATGAGCTGATGGCCTCCGAGAAAGTCACGGCCAACGCCTAACGCGATTCATCGCCCCGTTGCTCCGGCCCGGTTTTTGCAAATTCGCAGAAAACCGGGCCGGGTGTTTTAACCGCGTCAGGATTAGTGTTGATGTCTAACACACTAATAACACCACGCCCCTGCTGGGCAGAAGGAGTTTGAACCATGAATTTCACAGGTGAGGTCGCACTCGTCACCGGTGGTGGCGCCGGAATCGGTGAAGCCATCAGTAAGACCCTGGCCAAGCACGGTCTGAAGATCGTGGTTTCCGATATCAACCTCGAGAACGCAGAAAAAGTAGCCAACGAGATCATCGAAGCCGGCGGTGAAGCCAAGGCTGTTGAAGCCAACGCTGCTGTCCCGGAAGATGCGAAGGCTTCGGTCCAGGCTGCGGTAGATGCCTTCGGTGGACTGAATTACGCGGTGAATAACGCCGGTATCAGTGGCGAGCCGGTCCCGGTCGCTGACGTGGAGCTCGATGACTGGAAGAAGGTCATCGACGTCAACCTCAACGGTGTCTTCTACGGCATGAAGTACCAGATCCCTGAGTTGCTCAAGAATCCCGCTGCGTCCGGAATCGTCAACCTGGCCTCCATTCTGGGGTCGGTCGGATTCCCCCACGCAGCCGCTTATGTCACCGCCAAGCACGGCGTGGTCGGTTTGACCAAGACCGCCGCTGCGGAATACGGCGAGCAGGGCTTGCGCATCAACGCCCTAGGTCCCGGCTACATCCTGACCGCTTTGATCGAGAAGCACCTCGACGACGAGACTCAGCAGTCGTTGGCCGATAAGCACTTGCTAGGCCGGCTGGGTCGCGCCCAGGAAGTTGCCGATGTAGCCGCCTTCCTGCTCAGCGACGAAGCAAGCTTCATCCACGGTAGCTACCACCTCGTTGATGGTGGGTACACCGCTGTCTAATCCTTTCGAGACTAACAGCGAGCTCACACTTTCGTGGCCCGGCACGAACCACTGGTTCGGCTGGGCCACGAGTGTATCTCCATCTCGTTTCACTCGTGCCCAGACATGGACATCTCACGTCGTGCCGGATCCTTCCACAGCACGGCTTTGAGCCGTGAGATGTACCGGATGTCACCGTGTTGATTCGTGGTCGTATTCTTCACCCAGCCGGAGGCTCGCGGGGACTCAGGGCCGGGGTCCCGCAGTGATTCCACCACGCACTCTGCGCGCAGGATGTCTCCCGGCAATGTTGCAGAGGGCCAGGCTATCTCGCCTTGTCCCCCGATCACACCGGTGGCAACAGGAAAAGAGTCGATCACCAGGCGCATGCTCATCGCGGCGGTATGCCACCCGGAGGCCACCAGCGTGCCGAAAAGGCTTGCTGTGGCCGCATCTGCATCGGTATGAAACGGTTGCGGGTCGAATCGCTGTGCGAAGGCAATGATTTCTTCCACAGTCACCTCGTGGCTGCCGGTCGTGAAGGTGTAGCCCTCGTAGAGGTCCTCAAACCATAATCCGTTTTCGTTCACCACCGGTGGCATCTGAGCAGACATCCGCAATTCCTTCCGTGAGTGCTCCCTATCACAATAGTTGTTCCCCCCACTGTACGGAGACCCGGGCTCTCGGGGAAGCTATCGTCACCCAGAGGTGCCCCATCAGACAACGTCACGGCGAATCGTGACGCCAGCTTTTACGAGAGAATTGTTTAAACGCCTCCGCCAGACTCTGCCGGCAGGCGTGAACCGCTGGCGCCTGTACCGAAGAACGGCGAGCCGTGGTAAAGATACTGCGCTCTGGGTTCTGCGGCAATGGCCTGAGCGCCACGCTGTCGAGTCGATGGCCAGCCAGGAAGAGCTCCGGCAGAATCCCAACAGCCAGCCCGGCACTGATCAATCTCAGCTGGGCGGCGAGATCGTCCGTGGTGAACCGAACGTCTGGTTCGAAACCCAGGGCCCGACATTGTTGTAAGGACCATTCTCGCGCTACGGTTCCAGCCGGCTCCATCACCCAGGGATAGGCATCCAGGTCTTCGGCGTCTATCCCGGATAGCTGTTGGGGGACCACCAGACGCAGGGAATCGGTTCCCAACGGTTCAATGTCAAACTCAGCTTGCCTCGGCCTGCTCATCCCCGGATATTGCTCTGCCACCACCAAGTCATGGCGTCGAGCCTGCAGATCAAATAAGGCCCGCTCCGGTGGTGCCTGCACAATCTCCACCCGCAGTTCCGGGTGTTGGGCGCGCAACTGACTCAGCGCGACCGGGACCAACGTGAGAGCAACGGTCTGAAAAACCGACAGTCTCAGCAGGCCACCGATTTCCGGTTCAGCAGATGTCAGCGAGCGCAAGGCCTCTTCTTGCAGATCCAGCATCGTCTGAGCATGTTCAGCCAGACGAAGACCTGCCGTCGTGAGCCGTAGCGTACGTCCGCCTCGGTGAAACAGGGCCACCCCAACTTCATCCTCTAACAGTGTCAGCTGTTGGGACACCGTGGAGGGACTGTACCCCAACGAGGTGGCCACCGCTGAGATCGTGCCACGCAAGCGGAACTCATGAAATAGCTGGAGTCGATGCAGATTCAGCACGGTACCCCTCCCCGTCTTTCAGCGTCTTCCGATGGAGTCGGAGGATTTCATTCGATTTTAACGAAGGATAAAAAGCTACTGCTTACGATGTCTACGAGACCCACAACACACTACTGAATACCGGGTCGTCCAACGTCAGGAGAGGACGAAGCTGATGAGCGAAATCACTTCCACCGAACAGGGCGTGCAGCAAGAGCTCCGCCGATTGGCCGATGAGGCCGTGCAGAAGGTCAGAACCTGGTTGCAGAAGACCCAAGAATCCGGGGTCAAACCTCATAGCTCGGCCAAACTACTCTCTCAGGTCCTTGCTCACCCCACGGGCCTAGACTTTACCGTGGGCTTTGTAGACCGCGTGATCCGCACCGAAGATACCAAGGCAGCCGCGAAGGCACTGAACGAGCTAGGCGACATCGCTCCCGATACTCTGGATGCGCTCGATCGTGCGCAGATTAAAGCTGGCTCTGCTCTGGGACGTTTGATGCCGGATATCGTGGTGCCGGTGGCGCGTCGGCGGATGCGGTCGATGGTGGGCCACATGGTGGTCGATGCGCGCGATAAACAGTTCGGCAAGGCCGTTAAAGAAATTAAAAAGCAGGGCAACCGACTCAACATCAACCTGCTCGGTGAAGCGGTGCTAGGTGAAGACGAAGCCACCAAGCACCTCGAAGACACCGTGCGGTTGTTGCGTCGCGATGACGTGGACTACGTCTCGATCAAAGCCTCTTCGATTGCCAGCCAGATTTCGATGTGGGGCTACGAAGAGACCGTTGACTACGTGGTCAACCGGGTCACCGACCTCTACCTTGAGGCAGCCAAAGCACCGGCTGGCACCAAGTTCATCAACATGGACATGGAGGAGTACCAGGACCTGCGGTTAACCATCGCAGTGTTCAAGCGCTTGCTGTCCAAGCCAGAGCTGAAGAACTACGAGGCCGGAATCGTCATCCAGGCCTATTTGCCCGATGCCTTAGGCGCAGTCCAGGAACTGGCCGAGTTCGCCAATGACCGGGTGAACAACGGCGGTGCGGGTATTAAGATCCGCTTGGTCAAAGGCGCGAACCTGGCCATGGAAACGGTGCACGCCGATATTCAGGACTGGCCCCTGGCCACTTGTGAGTCCAAAGAAGCCACCGACGCCAACTACAAGCGCGTGCTGTACTGGTTGCTCACCCAAGAGCGGATGCGCGGTGTCCGCCTGGGCGTGGCCGGTCAGAACCTGTTTGACATCGCCTTCGCCCACCTGCTGGGTCGCGAGCGCGGGGTAACCGACCGCCTGGAATTCGAGATGCTACAGGGTATGGCCGCCGAACAGCAGCACACCGTTCGCGACGATGTCGGCCAGCTCTTGCTCTACGTTCCGGCGGTCCGTCCCGAGGAGTTCGACGTCGCGGTCTCCTACCTGGTGCGTCGTCTGGAGGAAAACGCCTCCAGCGAGAACTTCATGTCGGGCATCTTTGACCTTTCGGTGGACAAGAAAGGTGAGGGTAGCGAGATCTTCCGTCGCGAAGAATCCCGGTTCCGCAGCGCGGTAGAATCGCTGGGAGCCATCCTCGTCGCGGAGGGTACCGTTGCTCCCGGACCCAACCACCAACAGGATCGGCTCGCCGAAGAGTCCCACCAGCCCGGCGAGTACTCCGAAGGTGTCCCCGAGTTTCGCAATGAGCCCGACACCAACCCGTCGTTGGAACCAAACCAGCGTTGGGCCGAACAGGTCATCGAACGGGCCACCCCCGAGTGGCTGAACCACCAGTTGGTACCGGAGAAAGTCGCCACCGAAGACGTTGACGCTTTGGTGGCCAATGCGCGCGCTGCTGGCCAGCAGTGGGCCGCCCGCCCCGCTTCCGAGCGGGCCACGATTCTTTACCGGGCCGCAGATATCATGGCCTCCCGCCGAGGACACCTCGCCGCAGTGGCAGCCGCCGAGGTGGGTAAGTCCGTGGCACAGTCTGACCCGGAAATCTCTGAAGCCATCGACTTTTTGCGGTACTACGCACACAGCGCGTTGGCTCTCGAACAGGTCGAGCACGCCGAATTTACCCCGGACAAACTGGTGATGATCACCCCGCCGTGGAACTTCCCGTTGGCCATCCCCACCGGTGGTACGGCTGCCGCGCTGGCCGCCGGTGCCGCGGTGATTCACAAACCATCGACCCCCACACCGCACTGTTCGATGGCGTTGTTGGAATGCCTGTGGGATGCCGGAGTACCGCGGGAGGTGTTGCACGGGATCTACCCTGATGAAGGCGATGCCGGCAAGAAGCTGATTTCTCACCAGGGTGTGGACCGGATTATTCTCACCGGCGCCTCCGATACGGCCGCACTGTTCCGCTCCTGGAAGCCCGAGCTCAACATCAATGCTGAGACCTCCGGTAAGGACGCGCTGGTGATCACTCCTTCGGCCGACCGCGACCTAGCGGTGGCGGATCTGGTGGCCTCGGCTTTCGGTCATGCCGGTCAGAAATGCTCGGCTGCGTCCCTGGGTATTCTCGTCGGTAGCGTTTATGAGTCCGAGCGGTTCCGTCGCCAGTTGGTGGACGCCGCGAAATCGATGGTGGTGGACTGGCCACAGAACCTGTCGGCAACCGTCGGCCCGTTGACCGAATTGCCGACCGAGAAACTCACCCGCGCGTTGACCACCCTGGAGCCCGGCGAACAGTGGCTCTTGAAGCCGCAACAACTCGACGACACCGGCCGATTGTGGAGCCCCGGGATCAAAACCGGAGTCAAGCCCGGTAGCTTCTTTCACCTCACCGAGGTGTTCGGGCCCGTCCTGGGCCTGATGGAGGCCAAGGACCTAAAGACCGCGATCGAGTACCAGAACCAGACCGAGTTTGGTCTCACCGGTGGCATCCATTCCTTGGACACCGACGAGGTCGCCGAATGGCTGGACCACGTCCACGTCGGCAACGCCTACGTCAACCGCGGGATCACCGGCGCGATCGTGCGCCGCCAACCCTTCGGCGGTTGGAAGGCGTCCTCAGTGGGGCTGGGTTCTAAGGCCGGTGGGCCGAACTACGTGATGCTGTTTGGTACCTGGAACGACGCCGTAGACACCACCAAGGTGTCGACACCCCACACGGCCAACGAGGTCGTTCAGGACCTGTTGGAAACGGCCGAGGCCAAGTCGTTGGTGTCTGATACCGAGCTGGAAGCACTCAAGGTTGCGGCCACTGATGACGCCGTGTGGTGGGACCGAGAATTCGGTGTCGCTCAGGATCCCACCGGCTTGTCCTCAGAAGCCAATATCTTCCGCTATCGCCGTGCTGATGTGGTCCTTCGCCTGGCTCCTGGAGCAACCAGCCACGACGTAGTCCGCGTCCTGTTGGCGGCAGCAACTGCCGACGTCACCCCTGTGATGTCATATCACCCCGACGCCGATCAGCGTGCGGTGAAAGCACTGAAGACCGTGGCCAAGCAGTTCAACGTCAAGCCGGCGAAGGAAAAGGACACGGAGTTCGCGAAGAAGCTGGCCTGCGGCGAGTACGACTTCGGTGTTGGGACTCGGGTTCGGCATCTCGGTGAGATCGCCTCGAAGGTCCGCGAGAAGGTAGCCGACCGTCCAGTGGTGGCTCTGCTCGATGATCCTGTAACGCACTCGGGTCGAGTGGAACTGCGGTACTGGGTCAAGGAACAGTCGATTTCGATGACCTTGCACCGGTTCGGCAACGCGTCTAAGTTGTTCCACCAATTGGCAGACGAGCTCAAGGGTTAAGGAACATTGAGGATCGCACGGCGGTTCGCCTGTTTTTTCTGGTCTGAACGGTCAGGGAAAACAGGCGAACCGCGTTGTTACGCTCTGAACGCCAGTGATCCAGGGGTTGGGTTTCCCACCCCGTTATTGATTTTTCGTTCCCAGCCGACCGGGTCGTCCACCGAGAGAATCAGACGGCTGTATTTAAAATCCGGGTCAATCTCGAAGACCACCACATCCGATGCTCCGGTGACATTCCAGTAGTACTGTTCCCCGTCGAGTCGATACGTTGCCGAGACTTTCTTCCCGAGCGTATTCAGTCCCGGGGCACGGAAACCTTTGGGTTCGGCGACGCCACTGGGGCCATACGTCGCTGCGCGTACCAGCTCAAGCGGGACATGAATTTCTCGCGTGAATGACCGCAAGCTCATCGTCATCAAGCGCCGCCTTGTTTCACGACATGGTTTGTGCTCTTTGTGGCCTAGCTTGTCTGGGCGAGAACTGTAGACGATCGCTTCGGTCATACCGGCTCGCTCAAGCGCCGTCCGCCCAGGGCCTGAGCGGTAATCCCCCGCGCATCGATCACTCGTTGCACCAGGCCAGCAATCTCACGGTGACGGGATACGACCTCGAAAACGGCAACATTGAGCAGGTCAAGTAACGGCCCTTCATCCACTGGGTCACCAGTATCGACAGCATCAGCTGGGCGGTGCGAGCTGCGCTGGTCCGGCAAGGATGCGTCGCAACTTGCGCAAACCACGGTCGAGTTCGTGAAGCGTGGGACGGCCAATGCACAGGCGCAGGCCCGCGGATTGACCGGCTGGGTCGGTCAGCACAGATGCGGGCGGAGTGACTAACACCCCGGCACGCGCGATGTGGTGAGCGACTTCCTCGGCGCGCTGTCGTGGGAGCGGAAGCCACAGGTGGAAACCGCCGGCAGGACGACGCGCGAGGTAGTCACCGAGAATGGTATCGGCGAGCGTGAGTCGCTCCTGGGATTCAGCGCGCAACGCCGTAGCGACGTCACGTGCGGTTCCATCCTGGATCCAGCGTGTAGCCAGTTCAGCCATGATCGGGCTGACTGCCAGCGCCGTAGCTTGCAGAATCGTTGCCGCGCGTTGTAGTTGCTGGGCCGGCGCGATAAGCACACCTACTCGCAAACCGGGACCCATGCACTTTGAAAAGCCATTGATATACCAGGTTCGTTCGGGAGCGAGTGCGACCAGCGGGGTTGTGTGGGGCGTCCGAAAAGTAGAGTAGACATCGTCTTCGATGATGGTTGCATCGTGGTGGCGACAGACGGCGATAATCTCGCGCCGACGATGCTGTGGCATGCTGATGCCATAGGGATTGTGGAGAGTTGGAGTGAGATAAACAATTGCCGGCTCTTCAGGGTTAGCACCTTGTAGGTCTTCGGCTAAGGCCTCGGGAATCATTCCCTCTTCGTCGACAGGTACGGCAACGAGTTGTCGGAGTGCTTGACGCACTGCGGATAGGGCACCCCCATAAGTGTGGGGTTCGGTGTAGACAGTTCCCCGAGTTGGCGCGGTGGCAGCAAAAGCAACGGCAAGTGCATGTTGGGCCCCGTGGGTGATGAGCACACGCTCAACGTCGACCTGAACTCCCTGCCCAGACAACCATCCAGTAAGGGCCTGGCGGTGCCGTGGTACCCCAGAGGCATCTGCGTAATTGGAAAAATCGGCGGCCAAAAACGCATCCGGCAGTTGCGCCAATGTCGTGGCAAGTTTTTCCGCAGCGATCAACGGTGGTGGCACATTCAGGGATAAGTCAAGCAACTCTACCGCCCCGCCGGACGCACTGGATCTCCCACTGAGCGCCGGCGCACCGGGCTGATCTGATGTAGCGACGAACGTACCACGACCGTGCTGGCCCTGAACCAAACCCTGCTGTTCCAGATGCAAATAGGCGCGTGTGACTGTGCCTACTGCTATCTGTAATTGTTGGGCAAGCTGGCGATGCGCCGGCAGTCGGGTGCCGGGAGGAAGCAGCCCGTTCCTAATATCAGATTCGATCGCAGCTGCGAGACGCTCGTACAGCGTCGCAGTGCCCTCCTCGACCCACGCATGCCACGACGATTGTGTCTTCACACGAGCTCCTTTAGTGTCCTATGACACCTGCACCGTATTCCCATAAGTGTCATGCTATGGGAATGAACACCACAAAACCACGAGACGTTTTCCACTCCCGGTCGGTTTCGGCATGAGCGTCGACACTCTGCTCGCTCTGGCCGGATACGCTTTGGTCACCTCCATTACACCGGGACCGAACAACCTGATGTTGCTGGCCTCCGGGGTAAATTTCGGCTTGAGACGAACGCTGCCCCACTTAGCCGGGATCAGCACCGGCTTCTTTGTGCTGGTGTTCTCTGTGGCACTGGGTTTTGCCCAGCTGTTCACCACGTTCCCCGCGCTATACACGCTCGTCCGTCTCGTTGGCGCGGCCTATCTGTTGTGGCTCGCTTGGCAAATCGCCACAGCTCCCTCCCCTACCAGCGAGAACTCGCAGAGGCGACCGATGACCTTCCTGGGCGCTGCCGCCTTCCAATGGGTTAACCCAAAAGCATGGGTCATGGCAGTGAGTGCTTCGGCCAATTACCTGCCCGCTTCGATCGATCTTCTGCAGGTATGCCTCATCGCCACGGTGTATGCCCTGGTCAATGCGCCCAGCGTGGCGATTTGGGCGCTGTTCGGCGCTCAGCTGCGGGATTGGCTCGGACAGCCCCGCACGCGCCGAGCCTTCAACATTGTCATGGCGATTTTGCTGGTGACCACTTTATACCCGATGCTCACAGCCTCGCTTTAGCCGTGTGCCCTGCGGCGATAGGCTCATCTGCCATGCTCTATCCGGCGACGAGACAATGCATCGCACGTTCGGGACGACAGAACAAGCGGGTTTAGAATCGGCACATGGGGAACTCGCAGGTCTCACGCGCAGAACTGGGAATCACACACACGAACTACACCATGAGTCATTCTCAGCTCACGCCTGGACGAGTCATTACCTCCGCCGTTACCCGCATAGCACTTGAGAACACCAACATTTTCCTTTGAAAACGTTATTTGTCGATATCGTGTTCACAAGCAACAATGTAACGCTCAGCATTCCAGGCACAATCCGGTCGACCCATGAAAGAATTCAGGAACTCTAAAGTAGAAACCTCAAGACGTTATTTCGAAGAAGAATGATCCATTTCATCGTCGCTTCTGGCCTACTGAGTAGAGTGACAAGCATTCAGAGGACCACAGTCGCATCGCACGAGATGGCCAACGAACTGGGCTTCGCCACACCAACCCCGTGGGCAAGCTTTCTCCCCCGATGACTTATTTACTCTCGTTAACGGTAATGCCGGTTGCCGTGATCCGGGAGGCAATAAACGGGAAGATGAGAACTGTTACCGCACCTCCAGTCACCATGATCGAGGCCAAGGTCGTGGAGATGAGACCTGACGAAACTGCAATTTGGGTAACAGCAACGATGATGGGTAGGCCGGTCGCTGAATAGAATGCCAGCCCGATGCGCTCTTGCACGGTTTTCAGCCCTGAATGCGTCGTGGTGAACTGCTCACGCACAAAGACCGGTAGCCCGCGGACCACAGCAATGACCACGACGAAACCTAAAAGCAGAGGCCACTGGCTGAGAACTGCACCCAAATCGATCGACATACCGCTGGTGACAAAAAAGACGGGAATCAACAAGCTGAACCCGACGACTTCGATCTTGTGCATCACCTCGTCGGCATGAGCGGGAGACGTAGCGCTGAGCGCTGCGTTGAGTAGCTGACCGGCGGAGAACGCACCAAGTGCCACATCGAGTTCTAGCAGTGCGGTGAGGAGCATCAGCGTGATCAGCACCCACACGGTGATGCGCAGAGTGGTTTGCATTGTTGAATCGGAGGCGTCCCCGAAGGCCCGCCCCAGGCGTGGAAGCTTGCGGAAAATCCGCGTCGGGACCGCCACGGTGATCATGGCAACGAGGCTGAAGAGGATGAGCACGACCGTTGCTTGCCAGGTACCCCGGGTGGACAACAGTAAAGACATGGCCACGATGGGCAACAGCTCTCCGTAGGCCCCGTGCACCATGGTGGCACGCCCTAACGGTGACTGCAGGGCTCCCGAGTCTTTGAGGATCGGCAGCAGGGTACCCAGCGCAGTCGATGTGGAGGCAATGCCAAACACCACAGCGAGTTGCCACCCATCTTGGAGCAAGAGGAACCCAGCCCCAGCACCAAGAAGCGCGCAAATGAACCATGTCAGGGCGGCATGCCGACCCTGCCGGCCACGCATCTCAGATGCATTGACCTCAAAACCGGCCAGCAGGAACAGAAATCCCATACCGAGTTCGCGCAAAAACTCGACAGCTTCAGTGCTTTCAGCCAAACCGAGCATGTTCGGGCCGATAATAATCCCGAACACGAGTAACCACACGACATCCGGTACAACGCGTCTCGTCACCAACGCGAGAATGGGAGCGAGTACAGCGACGATCGCAATCCACCACATGGACAGCAGGTTGTCAGCCAATAACTGCGCACCCTCCATGAGACCCCCTCTCTAGAACGGGTTTTATGCTATCAAGAGTTGCAGATCTGCCCAGCTGAGCAAGTCAACGGGCGCTGTCACGCTCACACCCTGTTCCTTTATCACGCCGAAGAGGGCTCTGAGAGTTCCTTTTGATCGATGACCTCTCGTTCGCCCCGACCACGGCCGTCTGATGACGGAACAGCCCTGGCCTCACACTCCGTTATCCAGTGAGTTTCCTGCTCGAACAAGCATGGCCGCTTGTGTGCGGGTGGATACTCCCAGTTTCTGCATGATGCGCGCCAGGTGCGTTTTCGCAGTGGCTGGGGAGATCACAAGTCGCTGAGCGATTTGCTTGTTGGTCAGACCTTCGGCGACCAGTTGCAGGACTTCCCGCTCGCGGTCGGTCAGCTCCGGCGCGGCAGCCCTGGTTCGATGTGCTGGCGGGTGTTTGCCTGTCGCCTGTGCGATGACGTGCCGGGTGACCGACGGGGTGAGATACGCCTGTCCTGCTGCGACAGCGTGCACAGCGTCGATCATCTGCTGTGGCTCGGCCGTCTTGGCGAGGAACCCTGTCGCTCCGGCATCCAGAGCTGCGGTAATGTTGTCGGTGATCTCATAGGCAGTAAGGATCAACACGCGAGTGGCGGTCGTTGCGGTGATCTCGCGACAGATGTCAACGCCGTCGCGGTCAGGTAGCTGGAGGTCGAGGACGACCACGTCCGGCTTCAGGCTTTGGATGGCCTCGATCGTGTCGTGGCCGGTCGCTGCTTCGCCAAGGACCTCAATTTCCGAATCGGCCGTGAGGATGGCTGTAACGCCCGCCCGCACGGCGGCGTGGTCATCGACGATCACGAGTCTAGGCATGCTGTGACTCCCGTCCGGTTCTCAGCGGCAGACAGACCCGCAAGGTCCAGGTGTCGTTGGAGCGGTCGATGTCGAGCTCTCCGTTGCAGAGGCGGACACGTTCGGCCAATCCGATCAAGCCGTATCCGGACGGCATCGCTCCGACGTGCCCAGGCTGGTGTTGTCCGTTCGTGATGGTCATAGCGAGGACCTCGTCCTCGTGTCGGATATCGATGGTCACATCGCTGCCCGGGGCGTGTTTTTCGGCGTTAACGAGTGCCTCGCGGAGGACGTAATAGGCGGTGACCGAGACGAGCGGGTCCAGGTTGATCGTCGCGGGGTCGTCGCCGGTCAGGGTGATAGATGTGCCGGATTCTCGCGCACCTGCAATGAGCGAGTCCACCGATGACCAGTTCTGGGCGAGCGCGAGGGATGAGGGCGTGTCGGTCCGGAGCACGTCGATCAGGGTTCGCATGTCGCCCATCGCGTCCAGACTGAGAGCCCGGACTCGCTCGAGGCGCTCGGTCAGTTCCTCGGCTGTGGGCGGTGTTGTGGTCGCCAGGGCCCCAGCTGCCTGGATTGTGATGGCAGACAGGTGCCCGGAAATGGTGTCGTGCAGTTCGCGACTGATCTGCAGTCGCTCAGCGACCAGCGCCTCTCGTTGTTTGGCTGCGACAGCGTCAGCGATGAGAGTGGCACGTTCACGTTCTTCCTCGGCGCGGGTCATCGGTGCTCGTACGGTGATGCCCCACCACAGAGTAACCCCGACCGCCAGTAGCAAGGTAGTCATCTGCAACAATGGCTCCGCGAGGAGGTTCGCTAGAAGCAGTCCACCGACGGCACTGGACAGGCAGACCGCGGCGATCATCGGCAGTAGTCTCCGGGACCGCGTCGTTGGTCGGGCAATGACCAAGCTATAAAGGGCATCACACTCGATCAGGATCGCCCCAACCGAAGTGGTCCCGGTTGTGAGGCCCTCAGCGGTCATTACTGCCAGCCCTGCTACGACGACCACGGTGGGCCACTTTTGCCGGAACAGATGCACAATGCCGAGGGCGATCGCGGTAGCGATGCTACCGATCAGGACCTGTGAGCGGGGTGTCGCGAACCACTCGATCCCCGCGCCCGGCACGAAGCAGAAGCCAATCGCGACCACGACATACCCGATGGTGATCCACGTATGACGTAACGACGGGATCGACCCTGTCCCAGTCATACCATCACCTCGCGACCCGCGATCGTCCACGCACTTGCTTCTATTTCAACCCGATGATGGGTCTCGCGCAAGCACCATCCTGCGTAGCCCAAACGGGTGACGCACAGCCTGCGAAGTGCCGTCATCTGGTCGATGATGACACAACGCGGATGCGACAAGGTTGAGATATGGATTTCTCTGGGAGCTGGATCGTGGGCGCCATCATCGGCGCCGAGATCGCATTCTGGGTTCTGCTCGTGCTCGGACTACTCGCTCGCTACGCGCTCAAGCTGAAACGGACCAGCACGGCCCTGCTGCTCAGCGTGCCACTGGCCGATCTGGTGCTGATCATCCTGGTGGGCCTCGATCTCTCCCGCGGTTCCGAGCCCACCTCCGTCCACGGGCTTGCCGGGGCCTACCTGGGCTTCAGCGTCGGATTCGGGCACTACATCATCAGCCGAGCCGATGTGTGGTTCGCTCATCGATTCGCCGACGGCCCCAGACCAACACGTCCCCCACGGACAGGGCCCGCCAAGGTCCGGCACGAGTGGCAAGACTGGCTGCGTGTGCTGACGGCCTGGGCCATCGCCGTGCCCGCCTTGCTGATCATGAAGGCGTTCTCCGGCTGGTCGTGGCCTTCGACGATGGAGGAATTCTGGACTGACGAGCTGTGGGCCTGGGTGGCGCGACTCACCCTCATCAACATCGCTTGGCTACTCACCGGCCCCGTCTACACCACGATCTTCAAATCACGATACGTCCCAGAAGAACCCGACACTCGAACCAAGGAGAACGCATGATCACAGCAAACAACAGCGTCGGGATCGGTCCTTGGTCCTTCGACGCCGGTCCCTTCGCGGCCATCCTCCTCGTCGTCATCATCAGTATCGTCGTCTACTACATTCGTAAAGACGACTGAACCACTCGTCGCGTGACCGCCCGCACCATCCCGATGTCACGCCCGGAGCCACCAACCATGAGAATTTCTCCCGCCATCAACGGGGGTGCTTCTTGTTGCCCATCTTACGTAGCTGAGCCTTTTACCGGCTCTTCACAATCGAGGGTGTAGACGGGGGTCTCGGGGAAGTGGCGCGTCGATAGCTGGATAGAGGTCGAGGCCTTCCGATGATGGAAGTTCCTACACAAGCCATCTGAAAGACCTCGACGTGCC